>NZ_JBEXSW010000013.1:0-187642 GCF_040613775.1 Streptomyces sp. NPDC006208 | reverse complement strand
TCCGCGTTGCGCTTGAACCAGATGTTCGGGAAGCCGAGGAAGCGGTGCCAGGCCACACCCATGTTCGTGTTCAGCGAGACCGTGATCATCCAGATGAAGGAGGCCGCGATCTTGATCAAGGCGGTGAAGTAGACCAGGTTCTGCAGTGTGTCGGTGCTCAGTCCCTTGAAGGCCAGCACCAGCGGGTACGACGCGAAGTACGCGGCCTCGTAACCCTCGACGTGGTGGAGTGCGCCCTCGAGGCCCCGAAGAGTCATGATCGCGAGACCGATGGTGAGGATGACGTACTCGACGAAGTACGCCTGCCCGGCCTTCGAGCCGGCGAAGCGCGACTTGCGGCCCGCACGGGACGGCAGGTTCAGCAGCCGGATCGCGATCAGGATGAGGATGCCCAGGGTCATCGTCGTGCCGAACCACTCGACCACCAACTCCCACGGCAGCCAGCCGCCGATGACAGGGAGCATCCAGTCGGCCTGGAAGAGCTGCCCGAAGGCGTTGGCGAGGGTGAGGGTGAGGCTGAAGAAGGCGACAGCGACGAACCAGTGGGCGATGCCCACGATGCCCCAGCGGTTCATACGGGTGTGGCCGAGGAACTCCCTGACCACGGTGACCGTCCGCGCGACGGGATCGTTGGTCCGCCATCCGGCGGGGACCGGCTGGCCGAGCTTCACGAAATGGTAGATCTGCGCGATGGCTCGGCCGAACAGTGCGACACCGACCACGGCCAGCACCAGCGACACAATGATCGCGGTGAGTTGCATGAGGGGCTCCTCGGGCCTGCGAGAGCGGGGATTGCGAGAGCGGGGATGGCGAGATTACCCGCGGGTAATTTAGTCACTCACATTACCTAGGATCGCAGGCTCGTTGAAGACACGTGGCCGGTGATCTGTGTCGCTGAGGCAACCCTGGCCTGGCCCCTGTCGGCCCGGCATCGCATCTTGCGGTCGCAGTACATCAGAACGCGGCCCACCGTGGTGCGTGGCGGTCGTCGAACCCGCCCGCACGGCCGCTGCCTACCGATTCACCGTCAGAAGGGAAAGCCACCCGCCGGGTTCGTCCCGTCCGTGCCTGGACGGCGAAGGTACCGGCGCACGCGTCCGGCACTGCCACATCGCCGAGAACCCAGCGGTTCCAGCGGTCGCTCGAAGTACTGGGTCATCCCGCGTAGAACTCGTCGAAGACGCCGGCGTTGTGACGTGCCGGTTCATGGAGATTCCCCCTGGTGGACCCGGGCGGCAGCGGGGGCAGGTCCGGCGGGTCGGTGACCGCCGTCGTACCGGCCCCGCTGCCTCACCGGGAAGCGGTCTGTGCCGCGCCGCTTACTCCGAGGGCTTGCGATACGCCTTGACCACGGCGGCGTAGCTGTTCCTGGCGTGGCCCTGGTTGATGACCGCTCCATCAATGCCTGGGAGTATTTGGGGAGTTCGGCGTCGACACCGAGCGCCTCACTCTCGTGCACGAGGTGCTTGAGCGCCTCCAGGTGCGTCTCCAGCGTGGCGTCGTCGGCCGGGAACCTGCCGTCGCCGGCGTCGATCTGCGCCGCATGGTCGGCCGTGAAGGTCTTGATGGCCTCCAGCCACATGTGCGCCCACAGCAGGAACTGTTGGGCGCCGACGTTGGCCGTCTCCACGATGGCGACACCATGCAGGAAGCTGTTGAGCGTGCCCCACATCAGGCCGAGCAGCGACACGTCGTACAGCGCCGGCATGCCGTGGTCGGAGCCGAGGCGTACGCCTCGGCGTTCGCGGACGGCGAGCGGCTGGAGCACACCGACGCCGTCGTCGAACCGCAGCCGCGCCCGGACGCCCCGTGATCCTTGAGGGTCACGCGTTCCCGCCCGGCGGAACCGTCGCCCCCGCGAGAGCCGGTGCGCGCAGGCGCTCTTGGCCGCCCGCCAGGACCGCGGCAGAGCGCACCGAGGTGGTCCTTCGGCAGAGCCGTGGCTCGGATGCGCCACATGGATGTGTGGGTGACGGGGTCGCTGCAAGGGTGTCGGCCGTGGTCAACGACATGGCCGGTTCAACGCGCACGCGCCGCGTCCCGGTGCGTGGTGGAGATGGTCGAACCGGCCGGCAGGACACGATCCTCGCAGTCCGGCGAATCGTGTCCTGAGCGTCCCGTTCCCTTGGAGTCAGGGGATTCCGGACCGCTTGGTGATCATTTGAGGCGCGGGGCCCTGTGCCGCGCCGCGCAGTGCCCGTAGCGTCCCCTTGAACGCGTACAGCAGGCTTTTCTCAGGGGGGAAGCATGTCCACAGCCCTGGCGCGCCCGGCGCCACCCGCCCGTTCCGGATCCGCCTCCGCACTCGGCTGGATCCTGACCATCGGTCTCAACGTCGTTGCGCCCATCGTCACGTACAACGCGCTCGTCGACCACGGCTGGAGCGAGTTCTCGGCGCTGCTGGCCAGCGGCGCCTGGCCCGTCCTCGACAGCGCCGTCCACGTGGCCTGGCGCCGCAAGCTCGACGAATTCGCCGTCGTCACCCTGGTCTTCCTGGTGATCACGGCCGTGGTCTCGCTGGTCGGCGCGCATTCCGCCCGGGCACTGCTGATCAAGGACTCCGCCGTGACCGGTTTGTTCGGGCTGCTCTGCCTGGCCACCCTGCTCGCCTCGCGGCCGCTGATGTTCTACTTCGGCCGCAAGTTCGCCACCGATGGCACACCGCAGAGCACCGCCTGGTGGAACGGCCTGTGGCAGTACGAGGGCTTCCGCCGGACCATGAACGTGATGACCACGGTCTGGGGCGTCGCATACCTCGCCGAGGCGGCGGTGCGGATCGCGCTGGCGTACGTTCTGCCCACCAGCACCATGGTGGTGGTCAGCCCCGTCATGATCTACGGGGTGCTCGGCCTGCTGGGCGTGTGGACCGCCCTGTACGGAAAGCGCTCGCAGGCCGAGGGCGAGCGCCGGGAGGCCGAGGCCATCGCCGCCGGGGCTGCAGCCGCCGGCCCCCGCGACTCGGCAGGATGAAAGCAGGTCACACGGGCCCAGGTGAGCCTCACAACTCACCCGACCCGTGCGGCCCTTCTCACGTCACCGGCCGATCACGGCCACCGCCACTTCCGAGGCCGCTACGGCAGTGCCGGCCGGACCAGCGCCTGGGCGACGATGACGTGCTCACCGTTGAAGGTGACGGCGGGGCCCTCGTGCAACTCGTGGCCAAGGTCGATCGCTTTGATCGCTCCCAAGGCCGTCAGGCCATGGCGGCTTCGAGAACTGCCGTGCGTGCAGCGGTACGTCGGCCTCGGTCGTCCAGCGGCGATCGCGCGAGCGCCCCCGCCGGCGCCTCACTGTCCGTCAGGAGGGCGATCAGCGCTAGGCGGGCACGGGCCACGCGTGAGCGCACCGTGCCGACGGGGCAGCCCATGGCCCTGGCCGCATCGGCATAGGGCAGTCCGAGGAGCTGGGTGAGGACGAACGCTTCCCGGCGTTCCGCCGGGATCGTCGCCAGGAGCTCGGCGAGGGCGATCCCGTCCTCGAAGCCCGGGACCCCGCGTGGCTGGGTCTCTTCGGCGGCTGTCTGCCAGTCGTCCCTCTCCGACAGCCTCGGCCGGGCGGCTGCGTGGCGGAGGCTGTCCACCACCGTGCGCCGTGCGATGGACAGCAGCCAGGTACGCGCGGAGGAGCGGCCCTCGAACCGGTGCAGGCTGCCGAGGGCCCGGAGAAACGTCTCCTGTGCGAGATCGTCGGCGGCTTGCGGGTCGGCGCTCAGATAGGCCACATAACGCCAGATGTCGCGGTGCAGGGCGCGGACGAAGCGGTCCACGGCCTGCGGGTCACCACCCCGTGCGGCGAGTGCCAGTCGGGTCACTGCTTCGTCCGCACCGTGCGTATGCCGCGACGTCTTGCGGGCAGCGGTGGAGTCGTGTGGGGGCAGGGCAGGTGTCATCGCCTGATGTCCTTCGGGGAATCGGGATCCGGCGCCGCACCGATGGGCGGGGCCGGTGAGTCGTACGGCCTGGCGCGTGGCGCGGCCGATGCCCGAGGCGCGTGGCGGAAGTCGTCGCGCGTTCGGGGAACCAGCTGTCAGACGACAGCGGCCCCCACAGGCGGACCCCGTGAAGTGATGGCGTGAACGAGCAGGAACTGCCGCAACGCGCGGGCCCGGTGGGCGCGGCGGTCGCGGATGCGTGGACGGTGGGCAGGCGCGGGCAGGCGGAGAAGCAACCGCACAGGGGCGATGAGCCATCCCGCGAACGCGCGCAGCACCCGGAACGCGGCCTGCTCCCCGTACGCGAGCCAGAGGCCGCACAGCAAGGCGGCCAGCAGATGGGCGGCCGGCATCCCGACCGGGGACATGCCGGCCATGCCGTGTCCGGCGAGCGTGGCCGTGCTGTCCGCCATCGCGTCCATGGAGTGGTGGGTGTGACCGCCCCCGCCCGGCATCAGCGTGCCCGCGCCGCCCGGCGATGCGTGGTGCAGGTGTCTGCCGAGGCCGGCGTCCGACGCGACGCGCAGGGCCTCGAAAGGTGGACGAAGGGCGGACTTCGCTCCGCACAGCAGGTACTGGGCCCACTGCTGAGCGAAGGAGGAGCTCTCAGGCAGCGACGGGCGCACCGTCGCCTGGGCCAGCGAGAACCCGCAGTGCAGTACGGCTTGGACCGCGACCGAGGCCGATGTGACGACGAGGATTCCGCGTTCTTGGCGCGCGAGGGCCCAGGCCGTCGCGCCGGTACCGGCGAACGCCGCGGCCATCGCCCACCACGGCACAGCCGTTCCCGACATGAGGATGTGACCGAGGGCTGCGAGCAGCACGCAGGTGGCCGCGAACATCGCAGCCCGTAACGCTCGACAACATCGGCCCGGGGTCATGGCGCTCTCATCCTCGCACTCCACCCTCGTGGCCGGCACGGACCGGTACGGAGATTTCCGGCCGCGTCGTCGTCCGTCCCCGAGATGTGGCGCATGCCACAAGTGGCCTGCGGAACCCGGTAGTTGGCAGGCCCGACTCCTGACATGGTTCTCAGGGTGCCGCGCCGCGGCGCGGAAGGGAGACACAGTGGGGGCGGTAGGCACATCGTCACCGGCAACCGGTCCGGAAAGGCAGGCAGACCGACGGCTGACGGCTCTGCTCACCTGTGCCATGGCTTTCTCGATGCTGCAGTTGTTCCTGCTCGGCGCGCTCGGCCCGCGGCTGGTGGACGAACTGGGTATCTCTCCGACAGCGCTCGGCCTGACGACGACGATCGGCTTCGGTACCGCAGCGGTGCTCTCTCCTATCGGCGGGCGGCTGGTGGACCGGATCGGCCCGCGGCGCGCACTCGTCGTTCTGCTGACGGTTTCCGCCCTCGCGCTGGCGCTGATCGGTGCCGCACCCGGTGCCCCACTGCTGCTGGCCGCGGTCGCGCTGGGCGGCGTGCCCCAGGCGCTCGCCAATCCCGCGACCAACAAGGCGATTCTGGCGTCAGTTCCGCCCGACCGGCGCGGCGCGGTGACCGGAACGAAACAGTCGGGGGTTCAGCTGGGCGCCTTCGCGGCCGGGCTGCCGCTCGCCGCGCTGGCTGGCGGGCTCGGCTGGCGCGGCGCCGTGTGGACCGCCGCCGCCTCGGCACTGTTCACGGGGCTCTGGACGCTGCGCGCCCTTCCGTCCGACCCTCCGCCGCCCGCGGCGGGCCCGCGCCCGTCGCTCGTGCCGCGCGGCCTCGTGGCGTGGCTGGCGGTCTTCTCGCTGCTGCTGGGCAGCGGCATCGCCTCGGTCAACACCTATCTCGCGCTGTTCGGCGCACAGAAACTCGGCATGGGCCCCACCGCGGCCGCTGCCCTGGTGGCTGTGCTCGGCGTGGCGGGGATCGTCGGCCGGGTGGGCTGGTCGAAGGCGGCCGGACCCGGGCGCGCGGAGTGGCTGCCTGGATGGCTGGCGGCCGGATCGGTGATGGCGGCGGGTCTTCTCGCGGCCGCCCTGTACGCAGCCCCGCTGGCGTGGGTCGCAGCTGTCGCTGTCGGAGTGTTCGCCGTCTCCGGCAACGCGGTTTCCATGGTGCTGGTCATGCAGCGCGCCGCACCCGGCCGCGCGGGACAGGACTCGGCACTGGTCGCCGCAGGGTTCTTCGCCGGATTCGCGGTCGGGCCACCGCTGTTCGGGCTGCTCGCGGAGAGCGGCCGTTACGGAGCCGGCTGGCTGCTGGTGGCGGCGGAGTTCGCGGCCGCCTGCGCCGTCGCGGTGGCCTGGGCCGTACGCGACCGGCGGGAACGAACGGGAGCAGCGGCGTGACCCGGAAGGACTGGGCCGGCCGTGCCCTGGCGTCCGTACTCGACCGAGCTGCAGTGACCAGGACCGACGTCGGAACGCGCTTCCCCCTGTACGCGGACCCCGGCAGCGGCCGGTGGACCACGACCGGCCGCGGCTCGTGGACCGGGGGGTTCTGGGCCGGCCTGCTCTGGCTGCGGGCACGGTACACCGGTGCCGAGGCCGACCGGGCGGCCGCGTCGGAGTGCACGGCGCGCCTCGCGCCGTGGGCGGAGTCCGATACGGTCACGCGGGGCCTGATCCTCTGGTACGGCACCGCCCTGGCGTTCGGGGACGGTGAGGCCACCGCACTTCGCTCACGGGCGGCCCAGGCATGTCTGGGGGCCATGGATCCCGGACTCGGCCTGATTCCCTGGGGATCGGCACTGGGCGGTCCACGGCTGCTGGCGCGTGCGGACGGGGTGCCCGGCATGGTCCCGCTGCTCGCTGCCGCAGGACCCGGAGGAGCCGCAGCGGCCGAGGCCCATCTGCAACGGCACCTCGATCTGTGCCTCGGTGACGACGGGCCCCGGCCGGCCTGGTGCTTCGACGCCGAGACGGGCTGGCACCCCTGCGAGGACCCGCCGCCGGGCTGGAGCCGGGGGAGGGCGTGGTTGCTCCTGGCCGTCGCCGACGCCTTGCACCAGACGCCCGGACCGCCGCCGCACAGGCTCGTCCGCGCGGCCGAACGGCTGCTGTCCGAGGCGACGTCGCCGTCCAACCCCCTCGTGCCGTTCGCCGACCGTTCCCGTCCCGACGGGCCCCTCGACACCTCGGCCGCCGCGATCACGGCCGTTGCTCTGCTGAAACTCGCGCGCATACCGGGGTCCACGGCACGCGCGTGCTCCTGCCGGGCCGTTGCCGTCCTGAACCGTCTGGTCGAGGCGCATCTCTCCCGGCCTGCTGCGGACGGGGCTGCCGCACACCGTCCCGCGGGCATGCTGCTCGACGGCTGCTACGACACCGCCAAGGGCACCGCGGTACGCCACGAACTGATCTGGGGCGACTTCTTCCTGACCCTTGGTCTGGCCGCGCTCACCGGCCTGGTCGACATCACTCAGGTGTAGCGCTCCTCGCGTAGCCGCGCAGTACCCGTCGCGCCACGGAGGTGATGTGCAGCTCGTCCGGTCCGTCGAGGATGCGGGCGGCCCGGCCGGTGCGGAACAGCGCGGGCAGCGCGGTGTCCGGCCCGAGGCCGGCGGCCCCGTGGACCTGGATGGCCGCGTCCGCGACCTGCTGCAGCATGCGGGCCGCCGCGACCTTGGCCAGGCCCACCTCGATGTGTGCGTCCCGCCCCGCGTCGATGAGTGCGACGGCCTCGTGGACGAGCGGACGGGTGGTGCGCAGGGCGAGCAGTGCGTCGAAGACATGCTGCTGGACGAGTTGGTGGGAGGCGAGCGGTCCTCGGGAGCCGCTTCGGGTGACGGCGCGCTCGCACATCAGGTCGAAGGCTCGCCGCCCTTGGCCGAGCCAGCGCAGGCAGCGCAGGGCACGGCCCCACTGCAGCCGTTCGCCGGCGATGGAGAGGGCCTGGCCGCGCTCGCCGACAAGATGGCCGGCCGGCACGCTGACCTGGTCGAGTTCGACCTCCCACTGACCGGTCATGCCCAGGACGGGCAGTTCGCGCACCACACGGAAGCCGGGGGAGTCGGTGGGCACCAGGAGGAGGGACAGTCCCTCCCGGTCGCCGGCGCTACCGTCGGTGCGGGCCAGGACGGTGATGAGGTCGGCGTTCGCGGCTCCGGAGGTGAACCACTTGCGCCCGGTGATGCGCCAGCTTCCGTCCCCCAGCTGCCTGGCATGTGTTCTTGTCAGGAACGGGTCGGTGCCGGGAACATCGGGCTCGGTCATCGCGTAGCAGGACCGTATCTCCCCGGCCACCAGCCGCTTCAGATACCGCTCACGGACACCCGCTCCGGCGTGCCGCGCCAGCATCGACACGTCCAGCAGGGGAGCGGAGCCCAGAGCCGCCGGCCCGTGGTCGCTGGCCCCCTCGGCCTCGGCCAGTTCGGCGTACTCGCTCAGGGTGAGCCCGTGGCCCCCCAGTTCCGCCGGCAGAGGCAGCGCCCACAGCCCCTCCGCCCTGGCCTGGCTCCGCAGTTCGTCCCATGCGGACACGGCGTCGGCCCCGCCGGCGTCCAGTACCGGTTCGCGCGGGATCACGCGGCCGCGGACGAACTCCTCGACCCGTTCCCGCAACTCCGGTCGGCTGCATCCGGGTCGGGGACGGGACGACTCTTCGCCGACTCGATTGGTCACTGCTCTCCTTCGGTTGGCCGGGAACTCGTGGGAACGCCTGTCCGACTGTCTTCTACGTGGAACTGGTCGGGTGCGAACGCTCCGGAGTTCCCACGTTCCGAACGACCCCGGGGCGACGGCCACCGCCGTGTCGCCAGGAGAGGAGAGGCATGGCGTCACCAGTCACCACGCAGACGGTTCAGCCACTCGACACACTGCGCTTCGACACCTCCGGACCGCCGGAGATCACGAGTGTGCTCTCCGGGCATCTGCGCCTTCTCGGGGCGCAGGCGGCCGACACCGCCCCCGGCGCCCGGCCGGCCGGCCACACCGTGCTGAGCGGCGGAGACTTCGCGCCGGCCGAGGCCCGTACGACGTGGGCGAGCCGGGGGACGGGCATCGACGACGAGGCCACCGTGCAGGCGGCCACCGGCATCATGGCCGTACACGGGCGACGCGACGGTGAACCGCGTGGCCTGGCCGCCGACTTCACGGCCGCGGCCACCGCCGTCCTCACTGTGCAGGGGCTCCTCGCCGCCTTGCTGGGCCAGGCGCGCGGCTGCTCCCCGGCCCAGGTCACCACCCGGGCCGACCGGGCCGGACTGCTCGCCGTGTCCCAGTACGTGGCCGCAGCGGGAGCGGACGAGGGCGAGGCGGCCGAACTCGCGCCCGGCGGGCCGCCCTTCGTCTCGGCCGACAGGATTCTCTTCGAACTGGAGACTCTGGACGCGGGAGTGTGGGCCGCCTTCTGGCGTGCCCTGGAGGCGCCGGCGGATGCGGTACGCGCCGGCTGGCGGCCGTTCCAGTTCCGCTATGCGACGGCCTGCGCCCCCTTCCCGCAGGCGCTCCACACCACGGCACAGGCGCACCCCCTGCACCGGATCCGGCAGGCCGCCTCCGTCTCGGGGGCCGAGGTCTGCGTCCTGCGCACGCTCGCCGAAAGAGCCGCGGAACACGACGGCGCGGCACCCTGGGCCCTGGACGTCCTGGGACCCGGCCGTATGCCCCGCACGCGCGGCCCCGGCCCCGTCCTCGGACGGCCCCTTGCGGGCCTGACCGTGCTGGAGGCAGGGCGACGGATCCAGGCTCCCCTGGCCGCGCACCTTCTGGGCCTGCTCGGTGCCGACGTGATCCGTATCGAACCGCCGGGCGGCGACCCCTTGCGCGGCATGCCGCCCGCCTGCTCGGGGATCTCCGCCCGCTGGCTTGCGCTCAACCGGGGCAAGCAGGCCGTCGAGGTCGACATCAAGGCCGAAGCGGACCGGCGCCGCCTGCGGGAGATGGCTGCGGAAGCCGATGTGTTCCTGCACAACTGGGCTCCGGGCAAAGCCGCGGAACTCGGCCTGGACGCCGATGACTTCGCCCCGGTCAACCCCGCGCTGGTGTACGCCTGCACCAGCGGCTGGGCAGGACGGCTCACCGACGCTCCCATGGGGACCGACTTCGTGGTCCAGGCCCGCACCGGTGTCGGCGAGGCCGTGCGCCCCGAGGACGAGAAGCCGGCTCCCTCCCTGATGACCCTGCTCGATGTGTTCGGCGGCCTGCTCGGCGCAGAGGCGGTCCTGGCCGGGCTGCTCCTGCGGGAGCGCATCGGCCACGGCGTACGGGTGGACTCCTCCCTGCTCGGCGCGGCCGACGTGCTGACCGCACCCGCCCTGCGCCGGGCGGTCCGCGGTGACAACCCGAGACGCCCGGCCGGGTTCCGCCGTCCGCTGCCCACGGCGGACGGCTGGGTCGCCCCGGGCGACGACTGCGCCGCGGCCGCGGCCGCGTACGACCTGCGCGGTCTGCCCACGGACGACGCCCTGCGCCTGCTGCACACCCACGGCCTGAGCGCGACCCGCGTCACCACCGACCTGTCCGACCTGCATCACGACTCGCGCTTCACCGGCTCGATCAGCCGCGATGCGCACGGCGCCCCCGTCGTCCCCGACCCCTGGAGCTTCGCGTGACCGTCGAACTGCACGACCTGCTGCCCGCCGAACTCCGCCGATCCTGGGTGATCGACGGCACCTGTCCCGACCTCGACCTCTACAGCCTGTTCCGCGCCCGCCAGGTCGCGGACCTGCACCGCACGGCCGTTCTCGACGCCAAGGGCAAACTCTGTTACACGGCTCTGGACCGCAAGGTGCGAAGTCTCGCCTCCGGGCTCAGAGAGCTCGGCATACGACCGGGTGACGTGGTCGGCGTTCAGCTCCCCAACAACCGCAACGCCGTCATCGCCGATCTGGCGCTCGCCGCCCTCGGCGCGATAGCCCTGCCGTTCCCCGTCGGCCGGGGCAGCCTGGAGGCCGAGTGCCTGCTGCGCCGCGCCGAAGCCGTCGCTGCCATCGCCGCCGTCGACCACCGGGGTTCCCACCACGCCGCGGACCTGCACACCGTGTCCGCGGCACTGCCCGCGCTGCGGCACGTCATCGCAGCGGGACCGGGAACCGCTCCTGAAGGAACGGTTCCGCTCTCGCAGCTGCTGCGCTCCGACCCGAGCGGCTTCGTGCCCGCCCGGCCCAACCCCGACAGCGCCGCCCGCATCCTGGTGTCGTCCGGTTCGGAGGCCGAGCCGAAGATGGTCGCGTACTCCCACAACGCGCTCGCGGGCGGACGCGGCAACTTCCTTGCCTCCCTCCTCCCCGACAAGACTCCGCCGCGCTGTCTGTTCCTTGTACCGCTCGCCTCCGCCTTCGGTTCCAACGGCACATCGGTCACCCTTGCCCGGCACGGCGGGACACTCGTCCTGCTCGACCACTTCACGCCGGACGCCGCCATCGAGGCGATACGGCAGCACGAGCCCACGCACATCCTGGGCGTGCCCACCATGGTGCGGATGATGCTCGACCGGCTCGAGGACACCGGGGAGAAGCTGCCCGCCCCGACGGCCCTGGTCCTGGGCGGAGCCCCGCTCGACGAGACCACCGCGGCCGCCGCCGCGGAAGCGTTCGGCTGCCCGGTCGTCAACCTCTACGGCTCCGCCGACGGGGTCAACTGCCACACCGGACTGGACAGGACCACTCCGCCCACCGACGGCGTCGGCGTGGTCGCCGGCCGCCCCGACCCGCGGGTGGCCGAGATCCGCATCACCGGCCCGGAATCCCGGGCCGAGGTGACGGACGGCTGCATCGGCGAGATCATCGCGCGCGGACCGATGACACCCATGTGCTACGTGGGTGCCCCCGAACTCGACGGCCGCTACCGCACGTCCGACGGCTGGGTACGGACGGGCGACCTCGGCTTCCTCGACGAGGACGGCGTCCTGCACGTCGTCGGCCGGCTCAAGGACATCGTCATCCGGGGCGGCGCCAATATCAGCCCGGCCGAGGTGGAGCGGGAGATCGGCGCACACCCGCTGGTCCGGGACGTCGTGTGTGTCGGCGTTCCCGACGAGCTGATGGGGGAGCGTCTGGCGGCCTGCGTGGTGCCACGCTCCGACGGCGCCCCCACCCTCGACTCGCTCCGTGAACACCTCACCCTGCGCGGACTGGAGCGCCGCAAGCACCCCGAACGCCTGCTGGTCGTGGACGAACTCCCGCTGACCCCGGCGGGGAAGCCCGACCGGGCCGCTCTGTGTGAGCGACTCACCGGGGGCGAGCCGCCACGGGACACTGCGGCTGCACCGCTCGCCCAGGCCGACTGAGGTCCGGCGGCCCGGAGGTCCATCCTCCGGGCCGCGGCGGCGCCTGGACGGACTGCGGGCGCGAACACTGCGTGATGCCTGAGCACCTCGGTGCAGCACGGGCTGCGGAAGAGCGGCCAGCACGGTTTTCCAGAGCGTCGCGGAAGTCGCTGCCGGAATCCCCTGACCTGCGAGTTCGTTTACCCTCAGCCGTTGCGGCTTCGCTCTGGCCCACGTATGGCCCACGAAGAGCGAAGCGCAGCTCGCTGCCGAGGGCGGGAAGACAAGGCGGGGCTGCAGCATCGACATGGATGCAACGCACGCATGCACCGCGCGCGAAAGAGTCGAAGCGGGTGACCTCAAGGCCGCAGCCGCCATGTCCCAGATCCGCAGCATGCTGCGGGCTCTGTCCTTCGACGGCCGGACCGCTCCGAGTGCCGCGCTGAGCCGGCTGGACCGGATCATGCACGCGACGGGCGATGCCGGCCCACGGATCCACGAATTGCAAAATTCTGCAATTCAATACATGCTGTGTTTGCTGTGTTCGCAGGTAGCCGCGGGCACAGCACCAGCCGATGCCCCGCCCGTGGGGCGATGAGGGGTCTGTGAGTCCGTGCCGGTTCCGCTGTATCAGGCCAAGGCCGAGTTCTTCCGGATGCTGGGGCATCCGGTGCGCATACGCGTCCTGGAGCTGCTGCAGAACGGTCCGATGCCGGTACGGGATCTGCTGGCGGCGATCGAGATCGAGCCGTCGGCGCTGTCGCAGCAGCTGGCGGTCCTGCGCCGCTCCGGGATCGTGACCTCCACACGGGAAGGTTCGACCGTGGTGTACGCGCTCGCAGGCGGGGACGTGGCGGATCTGATGCGTGCCGCGCGACGGATCCTGACCGAGATGCTGGCTGGGCAGAACGAGCTGCTGGCCGAGCTGCGGGATGCCGAGGTCACAGCCAGGTGAGCATCATTCTTTCCCCGGCTTTGGGCCGGGTGCGTTCTCTGCTGCCCGCCCGCGCCGACCTGAGAGCCATGGGCCATCAGCCGCGCCGCAACCTGCTGGCGGGCCTGACCGTGGCGATCGTGGCGCTGCCGCTCGCGCTCGGTTTCGGGGTGTCCTCCGGGCTCGGCGCGGAGGCGGGGCTTGTGACCGCGGTGGTCGCCGGGGCGCTCGCTGCGCTGTTCGGCGGCTCGAACCTGCAGGTCTCCGGCCCCACCGGCGCCATGACCGTGGTGCTGGTACCCATCGTCGCCCAGTACGGACCGGGCGGGGTCCTGACCGTCGGGCTGCTGGCCGGGCTCATCCTGATCGGCCTCGCGCTGCTGAGGGCAGGCCGGTACATGCGCTATATCCCGGCCCCGGTGGTGGAGGGCTTCACGCTCGGTATCGCCTGCGTGATCGCCCTGCAGCAGGTCCCGAACGCGCTCGGGGTCGCCAAGCCCGAGGGCGAGCGGGTCCTGGTGGTGGCCTGGCGGGCAGTCGAGGAGTTCGTCAAGGCTCCGAACTGGACCGCCGTCGCGCTCGCGGCCGCGGTCGCCGCGGTCATGCTGGCCGGTGCGCGATGGCGGCCAACGATCCCGTTCTCCATCGTCGCGGTGATCGCCGCCACGCTCGCCGCCCAGCTGTTCGCCTTCGACGACGCGGCTCCGATCGGGGACCTGCCCACCGGGCTGCCAGCCCCCTCCCTCGCCTTCCTGGACCTGGCCGCGCTCGGTTCGCTGCTCGCCCCGGCGATCGCGGTCGCGGCGCTCGCGGCGCTGGAATCGCTGTTGTCGGCCACGGTCGCGGACGGCATGACGGTCGGTCAGCAGCACGATCCGGACAAGGAGCTGTTCGGGCAGGGCATCGCGAACCTGGCCGCGCCGCTGTTCGGTGGCGTCCCGGCGACGGCCGCGATCGCCCGTACCGCGGTCAACGTCCGCACCGGCGCCTCCTCCCGCCTGGCGTCCCTGACCCATGCTGCCGTCCTGGCCGTCATCGTCTTCGCCGCCGCCCCGCTCGTGTCGAGGATTCCGCTCGCCGCGCTCGCCGGTGTCCTGCTGGCCACCGCGATCCGCATGGTCGAGGTCGGAGCCCTGCGCGCGATGGCCAGGGCCACCCGCTCGGATGCGCTCGTCCTCGTGCTCACCGCCGTGGCCACACTCGCCCTCGACCTCGTCTACGCGGTAATCATCGGCCTGGTGGTGGCCGGCGCCCTGGCCCTGCGCGCGGTGGCGCAGCAGGCCCGCATGGACCAGGTCGACTTCCGCGCCGACCTGCCCGGCGAGCACAGCGACGAGGAACACGCCCTGCTGGCCGAGCACATCGTCGCCTACCGCATCGACGGCCCGCTGTTCTTCGCCGCCGCGCACCGCTTCCTGCTCGAACTGTCCGACGTCGCGGACGTCCGCGTGGTGATCCTGCGCATGTCCCGCATCACCACCGTGGATGCCACCGGCGCGCTCGTCCTCAAGGACGCGATCGACAAGCTCGGCCGGCGCGGGATCGCGGTGATGATGTCCGGCATACGGCCCGCCCAGCGCCAGGCCCTCACCTCCGTCGGCCTCCTGGAGCCGCTGCGCCGCCAGGGCCGCGAGTACGTCACCACCCCGGAGGCGATCGCCGCAGCCCGCGTCCACCTTCAGGGCAGCGGAGTCATCCCCGCCGTCCCGTCCCAGCCACATCGTTCCGCGGTCCAGGAGGTTGCGAAATGACCGCCCCCACCTCCCACCGCCAGATGATCGAGGTCGCCGGCACCGAAGCCCTGTGGCTGCTGGAAGGCGCGCAACAGGGTCGACTCATCCACGTCCGGCGCGGCAGCACGCTGGTGCGGCCGGCCGTCCACGTCTTCGAGTACGGCCGCCTCATCGTCCGCGCGCCCGTCCAGGCCACCGCACTGGAGGGCCGAATCGCTCTCACATACGAGACGGACGAGATCCGCACACCGAGCGGCACCGGATGGATGGTGACGGCCACCGGCCTGGCCGAGCACCTCACCGACCCCGATGAGGCCGCCCACTACCGCCGCACCCTAACCGGCTGGGGCCACGGCCCGCACGACAGCCTCATACGCATCCACCCCCAGACAGTGACCGGCTTCCGCCTCACCCACAGCACCGCCGCCCAGGCTCCCGGGCACACTCGGCAGGGGCAGGGCAAAGCGTGATGCAGCCTTCCGACCTGCCGCACCGTCACGTGCTGACCGCGCCCACCGTGCCGGCCTCCGTGCGCCTGGCCCGCCAGACCGCCGAGATGACGTTCGCCTCATGGGGCATCCACGCCGCCCACCCCGCCATGGGGCCCGCGCTGCTGATCCTCAGTGAGGTGGTCACCAACAGCGTCCGGCACGCCGCCGCCCTCTCCCCGAGTCTGACCGTCACGTTGGCCGCCGGCGACGACACGCTGGCCTTCGCCGTGCACGACCGCCACCCCTACCACCCCGGCATCGTCACCGCGGCCGGCGGCAGCGGCGGACTGGCCACCATCGCCGAGGTCACGGCCGGCATCGGCGGCACCTGTGTCCTGCGCCAGGACGCCGACGGCGGCGGCAAGAGCGTGTGGACCACCCTCCCCCTGGGACGAACGAAAGAGCAGCGATGACCATCGAGTGGCGCTACACCACCCACCAGAACCTCGGCGTCCTCTCCCTCGCCGGGTTCCTCGGCGCCGACGCCGTGCACCGCTTCTCCGGCGCCGTCCACTGGGTCCTGGCGCGAGGCACCGGGCCGGTCATCCTCGACCTCACCGAACTTCGGGGCTGGTCCGCCGGCGGACAGCTCGCCGTCGCCCAGGCATCCCGTGAGCTCACCGCCGAAGGACGGAGCCTGGAACTGGCCGCCATCCCCGCCGACGGCTCCCTCGTCCCCGACACCACCCATCCGCCGATCCCCGTCCACACCGACCTGCCCACCGCACTCGCCGCCCACCGGCACGCAGGGGAACAGGTCAGGGAATGGTGCAGCGACGACTGGCCCGGCCCGCAGAACACCGCCGTTCGCGGCTGCAGCTGAAAGCAACACCCGCACACAGACAGACAGGCAAGGACACAGCGATGAGCGACACCGTGGTGAAGGACAGCAACGGAACCCCGCTGCAGGACGGCGACTCCGTCACACTGACCAAGGACCTCAAGGTCAAGGGCACATCGGAAACCCTCAAGCGTGGAACGCTGGTGAAGAACATCCGGCTCACCAGCAACGCCGAAGAGGTCGAGTGCAACACGAAGAAGGTCAAGGGCCTGGTCCTCAAGACCCAGTTCCTCAAGAAAGCCTGACCTCGCGACCGGTGCTCCCGCCGGGCGGCGGCAGCACCCGGCCCGTTCAGTCGCCGAGCAGACGCAGGTCCGGGCGCATCCGCCGGCCCAGGGCCGAGGCACTGTGCTCGGGCGGGATGTTCCGCTCAGCGGCCAGTTGCAAGAGTTGCCGGGTCCGCTCGTCCAAGCGCTGCGTCAAACGCTCGTGCAGCAAGCGCGCGGGGTTCTCCTTCAGGGGCAGCCCCCGCACTGCCGCCCCGTCCAACACCCTGTCGACCCTGTCGTCAAACCGCTGCAGCAGACGGCCGTGCAGCATCAATGCATCCAGCACGTCCTGATCGCTCAGCCGTTCCGGCGCTCCGGCACTGGACGCGACGACGGCGGTCACCAGGTCCGCCGTCCCGCACGGCACACTGTCCTCGACCCGGTCGGTGATCACGTCACCGAACCGCTCCACCAGCCGGCGCACGGCCGCCAACTGCGCTGACGCACGCGCTTCACCGCCCACGGGGCCCGCAGCGTCACCTTCGCTCCCCTGCTCCCCTTCGCCCATCGCCACTCCCGCCGCGGGACGCTTCTGCTGATCAGCACACACCCTCGCGAGACGGACGTCAGGCGGACTCGCAAGGTCGGACTACCGCCGCCGATCGTCACATCCGACAGGCGACAAGAGCTGCATTGCCGTGACCAGCGGCGTGCCTCACGGACGGACCGGGCAGCTGGGCCGGCTGCCCGGCCCTCGGGGCTGTAGCCGACCGATGTGTCACTTCTGCGCGTGCTCGCCCACGTAGAACAGGAGCCAGACGAAACCGGCGAACAAGTGGGTGGCGAAGACGTACACGAAGACGCGCAGCATCACACCGCGCTCCTTCCACTTCTCCAGGTCCTGCTCTTCGCGCTTTGCTCTGCGCGCCACGTCATCCCTCACAGTCATCCCAGTCAAGCGGCTTCTGAAGAACACGAAGCCAGAGCATCACGAGCAGCAGCGCATGGCCTCGTCGGCCTGTGCCCCTGCTCCCTGCGGCACATGCCGGCCGGCCTTCATCAGGAGGCTTCCTTCTCCGCCAGACGCAGCTCGGCCAGAAGTTCCTGCTGGCCGGTCAGCAGCACGGACAGGATGCGGCGGGCGGCTGCGAGCAGCTCGGCAACATCCCCGCCCGCCAGTTCGTAGACGACCGTCGAACTCTCCCGGGTTGCCCGGACGATGCCCGAGCGGCGCAGCACTGCCAACTGCTGTGAAAGGCTCGAGGGCTCGATGTCGATCGCGGTCAGCAGGTCCCGTACCGGCATCGGCCCGTCCTGCAACAACTCGAGAACCCGGATGCGCACCGGGTGCCCCAGCATCCGGAAGAACTCGGCCTTCGCCTGATACAGCGGAACCGGAGCCGCAGTCATCCCTCACTCACCCCATCCTCCAGTGCCATCCCATGCTTGCGAGCTACCCGCAACGCGTCCTCCAGCTCATCAGCCGCAAGCGACACCTCGTAGACGTCATCCGCCTCGGAAGCAGCCTGCAGCCGAGCCCGAGCCTGATGAACCCGCTCCCGAGCCGCCTCAGCGAAACCGCCCACCGCCACGCTCCATCACCTGTGGAATTGAAGAACTTTTCACATTGTAAACCCCTGTGGTCGGCGCCGAAGAAGTCCAGCACGGCCTTGCACGTGCTCTTCGGTTTCGCGGTCACCGGGGTCTGGACGTAGGCGACGGGGGCATGCAGGTCCCGTACCCCCGTGACACTGTCCGGGTTGAGCTGCTGATGCATGTCGAGCCAGGCGTCCTCGAAAGCGGCGGCGACCTCAAAGGCAGTCTCCGTCTTGCTCTGGCAGCCGCCGCCGTCGATCATCAACCCGGGCCGCGTGCTGGCCTTGTGCTTCATCGCCCCGCGCCGCAGGCGTGAGCGCATCAGGCGGGCGACCGCAGCGCTCATCGGGGTTTCCAGCAGCGGCAGATTGCTGTGGGTGGCCTCCCGGTGCAGCTCGTGCAGTGCCCTCTGCCGGGGGCTCATCGCGCGGAAGGCCGCCAGGTCGATGCGAGGGGCAGACGCGAACTGACGCCGCGACAGCCGCCACCCGCGCCAGCCCTCGGCCGTCTCGCGATCCGCCAGGGAGACCGGCAGCAGGAACGGCGCAGGAGACCTATCGGTGTTGGTGCTCATGACCTCTCCGATTCGTCCGGCGTGTCGCTGTCCTCAGGCTCGGGCAGCAGGAACAGGTTGCGCCGGCGGGCTTGCTCACCGAGCGGCGGCGGGATGGTCGGCGGGGCCAAGCCGGCGGCCTGACGCCTGGCGAGCCGTGCGGCGTCGACCACGTCACTGACCAGCGTCGCCCGTTCTTCCAGCTGACGGCTTCGGTATCGCTGTCCCTGCGCTCCGCCTGAGAGCAAGGGTGGGTGCAGTCGGTGGCCGGTCGGTGGACACGGCCGCCTCCTGCAGGGCTTCGCGGGCATGCTCGATGCGGCGGCTGCGGCTCATCCGGCTGGCCCATCGATCGGTAGGCTGCTCGGCTCCGAGCAGCTGCAGCAGCACCGGCAGCAGGTCGGCATCGGTGCGGGGCCCCAGCCCCCGCTGGCGTGCCGCGACGAGCATCTCGCCGACCCGCGGGTCGCCGAAGCAAGGCCCCTCACTCCGTACGCCACGCGGGCGAGTCCGACGCCGCGCCGGAAGCCGGCCCCAGTCCGGTGGGGGAGTGGTCGCCGAACTACGCGTGAAGGACCCGGCGCAAGCACAGCATCCTGGTCGGCTCAGCGCCACCAGAGGTGCCGCTCTGAACACCGCCAGAGCGAGCAACAGGCGCGTTCCTGCTGCCGCTCTCGCCGACTGGGCATCAGTCCGCAGGGCGCCAACGGTCGGCCACACTCGGGACGCTTGGGCGCGTGCTCTGTCGCCCTGCGATGCGGTGTGCTGAGAGCGCCCGCCCTACGGCATCCGTGAATGCTTGGTTCTCTACGAACTCCCGCGTCGATTCGCCCAGTTCTTGCTCAGCAGCGTCAACTGCCTCAATCGCCTTGTCCTCCGGTCGACTTCAGCCACTTCTCGCCGCCGAGCGGGAACTCGTACGCCGGTCGCCCGTTGTTGCCACTCGTCCGGAACGGCTTCCCGCCGTCGTCGACGACCAACGTGCCCTTCCGCTCACCACTGGACCAGGTCACCTCCAGATTCCAGGTCACGTCGTACGCCGACGCGTCGGCCGTGATCCTGAAGACCTCCGGATCCGACTCGCTCACCTTGTACGGAAAGTCCCGCTGCCCGGCCCCGGCCACGACGATCGGCTGCGCGGCATCGAGCGCCACGGTGAAGGGCCGAGCCGGCACACCACCCCCGCACCCGACGCCCATCACGTAGTCGTTCCAGGCCAGCGGCATGTCCTTGCCGACCACCCGGACCTTCAGACTCTCGATGACCACCGTCTCCTCGCCGGTTCCCTGCACGGTCAGCGTCACCAGCTGCTCCCCGGCCGTCACCGCCTTGTGCGCCCCGACCCAGGCCGGTGCGTCCTGCTCCACCGGCGGGGCACCGACCTGTGTCGCGGGCCGGTCGATCAAGTAGTGCTGGGAACAGGGGTGTTCCCAGCTGTGCGGACGGGTGTTCACGGTCAGCGGAGCACCGGCGTCCGTCTTGTCACCGGCGCCTGCTCCGCCGTTGGATCCGCTCTTCGGCGGGGTTGCGGACGGGGAGTTCGTCCCGCCGGGCCTGGCGCTCTTCGAGGCAAACACCGACGCGTTCGGCGAGGCCTTGGTCGGCTGGGCGGAGACGTCCTCCGAGGCGGCTGCACCGACGGGCCTGCCCCGGCCTTCGTCGCTCTGCTTCCCGCCCGACGACAGATCCACGGCCGACGCGACGGTACCGAGAACGACGGCCAAGGCGGCACCGGCGAGCACGGCGGTACGACGGTTGAGGCGGCGGGTGCGGTCGGGACGCGTGGGCTGGAGGGGGCCGGGGAGGTCGGCGGGGGCGGGATCGAACGTGAGCTCCGACGCAACTTCGGGGGCGTCGGGCACGACGGCCGCATCATCGGAGGCGGCCTGCGCATCCCCAACAGGGGTCACCCCGGCCTCCGTACGAGCCACAGTTGCCTCCGCCGCCCCCTTCCTCCCCCGCAACGCATCCGCCAGCACCCACTGCCGATGCAGCTTCACCAGCTCCTCCGGCGAGGCCTTGCACAGCCGGGCCAGCCGCTCCACGGGCGCGTAGTCGGTAGGGACGGCATCCCCGTTGCAGTACCGGTGCAGCGTCGACGTACTCATGTGCAGCCGTTTGCCGAGGACCCCGTAGCTGAGCCCCGAGCGGTCCTTGAACTGCCGCAATAGCGCCGCGAAATCGGCCGCCGCAGTGCCTTCCGACACCCTTCCTCCATCCCCCACGTCCCGTTCCCCGTTCCAGGGAATGGGCGTTTCTCCAGGTCAGGCCCGCCGCAGTCGTTCCAGTGTCCCTGATCGCCCGCCGGATGAGGCGGTTGGGACGGAAGACGGAACAGGCTCTGGTCATCCAAGCACGCCGCTCCCGGCAGCCGATCGAGCGGATGCACTCAATCCCGTTGCACGGACAAGGAACAGCCATGAGCACCTTCCGCCACGCCCGCCTTCTCGCCGCCACCGGCGCCGCCCTTACCGCCCTCGCCCTCACCGCCTGCGAGAACGGCTCCGGCAGCCGGGACGAGGGCGCCTCGAAGTCGGCGTCGCCGACCGCGACCAAGGATGCGTCGAAGCCGGCGCAGGACCGGTCGTCGCAGCAGCCGACGCAGAACACCGGTTCCGGGCAGCCGTCGGCCCAGTCCTCTCGGGCGGGCAAGCCGGCGCAGAACGACACCGGCGACAAGAGCGGCAAGAACGACGATCCCTACGCCCCGGGAAACCTGGCCAGCTGCAACGGCTCCAACACCAGGACCACGGCCCAGCCGGTCTCGCGCCCGCTCAACCACATGCTGCTCACCGTCACCAACACCGGCTCGAAGCCGTGCGCTCTGATGTACTACCCGGTGCTCCGCTTCGACGATATGCAGTGGGTGCCGCAGGCCATCGGCGACAGCAAGCCGCAGGCCGTGACGACGCTGAAGCCGGGCGAATCCGGTTACGCGGGCGTCCGGCTCAGCGCGGCCGACGGCAGCGGCACGGGCGGCGACACCGGCCGCAAGCTCACGATCGGCTTCCAGGGCAGGACCCCGAACAGCTCCGGCGGCCCGGCGGCCACCCCGGCCCTGCCGGCGAAGGGCGTCCACTACGACAGCGCCCTGAGCGTCACGTACTGGCAGACGGACGCGGAAACGGCCCTGAACTGAGCCACTCTCGGGCCGGCTGCCGATCGCAGGTGCTCGCGCCGGGCAAGTCGTCGCGGGCCCGCCGGCATGGCGGCCGGTCCGACGTGCTGCTCCGCCGCCCCGCCCGGCCGCCGGCGGAACCTGAGTACGGGTACTCATGCACCCGGTCCCGTCCGGGCGGAAGGTGGGGCGCGGAGGTGCGGAGATGAATCAGACCGCGGCGGTCCTGTGGCGCCGGGGCCGCGGGTGGTGCGCCCGGGCAGGCGGACTGCTGCTGGCATTCGCTCTGGTAGGGCTGACGGCGGCGTGCTCCCGCGAGCCGTCGGAGAAGGAACTGCGGACGCACGCCACGTCGCCCGGAGCGGAGTCCGGCAGGGCGGTGGAGGAGCGAAGGATACGCGCCCTGATCGAACGCCTGACCGCTGTCGAGGGCCTGGAGCACGTGCTCACGCGCTTCGCCGACTCCTGTGCCAGGCCCAACGACGGTTCGATCTTCGAGAACAACCGGTCTCCGTACATCCTCAAGTGCAGCATGCAGGCCGTCGCCTACTTCGGCGTCCAGGGAGACATTACCGACGTGCTGCCCCGAATCCGAGCGGGCGGCATCGCGACCTGGGGGCCGCAGGACGGCGAGGGGCGGGACATGCCGCACGCTGCCGGCACCGTGACCTACGCGCTCGACTACCATCGTGACCGCGGCCGGGGCCCGAACGGCACCCTGATGTCCGCGCCCGCGCTCGAAGCCCCAGGACTCCGAATCGACTGGGACCGGCCGGACCTGCCGCTCCCGAACCGGATCGAGGAGCCCGCCCCGTGCCCCCGGGCCGGGCCCGGCGGGACCTACGACCGCTGCTCGACCGCCCCGGAGGCCCCGATGAGCATCGAGGCCGCGCGGGGCCGGTACGGCACCGTCCTGACCTTCGAACTCGGCGGCTACGGCTCCACCGCATACGACTACTTCACCGTGCCCCGCCGCGAGTGACCCGCGACAGCTCGACGAAGTGCCCTTCGATCTGTTGTGGTTGGGGCAGGGGCCGCACGCCCGCCAGCTGACGCGGCCAGGCTTGGGCCTGCCCGCAACATGTCCCCTGCCCGCAACATGCCCGAGGGCCCTTGGATCCGGTGCTCATCAAGCCCCAGGCCGGCCGAGCCGGAGCCTGGACCGTAACGGCTGTCTCACCCAACTCGACGCGGTCCGCCCAAGTCAGCAGCACTCAGGCCAACCGACTTCGTTGAGACAGGACAGATGGACACGCAGGCTGTGGAGGACGCTCGGCGGTGGCTGGCGGAGGACGGTGTCACGCAGGTCGGCGACGACGAGTGGACCGATTGTGAGACCGCGGACGGACGGCTCACCGCCAACGACGTCGCGCACGCCTGGGCAGGACTGGCGTTCACCGACGAGCGCCTGGACATGGCCGGGCGGCTGCGGCTGGCGTTCGGGCTGCTGGACCTCCTTGAGGTCTACCGGGTCCCCAGCGAGATCCACTTCGCCGACAGGGGGCCGGACGGTCCGCTGCCGCCTGAGGTGCTCTGGGACGGGTATCGACGGCGGCTGGAGGCGCCCCGGGCGGCTGAGGCCGTCACCTACTCCCTGTGGGTCGACTGGTTCGAGGACCGGAGCACCTCTGCTACGGCCTTCGCCGAAGTGCTCGGCCACGACATCGACCGTCTGCTGACCGGCGCGCCGGACGCCCTGCTCCGCCGGGCCCGCCGGGTCCTGGAGTGCTCGGGCCCGGTGCCCTGGCCGGCGAAGGAGACGGCGTACGGCACCGCGGCTCGCCTCCCGGTGCTGCACACGGCAATCTTCAAGGGCCTGCTGAGTGGGCCGGCTCCGGCGGGGAGCGGCCCAGGGGCGCCGCGGTGCCCGCCGCGGCGTCGCACGGTCAGGACGCGTTCATGGCCTTCTTCAGTTCGGCGGCCGCGTTGCGGTAGACCGGCAGGAGGTCGAGGTCGTCGCCCGGATAGTTGACGATCTTCACCTGCTTCGCGCCGGAGTCGGGCAGGACCGTTCCGGTCGACATGTGGGCGTTGTCCAGGACCAGGGCGGGCTTCTTCTTGGAGAGCTCCGCGAGCTGGGCGGGGGTGACCGGCTCGGGGCCGTAGGTGCCGACCGTGTCGGCGCCCGCGAGCTTCGCCGACCAGGCGGTGAAGACCTGCGCGACGACGTTCGGGCTCTTGCCGCCGGGCCATGAGGCCTTCAGGTCCTCGGACAGCGTGGCGTACTCGGCGTCGAAGGTGGTCTTCCATTGCGCCGCGGCGTCCTCGGTGCCGAACAGCTTGGCGAGCTTGGCGACCTCCGCGTTCACCTTGTCGGCGTCGTTGTCGAGGTTCACCTCGACCAGTTCGGCCTTGGAGCCGGCCGCCTCCTTGATCTTCGCGGCGTACGGCTCGAAGGGCGCGTACAGCACGAAGTCGGCCTCGGCGACGGCCGCCAGGTCGGAGGGCTTCGGGTCGTAGTCGGGGGCGTGGTGCACGGACTGGGGCACGATGACCTTGACGTCCTCGGCGCCGGCGGCCTTGGCGAAGGCGCCTTCCCAGGTGGTGGTCACGACCACCACGGGCTTCTCCTTCTTCGCATCGGTGCCGGTCTTGGCCGATGTGCCGCTGTCGCCGCCGCAGCCTGCGGTCAGCAGGAGCGCCGCGCTCAGTGCGAGGAGGGAGGTGATACGGACGCGGGTGCGCGCCATGAGCTGTTTCTCCGTTCGGGTATGAGATGGACGGCGAGGACGACCGCCCCCGCCGTCAGGACGAGGACCGGGCCCGGCGGCCAGTCCAGCCAGAGCGCCATGAGGAACCCCGTCAGATTGACGACGACGCCGATGCCGACCGCCCATACGGTGATCGATTTCAGTGAAGTGCCCAGCCGGCGCGCCGCGAGGGCGGGCAGCAGTGTGAGGGCATCGACCAGCAGCGCGCCGGTCAGTTTGATCGCTCCCGCCACCGCCACCGCGACCAGGACCAGGAGGACGACGGTCAGACCTCGGACCGGCACGCCTGAGCAGTGCGCCAGCTCACGGTCGTAGAGCAGCAGCCCGACGTCCCGGCGGCGCCACCGGAACAGGCCGGGTACGACGACGGCGAGCGTCCCGAGGACGATCAGGTCCGCGGTGCCCACGGACAGGATCGAGCCCCACAACAGGGCGAACGCACCTGAGGCGTTGACGCCCGAGACCGCGAGGACGAGCAGGGCGGCGGCTATGGCCAGGCTCATCAGCAGGCCCATGGCGCCGGACAGCCCGTCCGGGGTACGGGCGAGCGGGGCGACGCCCGCTCCGGACAGGGCGCAGGCCACGAGTGCGCAGAGCATGGGGTCCAGGCCGGTCAGCAGGCCGACGGCGATCCCCAGCAGAGCGACATGCATCATCGCGAAGCGCACCGGCATGATGTCGAGACCGACGATCACGACGCCGATCACCGGCAGCCCGATCGCCGCGAGCAGCAGGGCGAACCCCGCCCGCTGCACGGGCACCAGCTGCAGGAGCGCGCCCACGTCGGCGGTGGCCAGGGTCACCTGACCTCCCGCAGCCGCCCGGCCGCCATCTCCAGCACCCGGTCGCAGCGCTCGGCGAGCGTCCGGTCGTGCGTCACCACGACAAGGGTGACGGGCAGCGAGGTGAGGACATCGGCCGCCTCCTCCTGACCGGAGAAGTCGAGTGCGGCGGTGGGCTCGTCGGCGAGCAGTACACCGGCTCCTGCGGCGACGCAGCCGATCGCCCGTGCGAGATACATCCGCTGCAACTGCCCCCCGGACAGGGTGTGCAGCGCCCGCCGGGTCAGGTTGCCCACTCCCAGTCGTTCCGCCGCCTCGCCAGCCTCGGCCGACGCGGCGCTGCTGGCCAGCAACTCGTCGCCCAGGAGCGGGAACCGGCCCACCGCCGGTTTCTGCGGAATCCAGGCGCAGGCCCGCCGTCGCCACGCCCGGTCACCCGCCGTGCGGGTGTCACGGCCGCCGACCAGGATGGAGCCCGTCACCTGCCGGTGCAGGCCGAGGACGGCACGGAGCAGGGTGGTCTTTCCGGAGCCGTTCGTGCCGGTGAGGGCCACACGCTCACCGGCCGCGATCTCCAGATCCACGTCGGCCACGGCGTCGACCCGGCCGTGACGGCAGGCGACCCCCCGCATGCGCACATCCAGCCCACCCATCACACACCTCTCTGCGGTCCGACCTGGTGCGGGCGCAGTGGATCACTGCCCTCCCACACGGCAGTAGTCGGGTGGCGGGCGTGCGGAGTTCCCGCGCGGTCGGCGGGATTTTCCGTACGCGCCCGTACGGCCCCTCACCTCATGCGAACGGCGTGCCGGACCGAGCTGCGCCGCGTCGTGTTCGCCGGCGTTCACCAGTGCTCACCGGCGTCCGTCACGCCGCCGCGACGACGTCGTACCCGGCCTCCACGATGGCCTCGCGAATGCGGGTGTCGTCGAGCGAAGGACCGCTGACCGTCACCGCGTTCGCGGCCACATCGACGTCGACCCTGCTCACACCGGCGACTTGGCCGACCTCCTTCCTGATGTGGTCGGCGCAGTGACCGCAGGTCATGCCAGTGACGTGGTAGCGCTGTTCCGTCATGCTCTCGTCTCCTCGGTAGTGCCGTCTCCCTCATGTAGTCGTATGCGAAGCCCGTCCGGTGCCCGTGCAGACGGGTGAATCGGAGGCATCGGAAGGACACGGGCCCACGGCGTGCTTCACCGAGCGGCGCTCCCGGCGCATGCGGGCGATCTCGAACGGGCATTCCCAGGGCGTCCGGACCGTGGCAGACCGCTCCACGGGCGGACGTGCACGGAAAGGTGAGCGTGATGACCGACGTCAATTCCCTCGAACCCGTGGCGACCTTCTGCGGAAACTGCAGTTGCGGCTGCCCTCAACTGTTCGTCGACGAGAGCGCGCCGGCCGAGCGCAGGATCGTGATCACCGATGACTTCGGCCAGCAGGTGCGCATGAGCGCCGACCAGTTCGGCTCCCTTGTGGCGGAGGCGAAGGCCGGCACGCTGGACGCCATCGCCCTCGCCTGAGAACGGTCGAACGGTCCGTCCGGCCCGGCAACTGCTCAGCTGCCGGGCCGGACCACCACGACCGCCGTGTCGACGGCGCCGCTGTGCCGGAAACGGAGAGTGAAGGGCACGCTCTCGCCCGGTTGGCGGTGGAGCCCGCCCGTCAGCGTCACCGCCACCTGAAGGCTGTTCGAGGACACCACGAGCGTGCCGCCCGCCGGAATGCCGGCCGAGGTCACCACATCCGCCGAATCCGCACCGCCCGAGCTCACATGCCGGGTCGGCACGGCCTTGTCGGCGAGCGGGGACGTGACCGAGAGCAACTGGTCGGCGGATCCGCCGCTGTTGGAGATACGGAAGAAGACGGCCGTGTCGCCGCGCCCGGTGGACGGCATGAGGATCCGCGCGTTCTCGACCTGGACCCGGGGAGGCGTGCCGGCCGCGCCGAGCGCGGTCCATGTGGTCAGTCCCGCCAGAGCCGGCACGCAGGCCGTCACCGGAGCCAGCCCGGCGAGAAGCCCGTCCCGCAGCCGCTCCAGGGCCGGGGGCCGGTCCGTCGCCGTGCGCTCCGTACCGTGCCGGGTCATCATGCGAACTCTCCTCGGGGCCTGCGGGGCCTGCGGGGCCTGCGGGGCCCGTGGGGCCGCGGCGAGGCTTCCCATGCCCGCAGCCGAAGACTGTTGCCCACCACGAGCAGGGAGCTGACCGACATCGCGGCTGCCGCGACCATCGGGTTGAGCCATCCCACGGCTGCCATCGGCACGGTGACAGCGTTGT
Organism: Streptomyces sp. NPDC006208; assembly: GCF_040613775.1. Taxonomy (NCBI): domain Bacteria; kingdom Bacillati; phylum Actinomycetota; class Actinomycetes; order Kitasatosporales; family Streptomycetaceae; genus Streptomyces; species Streptomyces sp. NPDC006208. The sequence goes on along the minus strand of NZ_JBEXSW010000013.1, from coordinate 160,327 downwards.
AGCCGAACGCCCAGACCAGGTTGGTACGGATCGTCCCGAGCGTGCGCCGCGCCAGCCGTACGGCCGCGGCCACTGCTTCGATGTCACCCTGTACGAGCGTCACATCGGCCGCGCCGATGGCCGCATCGGTACCGCTGCCCATCGCGATGCCGAGGTCCGCTCCGGCCAGCGCCGCGGCGTCGTTCACACCGTCGCCGATGACCGCGACCCGCCGCCCGTCCCTTTTCAACCGCCTCACCAGGTCCGCCTTGTCCTCGGGGGAGCAGCCCGCGTGCACCTCGGTGACACCGAGTTCGGCGGCGACGGCCCGCGCGGTGCCCTCACGGTCCCCGGTGGCGAGCACGGGCTCCACACCCAGACGCCGCAGCCGGTCCACCGCCCGGTAGCTGCCGGGCCGCAGGACGTCCCCCACGGCGATGAGAGCCTGGACGGCCCCGTCGACGCGGACGACGACCGGCGTGCGTGCCGACTCCTCCGCTGCGGCCAGTGCCACGGCGAGCGATGCGGGCAGGCCGTCCCCGGCAGCGGTCACTTCGACCCGCCGCCCCTCGACGGCGCCGCGGACACCGACACCCGGCGTAGCCAGGAAATCCGTCACAGGGGGCAACGGCAGTGCGGGCAGCGCGCGTTGCGCATACGTCGTGAGGGCACGGCCCAGCGGGTGCTCCGATCCTTGCTCCACCGCGCCCGCCAGCCGCAGCACGGCGTCCCTGCCGATGCCGTCCGCGACCGGAGTGACCTCGATGACGGTCATGTGCCCGGTGGTCAGCGTCCCGGTCTTGTCCAGGACGACGGTGTCGATGTGACGCAGGGCCTCCAACGCCAGAGGGCCACTGACCAGTACGCCGAGCTGCGCGCCACGTCCCGTGGCGGCCAGCAGGGCGGTCGGCGTCGCCAGTCCCAGTGCGCACGGGCAGGCCACCACCAAGATCGCCACACTGGCCGTGAGAGCGGCCTGCGGGTCCGCTCCCGCACCCAGCCAGAAGCCGAGCACGGTCACCGCCAGTGCCAGCACCACGGGTACGAAGACCCCTGCCACACGGTCCGCCAGCCGCTGGGCGCGGGCCTTTCCTGCCTGCGCCTCGGTGACCAGCTGCGTGATGCGGGCGAGCTGCGTGTCCGCGCCGACCGCCGTCGCCCGGACGGTGATCAGCCCGCCCGCGTTGACCGCGGCGCCGGTCACCGCCTGCCCCGGCCCGACTTCGACGGGGTCGCTCTCCCCGGTGACCAGGGACAGGTCCAGCGCGGAGTTGCCGGAGACCACCACCCCGTCGGTGGCGACCCGTTCACCGGGCCGGACGGTGAACTCCTGGCCGACCCGCAGCCGCTCGATCGGGATCCGCAACTCCTGACCGTTCTCCCGTACCGTCACGTCCTTGGCGGCCAGCCCGGCCAGCGAGCGCAGTGCCTCCCCGGTGCCGCGCCGGGCCCGGGCCTCCAGGAACCTCCCGGTGAGCACGAACAACGGCACACCGACGGCCGCCTCCAGATACACGTGTGCGACCTCGCCGCCCGCGGAGGGCAGCAGGGTGAACGGCATCCGCATGCCCGGCTCGCCCGCCCCGCCCAGGAACAGTGCGTACACCGACCACGAGAACGACGCCGCAACCCCCAGCGAGACCAGGGTGTCCATCGTGGCCGCCGAGTGCCGCAGCCCGCGCAGCGCGCGGCGGTGGAACGGCCAGGCCCCCCACGCCGCCACCGGCGCGGCCAGCGCGAAGCACAGCCACTGCCAATTGCGGAACTGCAGGGCAGGCACCATCGACAGCACGAGCACCGGCAGCGAGAGCAGAGCGGTGATCAGCAGCCGCTCACGTTCCCGGCGCCCTTCCCGGCCCTCCGGCTCTTCGGCGCCGGAGGGTGACGGCGCGCGGCGCTCCGTTTCCGGCGCCGGCAGTTCGGCGGTGTAGCCGGCCCGTTCGACCGTGGCCACCAGGTCCTCGGCGGCGATGCCCGCGGGGTGGCTCACCCTGGCCCGCCCGGTGGCCAGATTGACCGTGGCGCTGACCCCCTCCAGCCTGGCCAGGCGCTTCTCGACCCGGTTCACGCAGGCTGCGCAGGTCATGCCGCCGACGATCAGATCGGTGGTGGCCAGGGCGCCGGCCGGCTCCGCCGTCAATGGCCACCGCCCGAGTGGCTGTCGCCCACGCCGCCGCCGTCACGGGGGCCGGAGCCGTCCTCGGCGCCGGTGCCGGTGGAGTGCATGCCGGGGGCTACCGGACCGACGGCTGATCCGACCCTGTACGAGAGGGCGAACGTCACCACGAGCAGCACCAGGAACCCGGTCAGCGCCGGCGGCGGCGCCCATCGCCGCAAGGCGCCCGGGGGACGGGGAAGGGCGCGCTGCCGGTCTGCCATCGCCACTCCAGAGACGGGGCCCGCACCGGCTGACGCGGCGCGAGGGCGGAGGGAACAGAGAGCCGGGCCGTGGCTGTTCTGCCCGGCCCTTGGCCTCATGCTGGCATGGCGGGACGCCCCCGATCCCGGTTGTCGCGGCCGGTTCGGACGTGATGATTCTCCCGGCCCGCCACGGGAACCTGGCGGGCCGTTCCTCCGACCACCTGTGAACGGGCGCTAGGCGGTCGCTGCCGCGCTGATCTGCTCCTGGGCAGGGATCAGCAGGAGGCGGTCACCTCTCCAGGACGAGGGCGAGGCCCTGCCCGACGCCGATGCACAGTGTGGCGAGGCCGGTGCCGGAGCCGGCGGCGGCGAGCTGGTGGGCGACGGCGCCGGTGAGGCGGGCGCCGGACGCGCCGAGCGGGTGGCCGATCGCGATGGCCCCGCCGCGCGGGTTGACGACGGCCGGGTCGAGACCTGGCCACTGGCTCAGGCAGGCCAGCGCCTGCGCGGCGAAGGCCTCGTTCAGCTCGACGGTCCGCAGATCGCCGAACTCGCGGCCCGCCTTCTTCAGGGCGCGGCGGGCGGCCTCGACCGGGCCCGCCCCGAAGTACTGAGGCTCGATGCCGGTGACCGCCGAGGCGCCGATGCGGGCGAGCGGTTCGCGGCCGGTGGCGCGCAGGCCGTCCTCGTCCACGAGCAGAAGCGCTGCCGCGCCGTCGTTGAGTGGGGAGGAGTTGCCTGCCGTGACGGTGCCGTCCTTGCGGAACACTGGCTTCAGCTTGGCCAGTGCCTCCACCGACGTGCTGTCGCGGATGCACTCGTCGCGGGCCAGGTCCACCCCCTCGACCGGGACGACCTCCCCGTCGTACAGGCCCTGGGCCCAGGCGCGGGCGGCGTTGTGGTGGCTGGCGAGGGCGAAGGCGTCCTGGGCCTCGCGGTCGATGCCGTGACGGTCGGCGAGCAGTTCGGCACCCTCGCCGAGACCGACGGTCCACTCCTCGGGCATGCGCGGATTGACCATGCGCCAGCCGAGGGTCGTGGAGTACATCTGCTGGTGGCCCGCGGGGAAGCCGCGTTCGGGCTTCTGCACCACCCAGGGCGCCCGGCTCATCGACTCGACGCCGCCCGCGACGGCGATCGACGCGTCGCCGACGGCGACGGCGCGGGCGGCCTGGATGACGGCCTCCATGCCCGATCCGCAGAGCCGGTTCACCGTGGTGCCGGGGACGGTCACGGGCAGGCCCGCGAGCAGCACGGCCATGCGGGCCACATCGCGGTTGTCCTCGCCCGCGCCGTTGGCGTTGCCGAAGAAGACGTCGTCGATACGGGCCGGGTCGAGGTCCGGCGTACGGGAGACAAGGGCGCCCACAACTGCCGCGGCGAGATCGTCGGGGCGTACGCCGGACAGTGCGCCGCCGAACTTGCCGATGGGGGTGCGCACGGCGTCCACCACGTACACATCGCGCAGACGGTCGGTCATGGCAGCTCAGCTCCTCGTTCTCGCGTACGTCGTCGGGCGGGACGCCGGGCGCGCAGACCTGCATGGTTCCAGGATGCCGAAGCCGCCCACGGCGCGGGCCGCGTGATCCGGGATCGAACCGGGTTCATGGACGGATCGCCCCGAGTTTGCGTGCGCCCGGCATGCATGTCAACGGCTCGCCTGCCCCCGAGGTCCGACGCCAGGGTGCTTGGACTGTCCTTCGCCTTGCGTAGGCCGTGGAGCCGGCACCCGTCCATGAGGCGGGGGAAGGGTGAGCCCGGGTTCGCTTCAGCTCGCGGGAGGGATGACATTAGTGTGTGCCACACAGTATCGTGTCACCTGTGTCCCTAGAAGAACTGACCCTTAACCAGGCTCAGGAGCTGCGTCGCGGGACGGTCGTTCTGGCCTGCCTGGCGCTGCTCGAAAAGCCGCAGTACGGGTATGCGCTGCTTGAGACTCTCAACGACGCGGGGGTCACGGTCGACGGCAACACGCTCTATCCGTTGCTGCGCCGACTGGAGAAGCAGGGCCTGCTCACGAGCGAATGGAACACCGACGAGTCCCGGCCACGGAAGTTCTACCGGGTCAGCCCCGACGGCTCCCGGGTGCGCACCGGCCTGGTGCGCGAGTGGCAGGACCTCGTCGCCTCGATCTCACGACTCACCAAGGAGAACGGATGAGCACGAGCACGCTCACCGAGCGCTACGTGCACGAGGTTGTCCGGCGGCTCCCGGCCGACCAGCGAGACGACATCGCCGAGGAGCTGCGCGCCACGATCGCCGACACCGTCGAAGGGCGAAGCCCCGCCGACCCGAAGGCGGTGGAGCGCGAGGTGCTCAGCGAGATGGGCGACCCGGTCCGGTACGCCGCTCGTTATGCGGACCGGCCGCTCGCCCTGATCGGGCCCGACCTGTATCCGTCCTACATCCGCCTGCTGGTGACACTGCTGGCCACCGTGCTGCCGGCGATCACCATCGGTCTGATGCTGCTGGAGGTCATGGACACCGATGACCTCGGTGCGGCCATCGGCACCGGCATCGGTACCCTGCTCACGGTCGGCTCCCAGATGATCGCCGTGGTCACCGTGTTGTTCGCGGTGGCCGAGCGGCGGCTGCGCCACAACAAGGGCTCGGCGGCAGGCCCGGCCGCCTGGACCCCCGACGACCTGCCCGAGGTCCGGCAGGCGGACAGGGGCGGCGCCACGGCGGCCGTCGCCGCGGCGGTGTGGGACGCACTGCTGATCGGGCTGATCGTCTGGCAGCACACCGCGAAGCCCTACCGGGCGGACGGCGCCCGCGGGAACGGCGAGCCGATCGAGGTGCTCGACCCGGCCCTGTGGTCGGGATGGATCTGGCCGGTCCTCGCCGGGCTCGCCGGCCTTGTGGCGGTCGAACTGGGCCGGGTGGCCGCGCGAGGCTGGACCGTTCGGCTGGCCGCCTGGTACGCCGTCGGCCAGGCGACGTTCACGCTGTCGCTGGCGTGGGTCCTTCACCAGCAGATGTTCTTCAACCCGGCCTTCCTGGCGGATGTCAAGACGCTCTGGACCACACCGGGGCCGGTCTACAACGGCGCGGCGCTGATCGTGCTCATCATAGGTGCCAGTGCGGTGGTCAAGACCTTCCGCGCGGCGCGTGGCTGAGGGCGACTCAGTACAGAGGGGGCTGTCCGGCTTCACCGCCGGACAGCCCCCTTCGAGTTGGTCTCCGTGGTGGTTCTCAGGCGAGCAGTGAGTCCCTGATCCGGTTCCGGTCGATCTTGCCTGTGGACGTCCTGGGCAGTGGGACGTCCACCGTCTCGATCACGCCGGGAACGGCCGCGCGCACCGTGCGCTCCGCGCAGTACTGCCGCAGCGCGAGTACCCCCACGGAGCCGGCCTCGGCCAGACGTATCCGGGCGTGCAGACGATGCCCGGCCGACGGGTCGGGGAGCGCGACGACAGCGGCCTCGACGACTGCCGGGTGCTCCAGCAGGATGCTCTCCACGCTCTGCGTGCTGACCTGGAAGCCCCGCACCTTCACCAGGAAATCGGTGCGTCCGAGCACGCTCAGCGAACCGTCGTCGTGCCTGCTCGCGATGTCGCCGCTGCGGTAGTAGACCAGACCGGGGACGCCGTCCGGGTGCGTGCCGAACTTCTCGCCGCTCGGTACGTTCACGTAACCGGGGGTCTGGAAAGGGGTGTTGACGAGCAGCTCGCCCTGCCCGGGACCAGCCAGCGCCCGCCCGTCCTCGCCGGTGATCAGCCAGCTCACGCCGGGCAGCGGCAGGCCGATCGGCAGCGGGGCGCTCACCGGCCGGGTGCGATCCACCTCGTGCAGAAAGCTGTTGTTCGTCTCCGTGCAACCGTAGTTGTTGTACCAGCGGGCCTTCGGGAAGACCGTGGACAGCCCGGCCAGCACCCGCGCGGGCATGCTGTCGCCGGCGAAGATGATGCGCTCGGGCGCCTCCAGAGGCTGACCTGCGGCGGTCGCCTCCACGAGGAGCTGGAACAGCAGCGGCACGCCCTGGATCACGGACACACGGTGGTCGGCGACCAGGTCGCGCAGATAGCCCGGCACGGTACCCCGGTCGGGGTCGGCCAGGACGACGGTGCCGCCGTACGCCAGGGTGGTCCACACGTCCAGCAGGCACAGATCGAAGTTGAGGGGCGCGTAGTTGAGGACGGTGGTGCCCGACGTGATCGCGAAGGTCTGCGACGCCCACCGGGCGAACCGGGTGACCGCGCCGGACGTCAGCGGAACGATCTTGGGGAGGCCGGTCGAGCCCGATGTGGTGAGCATGAAACCGACGGCGTCGTCGTCGACGGGAACCGGCGGCGGGTGCTCCTCGAAGCCCCCGGGAGCCGCGGCCGGGTCCACCGCCCGGTCGACGAGCGGGCCGTCGGTGAGACCGAGGACGACCGCACAACCCGCCTGCTGGTACAGCTCCTTCAAAGGCGTGTCGGGCAGTTCGTGGGAGGGCAGCAGGAAACGGCGGCCGGCCATCAAGGCGCCCAGTACCAAGGCCACCGCCTCCGGCGACTTCCGCACACGCAGGCCCACCGGGCGGCAGGGGTCCGGAGCGGCGGCCTCCACCTGGGCGCGGGCCCGGCAGGCCATGGCGTGGAGCTCGCCGTAGCTGACCGCCCGGTCCTCCCAGACGAGCGCGGGCGCGGACGGCCGGGCGGCCGCACGCTCCGCGAACGCCGTCGCGAGCGAGCGGCTCATACGTGTCCCTCCCCGGCCGCCGCACGCGCGGCGGTGGTCGCGATGGTGCGCACCGAGCGGAAGTTCCTGCTGGTCAGCTCCCGGTCGGGCAGAGCGATGCGGTACCGCTCCTCCAGCCATGCCGCGATGTGCAGGATTGCGAGGCTGTCGATCACGGCGGTGGCCAGCAGGTCGTACTCCGCGTCGAGTTCGGCGGCGTCGACGCCGGGCAGGAACCGCTCGACGACGAAGCGGGCGATGTCATCCTCACCAACGGCCGGCGCCGGTGCGGCGTGGGGCTCGACGGGCATGCTGCTTCCCTTCCACGGGTCCGTTCACAGTTCCGTTCCACAGGTTTATGACGTGCTCACACTTCGATGAGCGTGCAGAACCAGTGCATGCCCGGTGCTGCCACACCCACGAGTGCCACAAGGTCCCCCAGTGCCAGCTCGCCGCGCTCTATGTGCTGCCACAGACACACCAGTTGGTCGGCGGCGCCCATGTGCCCGAGCGTGCGGGCCAGCTCGGCGTTGGTGCGCTCGACGGGGATGCCGATCGCGTCGGCTGCCTCGTGGATGGCCTGCCGGCTGTCGTTGAGATGGATGATGCGGGTGAGTTGGCTCCGGTCCCTTCCGGCACGTGCGAGAGCCTCGTCGACCACATCCGCGAGCCGCCCGTTGACCTCCTTCATGAACCCCTCGAAGCGTTCGGGGTCCCGGCCGAAATGGCGGTAGACCGCGACCATCGGGTCCGTGTCCAGGTTGCTCCGGCCCGCGGGCGGTACGGGGGCGGCACGGCCGCCGAACTCGATGCGGAACAGGTCCGCGTACTCCGGGTTGGTGAAGCGTGCGGAGGAGAGCCGGCGCAGGCGTGGGTGGCCGCGCCGGAGGACGACCGCGACCGCGCCGTCACTGGCCACGGAACCGTTGAAGACCATCCGGTTGGTGTGCGTCTCGCTGAGCACATTGACCAGTGCCACCAGCACGGTGCCGGTGCCGGCCGAGAGCGCCATCGCGCCGGCCGCATGGTCGAGCGCCACCGACCAGGCGGCGCACGACTGGGTGACGAGCACCGTGGGAGTGCCGTGCGCGCCCAGTGCCCTGGCCACGGCCGCCGATGAATCCCAGCCCAGGTACTCCGGGACGTCGGAATGACCGACGATGATCAGATCCACGTCGGCGATGTCGAGATCCGCGTTCTCCAGGGCTTCGCGGGCCGCTTCGGCAGCGAGGCCGGTCGCGGTGACGCCGTGGGCCGCACGGTGGTACGAGTCGTACCCCAGGCCACTGACGACCTCGGGATCGGGTACGTACTCGCCTGCCGTTGCGGCCACGCCCCGTCGTTCACCGAAGGCCATGCCGGTCGTGACGATGCCCATCTCCACCGAGGGGGCCGCGTGTTGCTGCACGGCCGGGGCGAAAGAGGCGGAAGAGGAGGGCGGAACGAGATCTTTCATGGGCTTCCTCATGTGGGCCGCGGTGTGGCCGCGGTCAGCTCACGTGGCCTTCGACGGGTGGGTGAGGAGGTCGTCGTCCGGCCGGACCGTGTCCGGCGGGCTCGCGTCCTCCGTACGGGCGGGTCCCGGAAGCTGGTGGGCGGCCGACGGCGGGGCCGGCAGCTCCTGTACCTCGGCCAGGGGGGTGTCCAGGATGTGGAGTTGCCGCCGGGCCAGGTGCAGTGTGAGGGCCAGCAGGGCCATGGCGCCGGCCAGGATCAGGACGGCCCGCTCCACCCCTGCGGCGTCCGCGAGAATGCCCGCCGCCAGCGGACCGACCCACTGCACACCCTGGAAGAGGAACTGACCCGTTGCGGCGACCCGGCCCAGGTACGCGTCCGGGACCAGCCGGACCTCGTACGACTCGGTGACGACGTTCATCGGCACCATGCTGGTCATGCCGACCATCATGACCAGACCGATCTGCCACGGCCGTGGGACCAGCGCCACCACGGCGAAGGACGCCACGAACATCCATGCGGAGAGCAGAAGAACGCGTCGTGCACCGAGCTTCTGCATCAGCCATGGTCCGGCGACGGCTCCGGCGACGCCGCCGGCGACCGCGAGCGAGGACGCGACACCGACCGCTGTGGGCCCGCCGCCGCGGTGGGCCACCAGCACGATGAAGAGCAGGGTGAAACCCTGCGCCACGGTGTTGAGCAGAGCTCCCCAGACGATCGTGAATCTGAGGTAGTCGCTGCGCTTGATGATGCGCAGACCGTCGCCCATGTCCGCGATCAGGCTGGGCCGGTGTTCGGCGCCGGTGTGCCGGTCCGGGCCGAGCGGCCGCCGGATCAGCAGCGAGCTCAGGCTGATGAAGAGGAAGGAGACCGCGTCGAAGAGGAACGGGACCCAGCGGGCCATGGAGTACAGCAGACCGCCGAGAGGGGCGCCGACCAGCTGGGCGACCATGTCGCGGCCCATGATCTGCGCCGTCGCGTTGGGGACCTGCTCCTTGGGGACGATCCGGCGCAGTACTGTCATCGACACACTGGAGCTCAGCCCGGCCGCGAGCCCGCCGGCCAGGGCCAGCGCGTCGAGTACGAGGACCGACGGATCGCCGCGGAACACCAGCAGGGCGACGACGCCCATCGACAGCGCCTCGACCAATGGAGCGAGAAACAGGATGGCGCGGCGCGACACACGGTCCGCCAGCGCTCCACCCACCGCGAGTGTCCCGAGTTTGCCGAGCATGTGCAGGACGGTGATGGTGCCCGCCTGCGCAGCCGATCCGGTCTCGTGGAGCATCAGCAGGGGAAAGGCCAGCAGCGACACGGTGGTGCCGAGCGTGGACAGACCGTTCCCGGACCACCAGTACAGGTAGTCGCGATCGCGCCAGAGCGAAGGGTGCTCCGCCGGAGCGTTCTCCGTCCCGTCGGGACGTGACTGCGCCATCGCCATCCGCCCCCTGTCCGTTCGGGATCCGCTCGTCCGGGCCTGTGCCGTGGACCTGGCAAGCATGCTGGTCGATGCCTCACAGGCCGGGCCAGGCAGCGCACCGGCAACTCATGGGGAGAAAGTTGCCGCTCGCTCCGGAGCCCGGATGCGGGTGGACGGTGTCGCCGCGGGACGGGGGCGTCCTCGCTGCCCGGCCGTCAGATCCAGCCGCGCTTGGCGGCCTGGTACCCCGCCTCGAAGCGGCTGGTGGCCCCGAGCCTGACGCAGAGGTCCGCGACGATCCTGCGCACCGTGCGCAGCGAGACGCCGAGGCGCCTGCGGATGACGTCGTCGTTCAGGCCCCGGGCAAGGAGCCGCAGCAGTTCCTTCTCCCGCGGGCTGAGTCCGCTCTCGTCGGGCTGGGTGGCCGTGCCGAGCGGGACGGCGCTCTCCCACACGCCCTCGAAGAGGGCCGTCAGTGCTTCGAGCGCACCGGGCGTCGAGACCTGCATGACGCTGCGCCAGGGGTCGGCCGGGTCCGCGGGCAGGAGCGCCCTCGACCGGTCGACGACGAGCATGTGGACGGGCAGTGACGGCACCGTCCGCACCGGGCTGCCCAGAGCGCCGTTCCAGGCGGCCCCGAGCGATACTCCGGCGTCGCAGCGGATGCTGTCCGTGGAGATCGTGCGGGTCGAGACGCCGCGGCTGCGGATCTTCCACTCCAGCGACTGAACGGTCTCCAGCCAGCTGCCGGACGGGGCGCCGCCCGGGACGAAGGCGAGCCACTCGGTGTCGACCGTGTCGGCGAGTTCCCGGAGCCGGCCTGCCACGGCCTCGTGACCGGCCACGTACTCGCTTCCGGGCTCCCCGCCGCCGGGATGGACGTCGGCGTACCGGTCGATCAGATCCATGACCGCGACCCGGTCCTCCTCGAACGCCCTCAGCCGGGCCTCGATCCCGCACATCTGCTGGAGCAGGAGGGCCTTGAGCCCGAGGCGCGGATCCACCAGCTCACCGAGTCCGCTGCCGAACGGGCGGAGCAGGTCCAGCTTCTCCAGTCGCTCCAGGGCCGTGCGCACCTCGTCCTCGGACAGTCCGAGTTGTCGCGCCAGGTCGGCTTTGCTCTGGTGTGGGCCGACAACGAGTTGCTCATACACTGCGTCAGTAAGGCTGTCGAATCCTAGCCTTTCCAACATTGAGTCACGCCCCCGTGTTTCCCATTGCTCCCTTGCAACGTGTGCACCATCTTCACATGAGGCACGCTGTTGGCACAGGTGCTCTCTCGCGGAGCGCACACCCACAACGGGCAGTCCACGGCGAGGAGTTCACGAGTGATCGCCGATCTGGTGCCCGACGGGGTCCATGCCTGTGAGGTGTTCGGCGACGCCGGGCCGGAGTCGGCGGTTGAGCTGTTTCCCGCCGAAGAAGCCGTGGTGGACGGGGTGTTCGACGAGCGGCGCAAGGAGTTCACGACGGTTCGGGGCTGTGCCCGCACGGCGCTGGCCCGGTTGGGGGAGACCCCTGAGCCGCTCGTGCCCGGTCCCATGGGTGCCCCGGGGTGGCCGGCCGGGGTCGTGGGCAGCATGACCCACTGCCGGGGTTACCGCGCGGCCGCCGTCGCGCACGCCGCCGACTTCGCCGCCATCGGTATCGACGCGGAGCCCCAGGAACCGCTTCCCGGCGTCGTCGCGGCGCGTGCCGTGACGGACGCCGAGCGCCGCCTGCTCCGGCAGGACTTCCCGATGGCTGCGGAACTGCCGCTCGATCGCCTGGTCTTCTGTGCCAAGGAAGCTTCCTACAAGGCGTTCTCCGCCTGGCTGGGAACCCGTTTCGGCTTCCGGGACTTCACGGTACGGCTGCGCGCCGACGGCACGTTCCGGTGCGTTCCCCCGGGTGTCGCGATGCCCCGTTCTCTCCGGTGCGCGGAAGGCTTCCCGGGTCGCTGGACCGCCCGTTCCGGAATGGTGCTGACCGTGGTGGTCCTCGCGGCGCACGCCGATGCGGAATTCTGAAATGTCCCTCTACGTGAGTATCAGGTGAGTTGGCAGCAAGCGGTCATACGGCGCTTACCTGCCAAGTTCACGGCTCCCACTCGCACGTGTAGTCGAGTAGGGTCCGGTTCTGGCCACGAAGACACACTCCGGGGGAATTTCTCGTGTCGAACGAGGTGATCTGATGCCATGCGGACCTGTGTTCGTGTTTCGTCCGTGTGGGTGACTACTTCAGATCCTTGATCACATGTGAGCGGGGGGAGCCGGATGCCGTCGTATCGGCGGTGGAGGCGGGCGGCGAGCGGGCGGGCGGCTCGGTCCGCGATGGTGACTCCTCGTCATATACCCGTAGTCGTACGGCGTTCATGCGTGCGGAGCGACTCACTCACCTGTGACCTGTGGTGGCGTGCCACGCCAAGGCGTCTTTGTCGGCTGCCCCGCAGCGGACCGGCTCGTCAAAGGGGCGGTGGACGCCGATGCGCGCGCACCGTACGGGATGTGCCGGGGCCGCACACGTCTCATGTCATAAAGGGGGATTCTTTCAATGGTGATGCCCAGTGAGTTTATTTCCTTCGACAGAACTGACATTCATCAGCTGCGCGACTTCCTGCTCAACCAGCGCAGAGTCTCCGGCTGGACGCAGGAGGAGCTTTCCGAGCGCTCCGGCGTCAGCGTACGGACGATCCGCAATCTGGAGACCGGCTCCAACACCAATCCCCGGCGGGCATCCGTGGCGCTGCTGCTGACGGCTCTGGGGGCCGCGCCCGCCTCGCTCTCCGAGCCGGCGCCCTGGGAGAGCAGCGGCTGGACGGTGCTGCCCGAGCCGCGACCGGAAGCGCAGCGCAGTCGCACGGCCACCCTTTCGCCCTGGCACGGTCCCCGGCCGCTCCGTGATCCGCTGGTGGGCCGGCAGGCCGACATGCGCCACATCCTCAGCTCCGCGCAGCGCAGCCGGCTGATCATCCTGACCGGCCCCGGCGGCGTGGGCAAGACCCGGCTGGCTCTGGCGGCGGCCTCTCGGCTGCGGCCGTTGTTCCGGGACGGCGTCGCCGTCGTCGAGCTGCGTGACTGCCCACCCGAACATCTCGACCCCGCCCGCACACGCGCCGAGTTGACGCGCGTCACACAGGATCTGATCGGCGAGGCGGCTCCCTCTCGCGGCGGAGCGCAGAGCGGCAGGCGGCTGCTCGTCCTGGACGGCGCCGAACATGTCGCGCAGCAGACCGCCCGTATCGCGCGGCAGCTGCTCGACGAGCATCCAGGGCTTCATCTGATGGTCACCTCCCGCCGGGCCCTGGCCGCCGGTGCATCCGAGACCTGGGAGGTCGAGCCGCTGTGGGTCGACGGCCAGGAAGGCCGTGACATGACGGTGCCCAGCGCGGTGGAACTCCTGCTGCGCAGGGTGCAGGCCAGTCTGCCGACCCTGGACCTCGCCCACCACCTGCCGCAGGTCACCACGTTGTGCCGGCTCCTCGACGGCGTACCGCTGGCCATCGAGATCGCCGCACAGCGGCTCAGATCGCTGCCGCTGACCTCGCTGCTCCATGAGGAGACTCTCTTCCACCTGCTCGACCAGGCCGACACGGGAGGCCTGAGCGCACACCGCACGCTGTCGGACAGCGTGCGGTGGAGCTACGACCTTCTGCCGGCGCCGCATCGCGAACTGCTGCGCGATCTCGTCGGGTTGCCGAACGGCTTCTCGCTGGACGACGTGCTGACCGCGCAGCCGAGCCGCCGTTCGGGGATGGTGCGGGTCGCGCATCTGCTGGCGGAGCTCGTGGACGCCTCGCTCGTGCAGACCAACCGGGAACGGCAGTACACGTACCGCATCCATGAGCTGGTACGGCATGTCGTGACGCACGCCGAACGGTCCACGGACACCGGGTCCGTGCGGTCCCCGGAGTCCGACTGCCAGGGGCTCGTGGCCGCGGGCCGTGCCGGGTAGCCCGCCGCCCGACCGGAGGCGGCGGGCCGACCGGCTCAGCCTTCCGCCACCCCGGCGGCTGCCTTGACGGCCTGGAGCGAGAAGTACTCCGGGCCGTCAAGGCTCGACAGCATCAGCTCCTCCAGCCATGGGAACAGGCTCTCGTCCAGCTCGGCCGTGGGCTCGAGCCGTCCCAGCAGCCGCTGCAGGACGAGCACCAGCCATCCGGTGCCCCCGGCCGAAGCGCGCTCCTGTTCGAAGGAGTACAGCCAGGTGTAGAGGCACGAGGCCGCCGCGTGGTGGACGCAGTGCTCGGTGGCCCGGTCCTGACCCTCGGCCGTCGCGGCATCGAGCGAACCGGCGGCGATCGGCAGGTAGAACGCCGTACGGCGGGCGGAGAGTTCACCGAGAACCTTGAGGAGCGCGCCGGCCACCGGGGCGGGAAGCTCACACTCCGCGATCAGGCGGGCCTGGGCCACGGCCGGGTCCCAGCCGCGGGTGATCTCGTCCTCACTGGCGTTGGTCAGCCGCAGTGCCCTGCCCGATGGCTGCCAGACCGGGGCCTCCTCGGACCAGTCGAAGAGCCGGCGCAGAACAGCGTCCCCGCCGGGGGCCGGCCGGTCGGCCACCCGGGCCACGGCGGGCAGCTGTGAGGCGATGCTGTGGAGGTTGACGTGCGTGGTCCCCTCGAAGATGCTCGCGATCGCATGGTCGCGCTGGAGCTTCTGGAACGCACCCGAGGCCACACCCTCGCGCAGATAGCTGCGCGCGCCCAGGACCCGTGCGGCCTCCTGCGTGACCTCCTCGCCGAGCGTCGGCACGAGGTACTTGACCACAGAGGACCACAGGCTGAGCCGGGACGGGGCGACCGAGAGCGACCGTGCCACCGGCACTGCCGTGCACTCGGCGATCAGCAGGTCGAGGTATGACCGCACCAAGTGCCGCCGGATGACGGGGATGCGGTAGATCTCCTGCCCGTACAGCACCCGCTCCTGCGCGTGACGCAGGGCGATGCGCAGCACCGAGTCCATGGTGCCGATCGACAGTGCGCCGATCGCCGTGCGCGTGATCTGGAGCACCTGCAGGATCCCGGCCAGACCCGTGCCGGGGCGGCCGACCGGCGCACCGGCGGGCACCCTGGTCTCCCGGAAGGTGATGCCGCTCAGGTCGTGACCGCGCAGACCCACCGTTCTGACGAAGGGATGGTTGTCCCAACTCCCCTCTTCCAGCGTTTGCTTGTCGAGCAGCAGCAGCGACGACCCGATGCCCTCGACGGCCGCGTAGACGGTCACGAAACGGCCCCGGGTGGCATTGCCGACAGGCCACTTCTCCCCGGTGAGGACGAATCCGTCCCCGTCCGGCACCGCTCTCGTCTCGTTGGTCCCCAGGTCGCTGCCGTGGTCCGGTTCGGACACCGCGAAGCACGCGAGGTCACCGTCGAGCATGCCCCGTGCGACGCGCGCCCGCTGCTCCTCGTCGCCCCACAGCCACACCGGGTTGACGCCGAGGAGCGCCGATCCGAACATCACGGAGACCGTCAGATTGCGGCGCGCGAGCGAACGGGTCAGCAGGACGAGCTGTTCCAGGTTCCGCAGCCCGCCGCCGAACGCCTCGGGCACCAGGTACTGCGCGAACCCCCACGACCGGACGAGGTCGACCGCCCCCGGAGGCAGGGCGCCGCTCTCCTCGTGCTCGACCGTCTCGGACCAGCTGAACGGACCGCTGGGTGCGTCCGGGTCGCCGAGCGTCCGCTCGAGGTCCGCGGCCAGTGCGTACGAAGGGCGGTCGAATGCCTGGCGGGTCATGCCGCGGGGTCGTCGACGCCGTAGCGGGCGAAGAGCGCGGCGACGTCCTCGTCGGCGGGGAGCTGCGCCCGGCCTTCCGCCACCTCGGTGGTGACGAACCCGATCACGTCGCTGACGCGCTCCAGCTTCATGGCCTCCTCGGGAGTCAGCGACCGCAGGCCGTACAGATCCTCGAGGTTGTAACCGAGTTCGGCGAGGACGAGGGAGTGGAAGCCGAGATCGCCGACGAGGCGGTGGTCCGGATCGGCCTGGTCGACCTTGCGCGGCGCGATCAGCCGGACCATACCGCACACCACACGGGAGACGGCCTCGGCGCCGATGGCGGCAGGAGTGTGAGTCATGCCGCCGAAGCTAGGCCGGACCCGCACACCGGTCCCAGGCAATGAGCCCGGCAAACACACGGCAACTCGGCCTGCCTCAGGGTGCCTTCCGCCCAAGCTGCCGCCGGGCTGCCTGGCAGGGGAGGGAGGCAGTGGTGAGGCTGGTGGACATGAGCGCCATCGATGCCGTCACACCGAACAGAGGCTGGATCAGCGCCCGGTTCACCGTCGGGCTGCCTCGGCTCAGACTTCTGTGCCTGCCGCACTCCGGGGGAAGCGCGGCGGCCTTCAACGCCTGGCGGCCGTACGTGCCCGAGGGCATCGAGCTGGCCCCGCTGGAACTGCCGGGCCGCGGCTCCCGCATCGCCGAGCCGGTGCCCGAGGCGCTGGAGCCGCTTCTCGAGGCGGTCCTCATCGGCCTGCGCCGCGAACTCACCATGCCGTACGCACTGTTCGGCCACAGCTTCGGTGCGGTGGTGGCGTACGAGCTGACGCGCATGATCGAGCGGGACGGGTTGCGGCCGCCGACTGCCCTGCTGGTCACGGGAGCCCGCGCGCCGCATCTGCCGCTCGCCAGGGCGCCTCTGTCGGACGGCAGCGACGAGGAGCTGATCGCCTGGCTGAGTCACAAGGGCGGTCTGCCGGCCGCACTTCTGGACTTCCCTGACTTCCTGCGGGACCTGCTTCGTGCCGTGCGCGCCGACATGGCCCTCGCGGAGGGCTACCGCATCCCGCAGCCGGTCACCGTGGGCTGTCCGCTCTTCGCCTTCGCCGGCGCCCAGGACGGGGTGAGCACCGTGGCGCAGATCGAGCCGTGGGCGGCGTACACGTCGGGCGTGCACCGGATGCGGGTGCTGCCCGGGGGACACACCTTCCCGCAGACGCATCCCGAGTCGACGCTGTCCGCGGTCCTCGAAGAGCTGGGGCCCTTCTTCCGGGCCGGGCCCCGTCAGTGAGCGGGGCCCGGCCTTCCAGAGGTCAGGCCCTGTCCGGGCGATCTTGTCGGGCCTGCGGCGACGGCTGCGGCGCCTCGCTACGCCTCGGCCCTGGCGGACCTGGGGAAACCCCACGCATCTGACGCCGCAGGCTGATCCTCGAAGATCGCCCGGACAGGGCCTAGTGCTGCACCACGTCGGATCGTCGAGGGTCATACGGCTTCGAGGGGGCTGCCGTCGCAGATCCTTGCCCACTCACGACGCTGCCCAGCCAGCCGAACAGGAAGCCGGCGGGCATCGACACGAGGACGACCGTCTGGAGCGGGAACCAGTCGATGTGCAACTCAGGGAAGAGCGCCAGGGGAGTGCCGGAGAAGACGGGGCTGCAGATCTGCAGTCCGACGGTGCAGGCAAGGCCCCCGTACAGCGTCCAGAGGAGCCCGGCCCGGGTGTAGCCGCTCCAGAAGAGGGAGTACACCAGTGCCGGAAGCAGGCAGGAGGCCGCCGCCGCCAGGGACATCGCCGTCAGGAACACGACGTTCCATCCCTGGACCCAGACCGCCAGGGCGATGCTCAGGATTCCGACCCCGGCGGACGCCAGGCGGGCGGCGGCCACCTCCCGGCCCTCGGTCGTGCGCCCACGGCGCAGCACCTTCGTGTACAGGTCGTGGGCGATCGCCCCCGCGGCCGCCAGGGTGATGCTCGCCACGGCGGCCAGCGTGGTGAGGAACACCGCGGAGGAAACCAGGACGACGAGAAGTGCCCCGTTCGCGTGGGTGGACGTGCCCCCCGCCAGTTCGCCGGTGAGCAGCAGCAGAGCGGTGTTGGCTCCGGGATCGGCGGCCATGATCGCCGGTGCGCCGATCAACGCGGCGGCCGCGAAGCCCATCAGAGCCGTCGTCAGGCAGAAGGTGGCGACGATGCCGATGGTGTGGCGCACCGTACGGCGCGCGGTGGCCGCGTCGGGTGCGGTGCTGAGTTGCATGGCAACGTGTGGCAGGCACGCCACTCCCAGCACGATGGTGATCACGAGGCCGATGAAGTCGAGTGTGCCTTCCAATTCGCCGCTGTCGGCGTAGCGGAGGCCGGGACGCATATAGCCGGCGGGCCGGCCGCTGCCCTGTCCGGCGGCGTCGATCAGGGCATCGGCGCTCCAGTGGAAACGATGGAGCAGCACCGCTGCCACCGTCAGGGCCGCGCCGAGCAGCACGACCGTTTTGATCACCTGAATGACGACCGTGCCGCGCATACCGCCGAACACCGTGGCGCAGACGACCAGTGCGCCGATCATGACGATGGCCGTCTTCTCGGCGCCGGGCCCGCTCATTCCCAGCAGCGCCGTGGTGGTCACGCCCGCGCCGGAGAGCTGCACGACCAGAACGGGGACGCACACGCTCAAGGTCACGACGGCGGTCGCGATCCTCGCCCCCGGCCCCGGTGCCCGCAGGGCGAACGTGTCGCCCAGGGTGTAGCCGGCGTGCTCGCGCAGGGGGCGCGCCAGCAGGAGGAGCACGCCGAGTGACAGCACGGTGCACAAGGCCATGAACAGACCGTCGTAGCCGAAGACCGCAACACTTCCCGTGGTGCCGAGCACCGCGGCCGCGGGCAGGTAGACGCCGGTCAGTACAAGAGCCCCGCGCAGGGGCGTCAGCCTGCGGCCCGCTGTGTAGAAGTCGTTGACCCGGTCCCTCTCGGGACCGCTGAGGACGCAGACGAACAGGATGGGGACGACGAGCGTGAGAAAGCCCAGCAGGACGAAGGCCTGTGTGTCGCTGTCCAGGGCGCCCGGCGCGGCGAGCAGGATCCGCGCATTCATCTGCTCTCCTCCCCGTCCTCCTGAGGAGCCGGGCGTCCGTCCGCGCGGCGGTCGAACCGCGCCGCCGTCAGCACCAGCAGGGCGCCCTGGAAGAGCAGGGCCAGCACGCCGATGCTGGCCTCTCCCCAGACACGGGTGGTCATCAACTCGGCTGCGGAGCAGGCGAGCAGCACGTGCACGGCGAAGGCCGATCCGTTGACCAGGGCGAAGGACATACCCGGGCGGTGAGGCCGCGGACGATGATGAAGGCGGGGGGCGTGCGGGTGGGCCATGGCGGTCTCCGTGAGTTGTCAGGCGGCCCGGGAGGTGGCCCGGATACGGGCCGGCACCGATGCCGGCAAGACGCACCACTGGGCGGCGATCCAGGTCAAGGCCGCGGTGTGGCCGTTCAGTCAGAGGTCAGTGCCGCTCCGGGGTGACGGGCTGCTGCGGCGGGTTGACGGCCCCTGGCGTGGACGGACAATAACGGAACTGGCAGTCACGTATCTAGGGGGAGGGGCTGTCAAATGAACGGTGCAAGCCGAGCAGTCTGCGCGGGGTTACCGAAGGCCGGCGGAAAGGCGGCCGTCGAAGGCCCGGTGGTGGGGCCCGGCGGTGCCGGCGCGGGTGGGCAGCCGGCCATGCCTTGGCCTTCTTCGAGAGCCCACCCGAGTAGCTGGAGCACCACCTGCGCGAGCGCGTGAACGAGCGCGCCCGCGCCCACCGGCCGCAGCTGGACCGGGTCGAGGTCCGCCACCGGGGCGTCATCGCCCGCATCGACGGTGTGCTGCTCGGCGGCGAGGCGCAACTGCTGTGCCGCCTGCGCTTCGGCGGAGCCCCGTACACCTGGCGCTTTGCGATCTGCCTCGTCGGCCGCGACGGCTGAGGCCGCATACGCAGTCGAGGGTTTCTTCAAAGGAGCCGGCCGGTCGGCCGCTGGGCAGCATGTTGTCCCCCCGCTTCCTCAACGGCGCGCCACCGCCTGACTCAGCCACCCTCGACGATCCAACACGGCGCCGAGCTAGGGCCGTTCCGGGGTGAGGGCGACCGGCAGGGCCGACATGCCGCTCAGGAAGTTCGAGTACACGTACCGCGGTGGGCCCGCGGGCCCGGCCACGGCGACCAGGTCCCGCAGGCTCTCCAGCAAGGCCGACAGCTCGGCCCGTGCCAGGAACGCGCCGAGGCAGAAGTGCGGGCCGTGCGCGAACGACAGGTGCCGGTTGGGCGTGCGGGACAGGTCGAAGTCGTCCGGCCGGTCGAAGACCCGCTCGTCGCGGTTGCCGGACGCCAGCCAGGTGACGACGATGTCGCCGGCCTCGATGAACTGGTCGCCGAAGAACACGTCCTCGGTGGCGGTCCTGCCGCTGTGCAGGGCCGGGGTGGTCCAGCGCAGCACCTCCTCGACCGCCGAAGCCGTGCTCACCCGGCCCGACTTGAGCGCCTGCCACTGGTCCTCGTGCTGCATCAGCGCGTGCAGGCCGCCGACCATGGCGAAGCGGGTCGTCTCATGACCGCCCATGATGATGCTGTAGCAGTTGAAGACGATCTCCTCGTGGGTCAGCGGCCGGCCGTCGATCTCCTTGGTCACCAGGAGGCTGACCACGTCGTCGTACGGCTTGGCGCGCCGCTGCTCGGCCAGTTCCGAGAAGTAGAGCAGCAGGCCGTTCCGCGATGACCAGGTCGCCTCCTCGTCGGGGACGCCGTCCACCGAGCCCAGCGCCGACGAGGTGAGGTCGATGATGTGCTTCCGGTCCGAGGCCGGTACGCCGAGCAGGTCGCAGATCGCGGCGAGCGGGATGTGCGCGGCCACGTCGGCGGCGAAATCCACCTCTCCCCGCTCCACCGCCTCCTCGACCAGCCGGCGGGTGCCGCGCCGCACGCTCTCGACCACGACGTCGAGGGAGCGCGGCGAGAACGGCTTCAGCAGGGCGCTGCGCAGCGCCTTGTGCGGTCGGCCGTCCGTGACGGCCAGCATCTGCCCCGCCGCCGAGTCGCCACCCGTCAGCAGGGTGTCGAGCACGTTGCCGCGCTCCGAGGTGAAGGTCTCGCCGTCGCCCAGCACCGAGACGATGTCGGCATGGCCGCTCACCACCCAGAATCCGGGGCCGCGCCCGGTTTCGGGCTGCCAGTGCACCGGTGCCTGGGTGCGCAACCGGTGCCACAGCGGCCCCAGGTCGTGGCGGGCGTGCAGCAGCGGATCGGCGAGATCCAGGGTGTCGAGCGGGCCCGGGGCGAGAGGTGGGCGGGTCTCCATGGTCGTTCCTCGAACTCGGTGACGGGACACGGGGCCGGCGCGCTCAGCTCAGCGGTTTGACGGGTCCGGGGAAGAACGCGGTGGTGGCTCCGGCGGTCTCGGCCCCGTCCACCACGAACTGCTGGCCCGAGACGAACGATGCCTGCGGGGACGCCAGGAAGTGGAAGACGTCCGCGATCTCCTCTGGCAGGGCGTGCCGGCGGGCCGGGATGCGCTCGTTGACCTCGTCGAGCATGGCGTCGGTGTACTCGGCGCGCTGCATGGGTGTCAGGACGGCGCCGGGCGCGACGCAGGCGGTCCTGATCAGCGGGCTCAGCTCGACGGCGAAGGTCTGGCAGAGCGAGGCCACGCCCGCCTTGCTGGCGTTGTAGTCCGCGTAGAGCGGGTAACCGCGCGAGCCGTTGACGGAAGCCGTCGCCAGCAGGACGCCCTCGCCCTGGCGCAGCATGTGCGGTGTGGCGTGGCGCCACAGGGCGAGAACGCCCATCAGGTTGACGTCCAGGGTGCGCCGCGCCTCGGCCTCGGTGAGGTCGAGGATGCCGTGCCGGACGCTGATGCCGGCGTTCGCGATGACGACGTCGATACGGCCGCGCTCGGCGTGCACCTGGTCGACCGCGTCGCGGACGCCGGACCAGTCGGCGACGTCCAGCTCGATCCACCGGACCTCGCCCCCGCCGTCGCGCGGGCCGTCCACCGTGCCCGGCACCGGCGGCTGGATGTCGAGGTTGACCACGTGGTCGCCGCAGCGGGCGAACCGTTCGGCGGTGGCGTGGCCGATACCGCTGGATGCGCCGGACACGATGACTGTGCGCATGGGGTGCTGCCTTTCTGCCGGGATGCCGCGGACGGTTCAGACGATGACGCGGTGGTGGCCGAGGGCGTAGCCGCTGATGTTGCGCCGCAGGTTGCGGCTGACGGTGAGCTTCTTGAGCCAGCGGTCGGTCCCGTCGTACCGCGGGACGAAGGGACGGCGGCCGTGCACGGCGCGGTAGTTGTCCACGACCAGCAGCGAGCCGGGGCCCACCGCGATGTCCCGCTGCACGCGCTGGAGCTCGTCCATGAGCCGGTCGAGCGCCGTCTCGGCCTCGGTGTCGCCGGGGCGCACATGCATGAAGGGCCGGTCGATGCGCAGGTACGGGTTGAACCGGTCGCCGAACAGGACGGCGGTCGGCACGGGCCGGTCCACCATGCCGTACAGCTTCGCCAGCGCGGGATGGCCGGGGGCGTGCGCCTCCAGCTGCCGGATGTGCTCGGTGTCCGGCAGGATGTGGAACCGGTCCTCGGCGAGCACCGCACGGTCCTGGTCGCCGAGGCGCACATCGCCTACGGAGGCGACGATGGTCGGCACCCGGTCGGGGTTGCGCAGGCCGAACAGCAGCAGATAGTCGCAGCGGTTGGGGTGGAAGCCGTCCTCGGTGTGGAACTCCAGCAGACTCGTGCTGCCGTAGCCGCTCTGGCGTGTCTCGTCGCCGGGGATCGGCAGGACGTTCTGGATGATGCGGCCCTCCTGGAGGGTCGCCCAGCCGAACGGGTCGCCCAGCACCATCCCGCACATCGCAAGCCACAGCTCCTGCTCCGTGGCCGCCGTGCCGCCGATGGCCTCGCGCCAGTGCTCCGGCGTGGGGCCGAGCTGCGCGTCGTCCACCGGGAAGCCGTGCACCAGGCAGGCAGCCCTGCCCTCGGTCCTGCGGTAGGAGAGGAGGAAGCCGCGCAGGCCCGCGGGCAGCAGTTCGTCGGCCGCGTGGTCCCGGTCGTAGAACTCCGGCAGGCCGGGTGCCCCGTGGGTGTCGGCGAGCTTCGACGCGGCGGCCCGCAGCCCGGCGACCTCATCGGCGTCGAGGTGGTACTCGAAGGGGGCCTCGCGGCTGTCGGGCCCCCGGTCGGCCGCGCCCGGGCGGGCCGCGTCAACAGCAGGGTAGGTGCTTGTCATGTCGGGTCGTCCTCACCAGGTCGTGACCGCTCGGGTCGTCCGTCGTTCGGTCCTGTGCGGCCCGCGCACTGCTGCCGGACCGCGTGGCCGTACCTCACCGGACCGGCCGAGCAGGGTCCCGGCCGTACTGGTCCAGCGGTCGTGCGATCGGTGCCAGGGGGCACCTCCCGGCGGAAGCCGGGCGCTCAGTCCTGCTCCTGCCAGTCCTCGGCGAACTCGTCGAGTTCGTGCTGAGACAGGGTGATCAGCGGCTCCTCCGGTCCGGCCGCATCGGCGTCCGGCCCGGGGGCGAGGTCCTTCACCGCGGCGGCGAGCGCCGCGACGGTCTTGTGGGTGAACACGTCACGCGGGGCCATGTCCAGGCCCTCCGCATGGGCCAGCGTGACGAGCTTGATCGAGCCGATCGAGTCGCCGCCGAGGTCGAAGAAGCTGTCGTCGATACCGACCCGCTCCGCGCCGAGGGCCTTCGCGAACAGCGCGCACAGCCTCTCCTCGCGCGGGGTGCGCGGTGCCCGGCTGTCGCGGGTGCCGGAGAAGTCCGGTGCGGGCAGCGCACCTCGGTCGAGCTTGCCGCTCGGCGTGACCGGCAGCCGGTCGAGGACCACCACGGCCGCGGGCACCATGTACTCGGGCAGGGCGTCCGCGACCCGCCGGCGCAGGATCTCCGGCTCGGGCCGGGAGCCGGCGGCCACTGCCGCGTACGCCACCAGCTGCCGCACGCCCGGCCGGTCCTCGCGGACGACCACGACCGCCTGGGCGACCGAGGGGTCGTCGGCCAGCACCGCCTCGATCTCGCCCGGCTCGATCCGGAAGCCGCGCACCTTGACCTGCTCGTCCGCGCGGCCCAGGTACTCCAGGGTGCCGTGCGGTGTGCGGCGCGCGACGTCGCCGGTGCGGTACATGCGCGCTCCCGCCGGACCGAACGGGTCCGCCACGAAGCGCTCCGCGGTGAGTCCCGCCCGGCGCAGATAGCCGCGCGCGAGGCCGTCCCCCGCCAGGTACAGCTCGCCGGACGCTCCTGCCGGAACCGGCTGAAGGGCGCCGTCCAGCAGGTACACACGGGCCCCCACGACCGGGTCACCGAGCGGAGGCACGGTCCGGCCCGACAGCGGGCGGCTCATCGTCGCCATGACGGTCGCCTCGGTCGGACCGTAGGCGTTGACCATGCGGCGTCCCGCAGACCAGCGTTCGACCAGGTCGGGCGGGCAGGCCTCGCCGCCCACGACGAGGGTGACGCCGGCGGGCAGTCCGTCCTCGGGCATCACGGCGAGCGAGGACGGCGGGAGCAACAGGGTGGTCACGCCGTGCCGTGCCACCGTGGCTGCCAGGGCCGGCCCCGGCAGCAGCTGGTCGGCGGCAGCGGTGACCGCGCTCGCCCCGGTCAGCAGAGCGGTCGCCAGCTCCCACACGGAGGCGTCGAAGCTCGGGGATGCGAACAGCAGCACCCGCTCGTCCGCGCGCAGGGCGAGCCCGGAGCGCTGCTGGGCGATCAGGGCCGCGATGCCGAGGTGCGGCACCAGTACGCCCTTGGGACGGCCGGTCGATCCGGACGTGTAGATCAGGTACGCGGTGTTCCCGGGCCTGAGCGGCGCCACCCGGTCGGCGTCGGTCAGATCCTCGCCGGACAGGGAGGCGGTCAACTGGGCCGTCTCGCCCAGGAGATGTGACGGATCGGCGTCGGCCGGGCCGGGTCCGTCCAGGCACAGGGTCCGCCCGGCGCCTGCCTCGGCCATCAGCTGCGCCGCCTCGCGGGTCGTGAGGACGAGGGCGGGCTTCGCATCGTCCATGACATGACGGAGCCGTTCCGGCGGATACCCGAGGTCCAGCGGCAGATAGGCGGCACCGGACTTGAGGACGGCCAGGACCGCGAGGACGGACCGGGCCGACTTGGGGAGCGCGACCGCGACGATGTCCTCGGCGCCGATGCCCTGCGCCGACAACGCCCGGGCCAGCTTGTTGGCCTGGGCGTTGAGGTCGCCGTAGCTCAGGGCCAGCGTGCCGTCGTACACCGCGACGGCATCGGGCCGAGCCCGTACCTGCTCCTCGAAGAGCGCAGGGAAGGTGGTGGGTGCAAGGGCGGGCGACGGGCCGCCGGCGGCGTCGAGCAACTGCCCGCGCTCTTCGGCCGTCAGCAGGTCGATCCGACCCAGCGGCACGGCCGGGTCCGCCACGAAGCCGTCGAGCACCTTGCGCACCCGGGTGAGCAGGGCCGCACAGGCCTCGGCGGTGAAGAGGTCGCCACGGTAGCTGAGTTCCAGACTCAGCCGCTCGCCCGGCGCCACGACCAGGCTGAGCGGATAGTGGGAGGCACCGGGCACGGGCTCGTCGTCGACGGAGATCCGCAGGCCGGGGACCTGCTCCTGAATCGCCTCCCCGTCGACCGGCGTGTTCTCGAACCCGATCACGGTGTCGAACAGTTCGCCCAGTCCCAGGATCCGCTGCACCTCGGTGAGACCCAGGTGCTGGGACGGGACCAGCTCGGCCTGCTGGAACTGGAGGTCGGCCAGCACACGGTCCAGTGGCCGCGCCGGGTCGAGCCGTACCCGCACCGGCACGGTGTTCATGAGCAGGCCGACGATCTCCTCGGAGCCCGCCAGCTCCGGCGGACGCCCGGCGGTGGTCGCGCCGAACACGATGTCGTCACGGCCCAGCAACTGGCCCAGCGCCACCGCCCAGGCACCCTGCACCAGGGTGTTGAGCGTCAGGCCCGCGCGGCGTGCCCCGATGGTCAGTGCCGTGGTCTCCTCGGCGCCGAGGACCTCGGTCACCAGATGGGGCACGGTCGCCGTGGCGGCCTCGGCATCCGGAGCGACGAGGGTCGGCTCGTCGAATCCGGCCAGCGCCCCGTGCCAGACCTGCGCCGCGCGCTCGTCGTCCTGGCTGCCGAGCCAGCGCAGGAAGTCGGCGAACTGCACCGGTTCAGGGCCCCCGTCGCTGCCGCCGCGGGCGTAGAGGGCGAACACGTCACGGAAGAACAGCGGCAGCGACCAGCCGTCCAGCAGCCCGTGATGGTGCGACACGAGCAGCAGGTGGTCGTCGTCCGCGAGCCGGACCAGAGTGACCCGCAGCAGCGGCGGCTTCTCGAGGTCGAAGCGCCGCAGGCGTTCGTCGCCCGTCAGTTCCGCGAGCCGCAGCCGGCGGTCCTCCTCGCTCAGTTCCGAGAGGTCGACCTCCCGCCACGGCACTCTCACCTCCTCGTGCACCACCTGGATCAGACGGCCCGAGCCCAGGAGCGTGAAGGAGACACGCAGCGCGGCATGACGGGCCACGGCACCGTCGACGGCCTTGCGCAGCACGGCGGGTGAGAGCGCGCCTTCGAGCCGCAGCGGCGCCTGGGCCGTGTAGACGTCGACGCCGTCGGCGGCCAGCATCGCGTGGAAGTGCATGCCCTGCTGCAATGGCGTCAGCGGCAGCACATCGGCGATCCGGTGCCCGTGCGCGGCGAGTTCCGCCTGCTCGGCCTCGCTGAGGGTGATCAGCGGCCCCGCGATCACGGCCGTACCGTCCGGGTTCTGCGTGTCGCCCTGCGCTGCCTTGTCCTTGGCGACGGGGGCGAGTTGGGCGATGGTTTTGTGGACGAAGATGTCTTTGGCGGTGATGGCGAGTCCGGCGCGGTGGGCGCGGGCTGCGAGTTGCATGGCGATGATGGAGTCGCCGCCGAGGTCGAAGAAGCTGTCGTCGGTGCCGATGCGTGGGTGGCCGAGTACGTCGGTGAACACCTGGTGCAGGGTTCGTTCGCGTTCGGTTGTGGGGGCGCGGTACTGGGTGGTGGTGTGGAACTGGGGGGCGGGCAGGGCGCGTCGGTCGACCTTGCCGTTGGGGGTGAGGGGGAAGGCGTCGATCACGGTGACGACGGCCGGGACCATGTACGCCGGCAGACGCCGCGCCACGAACTCGCGCAGCGCGCCGGGCTGCACCTGGGCGCGGGGAGCAGGAAGTACGTATCCCGCGATCCGCTGCACACCCGCGCTGTCGACGGACACCGCCGCCACCGCCTGGCCCACCGAGGGATCCGCCGCAAGGGCGGCTTCGATCTCGCCGAGTTCGATGCGATGGCCCCGTATCTTGACCTGGAAGTCCGACCGTCCGCAGTACTCCACGACACCGTCCGGCCGGCGGCGCCCCAGGTCACCCGTGCGGTACATGCGGGCGCCCGCGGGACCGAACACGTCGGCCACGAACCGCTCCGCCGTCAGGCCCGGGCGATCCAGATAGCCGCGGGCGACGCCGTCACCGGCGATGTACAGCTCGCCGACCGTCCCGGCCGGCACGGGCCGCAGGAACCCGTCGAGCACATACACCCGGGAGTTGTCGGCGGGGACGCCGATGGCGGGCCGGGTGGAGCCGTCGCCGTGCCAGAGCATCGCGTCCACCGTGCACTCGGCCGGGCCGTACAGGTTGTACACCGACAGGCCCGGCACGGCGTGCAGTTCGCTCCACAGGTCCTCTGCGACCTCCTCGCCGCCGAGTGCGAGAACCGCCACCCGGTGCCGCTGCCCCGACGCCTCGAACATGCCTGCCAGCAGCATCTGGCGTGCGACGGACGGCGTGGTGTCGATGACGTCGATCGCCGCGCCCACCGCGTGCTCGACGAGTGCCAGGGAGTCCTTGCGGACGGTGTCGTCGACGATGTGCAGTTCGTGCCCGGCCACCATCCACAGCAGTTGGCTCCAAGAGGCGTCGAAGCCGAGCGAGTTGGTCAGTGCCGCACGCAGCGGCCGTCCGCCCGCCCTCGCCCGCTCCGGTTCGAAGAAGTTCGCCCGGTGGCTGTGGAACATGTTGACCAGGTTCCGGTGCTCGACGGCGACCCCCTTGGGGCGGCCGGTGGAGCCGGAGGTGTAGATCACATAGGCCAGGTGGGAGGGGAGCAGCGGGCCGGTGCGGTCGTCGTCGTCGAGGTCCGTCATGTCCTTGGGAAGTGCGGTCTCGGGCAGTGCGGCCTCGTCGACCAGCAGCGTCCGCACGGACCCGGGCACGGCGTGCGCGGTAGCGCCGACGGCCAGGACGACGGCCGGCCGAGCCTCCGCGCAGACCGCCGCGATCCGCTCCGCAGGGTGGTCGGTGTCGATCGGCAGGTATCCGGCGCCCGACTTGAGGACCGCCAGGATCGCCACCACGGCGTCGGTGGTACGGGGCAGGGCGACGCCGACGAGACGGCCCGGGCCCGCGCCGTCGGCGACGAGCAGCCGGGCGAGCCGGTTGGCGCCGGCGTTCAGCTGCTCGAACGTCAGACGGGTCGTGCCGTCGGTGACGGCGATCGCGTCGGGTGTCGCGCGGACCTGCGCCTCGAACACCTTGGGCAGGGCCTGGGCGGTGTGCCGCACCGTCCTGCCGCTCGACGCCCGCAGGATCTCCACGCGTTCCGCCTGTGAGCACAGCGGCAGCTGCCCCGCGGGCAGTTCGGGCCGGCCGGCGATGTCCTGGAGCAGGCCGCACAGGCGGTCCAGTACGTCGGACGCCGCCTCGGCGGTGCAGACGTCCTCGCGGTAGTTGAGTTCGAAGCGGAGCCGGTCGCCGGGGTGGACGGCCAGGCTCAGCGGATAGTGGGTGCCTTCGAACGCCTCCTCGACGGCGTCCCGCAGGATGCCGACGGTGAGGCCGGGGACCGCCGAGCCCCGGACGGCCTGCTCGACGGGCACGTTCTCGAAGGCGACGGTGGTGTCGAAGAGTTCGGTGACACCGACGGCGCGGTGGATGTCGGC
This sequence comes from Streptomyces sp. NPDC006208, assembly GCF_040613775.1. Classification (NCBI taxonomy): domain Bacteria; kingdom Bacillati; phylum Actinomycetota; class Actinomycetes; order Kitasatosporales; family Streptomycetaceae; genus Streptomyces; species Streptomyces sp. NPDC006208. The sequence goes on along the minus strand of NZ_JBEXSW010000013.1, from coordinate 131,797 downwards.
GAGACCGAGATAGTCGTGCCGGGTCAGAGCCGACTGCTCGTGCTGGATACGTGCCAGCAGCTCGGCCACCGGCTCGGCAGGGTCGACCCGGACCCGGGCGGGCACCGTGTTCATCATCAGGCCCACCATGCGGTCGCTCTCAGGGAGCTCCGGCGGTCGTCCCGCGACAGTGTTGCCGTAGACGACGTCCTGCCGTCCGGTCAGCACCGTCAGCAGCAGTGCCCACGCGCCCTGGACCATGGTGTTGGTGGTGAGTTCGCGTGAGCGGGCCGCAGCGGTCAGCTGTGCCGTGTCGGTCTCGGACAGTTCAGCGACGACCCGCTGCTGGCCGCGGTCGGACGAGCCGGTGCCCGCCGTGTCCGCCACCAGTGTCGCGCCGTCGACACCGGACAGCGCGGCCCGCCAGGCCCGCTCGGCCTCGCCGCGGTCCTGCGCCGAGAGCCAGCCGAGGTATTCCTGGAACGACGCGGCCGGTTCCAGCTGATCCGCCGTGCCGCCGTCCCGGTAGATACGGAACAGGTCGGCGAGGACCAGCGGCAGCGACCAGCCGTCCAGGAGGATGTGGTGGTTGGTGAGCACGAGCACGTGCCGGTCGGGTGCGAGCCGCACCAGCGTGAACCTCAGCAGCGGCGGCCTGGCCATGTCGAAGCGCCGGGAGCGGTCCTCGGTCAGCAGCCGGGCGAGTCGTAGCCCGCGTTCGCCGGCGCCGAAACCGGACAGGTCGATCTCCTCCCACCGTGGCTCGACCGCCCGGGCGACGGCCTGGACGGCCTCACCGGAACGGCGCCGCAGGAACCCGGCTCGCAGGCTCGCATGCCGGGCAGGCAGCGCGACGCACGAGCGGCGCAGCAGATCGGTGTCGAGCGCCCCCACAAGCTCCAGGGGCGTCTGCACGGTGTAGAAGTCGACATGCTCGCCATCGACATCTCCCTCGTCGAAGAGGGCGTGGAAGAGGATGCCCTGCTGCAACGGCGAGAGCGGCAGAACCGCTTCCAGGGATGTCTGTCTCACAGTGATGTCTCCCACTGGGCTTCCAGCTCGTCGAGTTCATCGGCGTCGATCCGCACCAGGCCCTCAGCGCGGGGCGTTCCGGCCTCCGGGTCGATGTCTTCGGCGACGGGGGCGAGTTGGGCGATGGTTTTGTGGACGAAGATGTCTTTGGCGGTGATGGCGAGTCCGGCGCGGTGGGCGCGGGCTGCGAGTTGCATGGCGATGATGGAGTCGCCGCCGAGGTCGAAGAAGCTGTCGTCGGTGCCGATGCGTGGGTGGCCGAGTACGTCGGTGAACACCTGGTGCAGGGTTCGTTCGCGTTCGGTTGTGGGGGCGCGGTACTGGGTGGTGGTGTGGAACTGGGGGGCGGGCAGGGCGCGTCGGTCGACCTTGCCGTTGGGGGTGAGGGGGAAGGCGTCGATCACGGTGACGACGGCCGGGACCATGTACGCCGGCAGACGCCGCGCCACGAACTCGCGCAGCGCGGCCGCGTCGGGCCGGTCTGCCGACGCCTCGCCGGTGTGCGCAGGGGCGGGGACGACGTACCCGGCCAACTGCCTGACGCCCGGCCGGTCCTCACGGACCGTCACGACGACCGCGCCGACGCCGGGAGCCTGCGCGAGGACGTCCTCGACCTCTCCCAGCTCGATACGGAAGCCCCGCACCTTGACCTGGCTGTCGGCGCGGCCCAGGTAGACCAGCTCGCCGCCCGCCGTCCATCGGGCCACGTCACCCGTCCGGTACATCCGCGCACCGGGCGCGCCGAAGGGGTCGGCCACGAACCGACCGGCGGTGACCCCGGGGCGGCCGAGGTAGCCGCGGGCGAGCCCGCCGCCGCTCAGGTACACCTCACCCGCCACCCCGGGCGGCACGGGCCGCAGTGCCGCATCGAGCAGCCGGAGCCGGCTGCCGGGGACCGAGTACCCCATGGGCGGTACGGTCCGGCCGGACAGCGGCCCGGTCTGCGTGGCGATGACCGTCGCCTCGGTGGGACCGTAGGCATTGACCATGTGCCGTCCGGGGGACCAGCGCGCGACCAGCTCCGGCGAGCAGGCCTCGGCACCGACGACCAGATTGATGCCCTCCGGCAGGCCGTCCGGCGGCATGGCCGCCAGCGCCGAGGGCGCCAGCAGCAGGCAGCTGACGCCGAGTTCGGACACCAGCTCCACCAACGGCGGTCCGGGCGTGAGCCGTTCGGCCGGGGCGACGACCGCGGCGGCGCCGGTGAGCAGCGCCGTGCAGAGCTCCCACACCGATGCGTCGAAGCTCGGTGAAGCGAACTGCAGCACGCGGGTGTCCGGCGTCAGGCGGAGCAGGTCCGTCTGATGCCGCAGCAGCGCGGCAAGGCCGGTGTGCGGGACGACGACCCCCTTGGGGCGGCCGGTCGAACCGGAGGTGTAGATGACGTACGCCGGATGTCCGGGCCGCAGCGGTGCGAGGCGATCGCTGTCGTCGAGGTCGGTGCCGGGCAGCCCCGGCAGGGGAGAGGCGGTGGGGCCGTCCGCGTCGTCCAGGTACAGCCGCGGCACGTCCGGGGCCGGCGTCGGGTCGTCGGCCCCGCGGGTCGTGAGCAGGAGCAGCGGCTGGGTGTCGTCGAGCATGCCGGTGACGCGGGCCCGTGGGTAGTCGAGGTCGACCGGCAGGTAGGCCGCGCCCGACTTCATCACCGCGATCACGGCCGTCAGAGCGGCGATGCCTCGGGGCAGGGCGACGGCCACCAGCCGCTCGGGCGCTGCGCCCCGCTCGACGAGCACCCTGGCCAGGCGGTTGGCCCGGGCGTTGAGCTCGGCGTAGTCGACACGGCCGGCGGGGGAGAGCACCGCGCAGGCGTGCGGCGTCCGCCGGACCTGCTCCTCGAACAGCTCGGGGAAGGTCCGCACGGCGAGAGGCTGCGCCGGCTCCGGCATCCGGCCGGCGGCGAGCACCTGCGCGCGTTCGGCCTGGGTCAGCACATCCACGCGGGCGAGCGGGAGCTCCGGCGGGGCGGCGAGGAAGCGGGTGAGGAAGTCGGTGAACCTGCGCTGGTGCGTGGCCAGTTCCTCGGTGCTGTAGCGGTCGGGATTGGCTTCGAAGTCGACGCGCGCGTCCCGGCCGTCCGGGCCGGGGTGGCAGGTGATGTTGAGATCGGTCACCGGTCCGCCGGACAGCGTGGTCAGCACCGCCTCGCGGCCGGTGAACGCGGTCTCCGAGCCCGCCGGCATGATGTTCACGAGCACGCCGAACATCTGCTCGTCCGTACCGAGGAGCCGCAGGTCCCGCCGGAGCTCGTCGTACGGGTAGCGCTGGTGCGTGAGGAGTTCACCGAGCCGGCGCGCCACCTGCCGGACCAACTCCGTGCGGCCCGCAGCCGCGGTGACGGTGAGCCGCAGCGGGAGCGTGTTGGACAGCATGCCGGGCACGTTCCGGGACCGTGCGCCGAGGCGGGCGGTGACCGGGACGCCGATGGTCAGGTCCTCGGCCCCGGTCATCCCGTGCAGATACGCGGCGACCGCCGCCAGCATCGCCACCGTCCACGGGGCGCGGACGTCCCGTCCCGCGGCGTGCAGTGCCAGAAGTTCGCTCTGCGACAGCGTCGTTGTGGCGCGGATCGCCCGGCCCGTGGCGCTCGTCGGCACCCCCGGCGCCAGGCCGGCGGCCTCGGGCCGGTCCGCGAACGTCCCGGTCCAGTACGCCTGGTCCGCGGTGTAGTCCTGCGACGCGCGGTAGTCCGCCTCGTCCGCCAGGAGACCCTGGAGGGGGCCCAGCGGCTCGCCCCCCGGCTCCGTCCCCGCGGCCAGGGCCTCGTAGACCGTGGCGATCCTGCGGGAGTGCAGCACCGAGCCGAAGCCGTCGGAGAGGATGTGGTGGCTGCGCTGGTACCAGAGCCAGTGGTCGGCACCCACGCGCATGAGCACATGCGCGGACAGCTCGTCCTTCAGCAGGTCGAGCGGGGTGGCGCGGTCCTGGTCCACCAGCGCCCAGGCCGCGGCGAAGGGATCCGGCTCGCCGCTGAGGTCGATCTCCCGCCAGGTCGAGCAGCCCGGGGCGACCGGACGCTGGAAGACGCCGTCCGGCAGCTCCACCAGCTCGACGTCGAAGCTTCCGCTCTCCCCCTCGGCCCGGCGGATCGCGCGCTGCAACAGCTCCCCGTCCACCGGACCCCGGATCTCCATGACGGCCACGGTGTTGTAGGCCGGGTTGTCGGGAGCGAGCTGCTGGGCGTGGAAGACCCCCCGCTGTGCGGCCGTCAGCGGAAGCAGGCCGTTCTCGGCGTAGCGTGATGTCGTCAAGTTCGTAACCGCTCTCGTGCACTACGACGGATCGGGAGCTGGAACCCGGTCGATGCTGCAACGCCTGCGTGACAGGTGACCAGGCAACCGACCGGCAATCGGTGTTGCTGGTCGAAATGCCGCCTGAGAGGCCCGAGTTACCGGCGAGCTGCCTGGCGCCGGGCAGATACCGCACCGAGGCTGGCACCGGGCCGGGCGCTCCGGCCGCCCGTGCGCGCACCGGCCGTGCCGTGACATGCCGGAGAGGACGAGGACGTTGGCAATCCCGGACCGGGGCCTGCTCGACTGGCTGGACGAGGCGTCCGCCGAGCGTGGCCTGTACTACGCGAACCGCGACGACGGCTGGGACTTCTGGTCCTATCGTGACCTGGCCGACCTGGTGCTGAGGACGGCCGCAGCGCTGCGGGCGGGCGGTGTCGGGCAGGGCGATGTGGTGGCGCTGGTGCAGCGCTCGAGCCCGGGCTTCGCCGCCGGGTTCTTCGGCGCGCTGGCCGCCGGCGCCACACCGTGCTCCATCGCCCCGCCGTTCGCCTTCCAGCGGGCCGACGAGTACGAGAAGCACGCCGGCCATCTGCTCGGGACCGTCCGCCCCCGGGCCGTCGTCTGCGACGACGAGTCCCTGGAGCGGATCCGCAAGATCGCCGCCGTGGCCGGGCTCGACGAGCCGGTGACCTTCGACGAACTCATCGCCGGTGCCCGGCCGTTGGAGCGGCCGATGCCGCTGCCCGAGACCGCGCTGCTGCAGTTCACCTCGGGGTCGAGCGGCTTCTCGCGCGGGGTGGAGATATCGGCCGACGCGCTGCGGACCAACCTCACCGGGATGCGCCGCTGGCTGGGCTGCAAGCCCGAGCTTCCCGCCATCAGCTGGCTGCCGGTCCACCACGACATGGGCCTTGTCGGCTTCCTGCTGAACGTCGTCGTCACCGGCTTCGACGGGTGGATGATGCAGCCGGACGACTTCATCCGCTCGCCGCTGCGGTATCTGCGCTGCATCAACGACCAGGGCGTCGCGATGACGGCCATGCCCAACTTCGGCCTGTCGTACATCCTGCGCCGGGTCAGGCCGGCCGACCTGGAGGGCCTGCGCTTCGACTCGATCCGGTGCGTGATCATCGGCGCGGAGCGGGTCGACCCGCAGGTGCTGCGTGACTTCCACGCGCTGCTCGGACCGCACGGCCTCGACCGTGGTGCCCTGCTCCCCGCGTACGGCAGCGCGGAGGCGACCCTCGCGGTGACGGGGCTGCCGCCCGGCGAAGGCTGGGCGACGCGGGAGCCGGACGACGGCGACGCCGCGTCCCTCGCGGGAACGGCGGTGGTCGGCTGCGGCCGTCCGCTGGAGGGCAGGACGGTGACGATCGTGTCCGAGGACGGCGAGGTGCTGCCGGACGGTCAGGTCGGCGAGATCGTCGTCAGCGGGGTGTCGATAGCGAGCGGATACGTCGGCGACACCGGCTCCGCCTCCGGGACCAGCCTCGGCGGTCAGGGGCTGCGGACCGGTGACGCGGGGTTCCGGTGCGACGGACAGCTGTTCGTGATCGGCCGGCTCGGTGACGGACTCAAGGTGAGTGGGAAGATGGTGTTCGCCGAGAGCCTGGAGACCCTGATGCACCAACGGGGCGTTCCCGAACGCCGCGTCGCGGTGCTCCTCGGGGTCCGCGACGGCGTGCCGACGGGGGTGGCCGTCTTCGCGGGAGTCCAGCCCGGCTGGCGGCAGATCGCCCACGATGTGCTGTCCGAGTGGCTGGGCGACGCCGAACTGCTGGCCGTCGAGGTGCCCAGGGGCGGCATCGCGGTGACCTCGAGCGGAAAGCCCAGGCGCCGGGTCATCTGGAAGGCGGTGTGCGCCGGCTGGTTCTCCGAGGCGACGCGGCCGCTGACCGCGGACTGACCTCCACTGAGCTGTACGCCCCCTGCCCGGCGCGGACGACGCGCCGGGCAGTGGCGCGCGCGGCGGTGTGCTCCGCGGGCGCACCCGTGCCGGCGGCAGCGGGTGGTGGTGTTCCGCGCGGAAGCGGCCTGCGCCGGGTGGCGTGTACGTGCAGTCGCACGTTCCCACTGATGCTGCTCGCCTCGGGCAGCATGTGCGCCGGACGTTCTCCGCCGGCACCCTCTGCGTCAGGCAGCGTGGGCCACAGACGAAATGTGCTGCTCCGGGTGACACGCGGTCCAGGCCGGGGGCGAAGCCAGGGAACTACGGCCACACGACCTCGCCGTCTCGAACCATCAGGGGCTCGAATCGATCAGATTCGCAGAACCTGATCCAGCCCAGGTGGACCGTACCGGTGGCGGAACGATGCCGGTCATCGGCTTTGGTGGCCAGCCAGCTGAGCAGTTCACCGGTGCGGTCGAATTCGTCGGGGTGGATCTCCTGCCGAACGGTCAGGGCCCATGCCCCGTAACGGGCGTCCTCCGGGCGCAGCAACACCGAGACAAGTGCTCCGCCCACCTTCCACGCTTCGCCTTGGCGGCCCAGCAGAGCCACAGGATGGTCCTCGACCACGGGTTCGCCGCGCTCGTCCTCCACCACGGTCGGAAACACGGGCACGATGTGAAGAGTCTCCGGCTTGGGGCCCAGCCCGAGATGCCACCGAAGCTCCGCGACGTCCTCGTCCATCAGACTCTCCCGCAGGTTCAGGACGATGGAAACCTCATAGATGTCGGCCATAGCCGCAAGCTATCGCCCCGGTACGACAGTTACACCATCGGCCGCGGCCGACCCGATGACCGACATCGGCCTGTCATGCAGCAGGCACTCACGCGCCCTGCGTGCCGTACCAGCGCCACTCGGTGAGTCGGGGGCGATCGGGGAGGGCGATGCGCCCGGTCGCCCACAGCAGGGTCTCCCAGACGTCACCGTCAATGGCGACATGAGGAAAGAGCGTCTTCAGGATCCGTTCGCACAACTCCCTTGGCGGCGACCACTCCAGATTCAACCCCTGAGTGATGTCATGGGTGTGCACGAGAACCTCGACAACTGCCATCGCGGCAAAGCCCTCTGGATCCGAGGGCCCGAAGACGTGGTAGGCGACGGTGGTCGAGGGGGCAGCGCGGAGGGCGCACGCGAGCAGGCCACCACAGGCCTCCACGACGGTCATGAGGCCCTCGGGTCCCGAGGCCCGATCGACGAAGATGACATTCGCCGGCCCACCGCTTCGGTCGCTGCTCGTCCGGAACGGCATCATCGTGGACATCGGGGGCCTGGTGAGCCCGAACCTCGCAGCGTAGGTGAACAGGTCATCGGCCAGATGCTCGAGCGTCTCCCAACACGTCCACTCGAGCGTTCCCGCCTTGGCCTCCCACGCCTGGGGATCCGCGTCCCTCAGGGCGTCGAGGGCGAGAGCGACGATCCGGCGCACGTCCTCTGCGTCGATGGCGGTGTCTGCGCTGCGCATGCAGAAGATCGTAACAACGGCCGACGTGGGTCCTCAGCGGGAGCGTCCACCGTTCCCCTCCGGCCCGCAGGGCTGGGGCGCGGACACCCCGCTCATCCGACCGACATGGTCCCCGGGCGCACCAGATTCTCCGCGAGCAGCAGTTCCTTCACCTTGTCCGACAGCATGTCCAGCTGGCGCAGCACATGGATCACCTGCTGGAACAGCATCTGCCGGTAGGTGGCCATCATCGGGTTCGTGCGGGCGAAGTGCAGCCCCGTGGCCACGTCCAGTTCCATCCGCTCCCAGACCTCGCGGAGCATGAAGCGGCGTGACATCAGCCGGATCGACTCCAGCAGGAAGTCCTCGCGCTCACGCCGCTCGGCCGAGGTCACCTGTTGGTACATGCCGGTGAGCGAGGTGACGCCGAAGGCGATGTGCCGGGCCTCGTCGTTCGCGACCATCCTGGTGATCTGCCGGATCACGGGGTCGCCGAAGCCGCTGCTCGCCAGCCTCAGCCCGGTGATCGCCAAGCCCTCCACGACCACCTGCATGCCGAGGTACACGATGTCCCACCTGGACTCCGACAGCAGATCGTGCAGAAGCGTCCGGAGCCCGGGATTGATCGGGTAGACGGTGCCCAGCTTCTCGTCGACATAGCGCGCGAAGGCCTCCACATGACGCGCCTCGTCCGCGACCTGGGAGGCGGCGTAGGTCTTGGCCTCCATGTCGGGCACGGTCTCGACCAGACGGGCCGTGGTCACCAGCGCGCCCTGCTCACCGTGCAGGAACTGGCTGCACATCCAGGCCTGGTACTCCCAGCGGAACTGGGTGAGCAGTTCGCGCGGCACCGGGCTGCCCTCGCCCACGACGAAGGACGCGAGCCGCGCGCCGTTCTCCTCCGACAGCTCGGCCCCGAACTGGACGTCGTGGTCCCAGTCGATGTCGGTGGTGGCGTTCCACTGCGAGGCCTTGTTCTTCTCGTAGAGGCTCCACACCCGGCTGTCACGTTTCCCGTAGTTCCAGTTCAGGCAGGCCCGGAAGATCGCGTCGACCTCCATCAGGTCGGCCGTGACGGTGTCCAGGGTGAAGAACGTCGCGTCGACTGCCTCGTCAGGAACAGCGGTCATCGGAAGGCGATCCCCTCGGGCGCAGAAGCAGGCATGACTTTCGGTCACCATCCTCTGCGCGCGAGGAGACCACTCTCCAGGCAGGTGCGGGGCAACTCGGCGGCAGACCGGTTGCCGGTCCCCGTGCCTGGTCCCCTCGCCGCCTCCGATCCACGATGAGCCGCGCGGGCCACCGCCCCGGACGAGCGCCGGCCGACGAAAGGAGCGGGATGCGAACCCATGCCGCCGCACGACCCTCCCCCCTCGCGAACACTCCGACGCGTGGTGTGGACAGTCCGTGGATCGTCGGCCGGGTGACCGCGCCCAGCCCTCGCCTGCGGTTGATCTGCCTGCCGCAGGCGGGCGGCAGCGCGCGGTCGTTCGCCCCCTGGCGGCTCACTCCGCCGGACGGCATCGAACTCGCGACGGTCGAGCTGCCCGGCCGTGGTGTGCGTGGTGCGGAGCCCCTGCTGGACACTCTCGAAGAACTGGCCGATGCCGTGATCGACGGCATCGCGGACGAGTTCGACCTGCCGTACGCACTCTTCGGCCACAGCTTCGGCGCTCTCCTCGGCTACGAGATCGCTCTTCGCATCGGCCGGCGTGGCCTGGCCCCGCCCCGCGCCCTGCTCGTCTCCGCCTGCCGGGCGCCGCACACCCCGGTGCGCAAGCGGATCACGGACCGGGACGACCAGGGGCTGCTCGACTGGCTGGACGGGTTCGGCGGATTTCCCCCTGAACTGCGGCAGTATCCCGCCTACTTGCGATACGCCGTGCGTACGGTTCGCTACGACCTCTCGCTCGCCGAGCAGTACCGCAGCCCCGGACCGGCCCCGGTCGACTGCCCCCTGCACGTCCTCGGCGGCGCCGAGGATCCGCTGGTGGACGAGGCGCAGTTGGAGCGCTGGCGCGAGTGCTCCTCGGCCGGGTTCACCCTGCAGGTGCTTCCCGGCGGGCACGACTACCTCTTCACCGGTGCTCCGGCCGCGCTCGACGCCGTCACGGCGGCGCTTCGATGACCGGCCGAGCGGCCGCCGGAACCGGGGCGGCGATGCCACCGGGTACGGATCGGAGCTGATCCGCGCACCGGCAACACGGCCCGGCCACAGCACCGCCTGAGGGCAGGGAAACTGCCGGTCGGCTGCCTGGCCCGTATGGGCGGCCGGACGAAATCATCACCGAAGTGGCCGAAACCGGTCACCACACCTCCCACCGACCAGCCGCCGCTCCCGCGCGCCGCTGACTGCTCCCGGGGATGACCTGACAGTGAACGAAGTGACACAGTCGCCCATCGAGTCCGCGCTGCCCCTCACGCCGCTGCAGGAGGGCATGTTCTTCCACGCGCTGTACGACTCCGAGGCCGCGGACGTCTACACCATCCAGGCCCCCTTCGAGCTGTTCGGCGACGTATCGGCACCGGCACTGCGTGTGGCCTGCGCCGCCACGCTTGCGCGTCACAGTGTCCTTCGGGCCGGCTTCCGCCAGCGCGCGAACGGACAGTCGGTGCAACTGGTCCGGCGCACCGTGAAGATGCCGTGGACGGAGCTCGACCTCTCCGCGGATCCCGAGACCGAACGCCGGAAGAAGCTGCTGGCCTTCCTCGAGGAGGAGCGGCTGCGCCGCTTCGACATGGCGGCACCCCCGCTCATGCGCTTCGCACTGATCCGCCTCGCGGAGAGCCAGTACGCGTTCGTCCTGACCTACCATCACATCCTGCTGGACGGCTGGTCCTTGCCACTGGTGCTGGAGGATCTGTTCACGCTGTACGGCCGCGAGGTGGGCGGGGACGCCCCCGGCGCGGGCAGCGGCGACGAACTCGCCCCGGCCGCGCCCTTCTCCGACTTCCTTCGGTGGCTCTCCCGGCAGGACCGCCCCGCCGCCGAACAGGCCTGGCGGGAGGCGCTCCAAGGGTTGGAGGAGCCGACGCTCGTCGCTCCCGGAGCCCCCGCCGGCGGCGCCGGGACGATGCCCGGCATGACGTACGTGACACTCCCGCAGGACACGACCGAGGCCCTGACGGCGACCGCCCGGACGTACGGTCTCACCCTCAACACCGTGGTGCAGGGCGTCTGGTCGCTGCTGCTCTCGGTGCTGACCGGACGGGACGACGTGGTGTTCGGCCAGACGGTGCACGGCCGCCCGCCGCAGCTGCCCGGCGCCGACTCCGTGGTCGGCCTGCTGATGAACACGATCCCGGTGCGGGTGCGGCTCGACCCTGCGGAGTCGATGGCCGCCCTGTTCGCCCGGATCCAGGACGAGCAGCTGGCGCTCAATCCGCACCAGCACCTCGGGCTGACCGAGGTGCGCCGCCTCACCGGGCTGGACACGCTCTTCGACACCTCGACCAACTTCGGGGACGCGCCCTTCGGCTGGGGATCCGTACAGGACTGCGTGCCAGGTCTGCGGATCGCCCCGCTCACCGAGGACCCGCAGGTCACGGACGCAGGCATGGACGCGGACATGGACGCGGACACGGCCGGCCGGCAGGAGATCACCGGCTCCACCCACTACCCGCTGAGCGTCGTCGCCGTTCCCGGATCCCGGCTGCGTCTCCAGCTCAGCTACCACAAGGACCTGTTCGACACCACGCGCCTGGAACTGATCCGCATCCGCCTGCGGTTGCTGCTCGACACCTTCGTCGAGGCCCCCGCGACCCCCGTCGCGCACATCCCCCTGCTGACCGGCGAGGAGCGGGACCAGGTGCTGGAGCGGTGGGGCCGCCATCCCGGGGCGCAGGCGGACCCGGTCTCCGAACGCCCGCCGGCGACGCCGGCCCAGCGGTTCGAGTGCCAGGTACGCGAGACCCCCGACGCGCCGGCCGTGGCCGACGCCGAGCACACCCTCAGCTACCGCCGGCTCGACGAGGCCGCCAACCGGACGGCCCGCCTTCTGCTGAAGCGAGGTGTGCGGCCGGGTGACTTCGTCGCCGTGGCGCTGCCGCGCAGTACCGACCTGATCGTGGCCTTGCTGGGAACTCTGAAGGCAGGGGCCGCGTACCTGCCGGTCGACCTCGGGTACCCGCCGGAACGTATCTCGTTCATGATGGCCGACGCCGCCCCGACCGCTGTCATCTGCTCCGACACCGGCCACCCGGCGCTCGCCGGACACCCGTCGGTGGTCGCGATCGGCGATCCGGCCGTCCAGGCCGAGCTGGCAGCGCTGCCGGAGCACGAGGTGGACGACGACGAGCGCGGTGCGCCTGTACGGCTCGCCGACACCGCCTATGTCATCTACACCTCGGGCTCGACCGGCCGACCCAAGGGCGTCGCGGTGGAGCACCGCACGGTCGACAACTACCTCGCCTTCGCCCGCGCGGCCTACCCGGGGCTCGCCGAACAGGCCCTGGTGCACTCCCCGCTCTCCTTCGACCTCACCGTCACCGGTATTTTCGGGCCGCTGACGTCGGGCGGTCTGGTACGCCTCGTCGACCTGGACGACTTCGACGCCCCGGCCGGGGCGGGACGGGCGCCCGCGTTCGTCAAGGCCACGCCCAGCCATCTGCCCGTACTGGTCGCGTCCGACGCGTGGTACTCGCCCACGAGCGAACTCGTCCTGGGAGGCGAGCAGTTGACCGGCGAGGCGCTGGCCGAGTGGCGGGCACGCCATCCGGGCGTGACGGTCGTGAACGAGTACGGCCCCACGGAGGCGACCGTGGGCTGCATGGAGTACCGCCTGGAGCCCGGGCACCCCTCGCCGCAGGGCGCGGTGCCGATCGGCCGGCCCGTCCCCGGCGCCCGGGTCCATGTCCTGGACGGCTGCCTGCGCCCGGTCCCCGCAGGCGTCCCGGGCGAGCTGTACGTCGGCGGTGACGTACTCGCCCGCGGCTATGTCGGGCGGCCGGGACTCTCCGCGACCCGCTTCGTCGCCGACCCCTTCGGCGCGCCGGGTGCCCGGATGTACCGCACCGGCGACATCGCCTGGTGGCAGCCCGACGGCACCATGGTCTACGGGGGCCGGGCCGACGACCAGGTCAAGGTCCGTGGGTTCCGGATCGAGCTGGGCGAGGTCGAGACCGTGGTCGGGGCCGACCCCGCGGTCGCGCAGGCCGCCGCGGCGGTACGGGCGGACCGGCGCGGGGTGCCGCGTCTGGTGGCGTACGTCGTGCCCGCGGCCGGCAAGGAGGCCGAACTCGCCACCCTGGGGGAGCGCGTGGCGTCTGTGCTGCCCCCGTACATGGTCCCCTCCGGGTTCGTCACGCTGCCCACCCTGCCGTTGACCCCCAACGGCAAGGTCGACCGTGCCGCGCTCCCCGCCCTGCCCGCCACGGACCCGGCGGACGTGAGGGACTCGGCGGAAGAAGGAGCGCGGCAGCAGGGGGAGCCCGCTGTGGACGCCGCCCGGCAGAGCGCCGGCGCGGCGGGGAGCGTCGAGGCTGTTCTCGCCGGGTTGTTCGGGCAGGTGCTGGGTGTCGAGAGTGCCGGGCCGGGGGACGACTTCTTCGCGCTGGGTGGTGATTCGATCACGGTGATCCAGTTGGTGGCTCGGGCGCGTGAGGCGGGTTTGCGGCTCACTCCGAAGCAGGTCTTCACGCACCGTACGGCCACCGCTCTCGCCGCGTTCCTCGAGCAGCGGAGCACGCCGGAAACGGCACCGCAGCAGCGGCCGGCTCCCCCCACCGCCCGCGAGCAGGCGGTCAGGTCCGGTGCGGCGGGGAGCGTCGAGGCTGTTCTCGCGGGGCTGTTCGGGCAGGTGCTGGGTGTCGAGAGTGCCGGGCCGGGGGACGACTTCTTCGCGCTGGGTGGTGATTCGATCACGGTGATCCAGTTGGTGGCTCGGGCGCGTGAGGCGGGTTTGCGGCTCACTCCGAAGCAGGTCTTCACGCACCGTACGGCCACCGCTCTCGCCGCGTTCCTCGAGCAGCGGAGCACGCCGGAAACGACCCCGGCCGACCCCTCCCGCGCCCGGGAGCAGGCCTCCGTCGTCGTCCCCGCCACGCCGATCATGCAGTGGCTCCGGGGACGTGGCGGCACGGCCGACGCGTTCCACCAGTCGACCCTGCTCCGCGTGCCGCCCGGGCTCGGCACCGACCGGCTGGCCGTCGCCGTACGAGCCGTCGTGGAGCGCCACCAGTCGCTGCACGGACGCCTGCAGGACAACGGCTCCCTCGCCGTGGACCCGGTGGACCCGGACACGCTGCGGGACGCGGTCCGGCGCGTCGACGTGTCCGGCCTCCCCGCCGACTCCGTCCGCCGCACGATCTCCGCATGCGCCGGCGATGACGCCGACGCGCTCGCGCCGCGCGACGGTGTGATGCTGCGGGTCACCTGGTTCGACGCGGGCGAGGGCGGGCAGGGGCGGCTGCTCGTCACCGTGCACCACCTGGCCGTCGACGCCGTCTCCTGGCACATCCTGCTGACCGATCTGTACACGGCCTGGCACAGTGCCGCGTCCGGTGCCGCCCCGCTGCTGGACCTGGTACCGCTCCCGCTGCGGGACTGGAGCCGGAGACTGCACGCCGAGGCGAGGACCCCCGCCGTGCTGGGCGAACTCCCCTTCTGGCACCGGGTCCTGGACACGGGCGGTATCGCGGTCACCGACGCCCGGCTCTCGCCGTCGAACGACATCTTCGCGACGGCCGGTGAACTGCGCCTCACACTCCCCGCGGACCTGACCGCCGCGCTGCTCACCACGGTGCCCGCCACCTTCGGCACCCGCACCGACGAAGTACTGCTCACCGGCCTGGCGCTCGCCGTCGCCGCCTGGCGGCGCGCCGAGGCCGGCCGCGGCACCGCCGTGCTGATCGACGTCGAGGGGCACGGCCGCGAGCAGATCGCCGAGGACGTCGACCTGTCGGGCACCGTCGGCTGGCTCACCTCGCTGTATCCGGTGCGGATCGACCCCGGGCCCGTGGACTGGGCCGCGGACGGCGACCCGGCGGACCCGCGCCTCGGCGACGCCCTGCGCCGGGTCACCGCTCAGGTCCGGCGGATCCCCCGGCGCGGTATCGGCTTCGGCCTGCTGCGCCATCTGAACCCGGACACCGCCGCAGAGCTGTCCGCCCACCCGGACCCGCAGATCGGCTTCAACTACCTCGGCAGGAACGCCGATGCGGAAGAAGGCGACTGGAGCGTGGCACCCGAGTCCGACGCGCTGCCCGTCGGGGCCGATCCGCGGATGCCCCTGGCCCACGTCATCGAGCTGAACGCGGCGGTCGACGAGGGCCCGGCAGGCCCGCAGCTGGTCGCCCACTGGCACTGGGCCCGCCGCCTGTTGTCCGAGGAGGAGATCGGCGACCTGGCCGGGCTCTGGTTCGCGGCACTGCGCACGCTCGTGGCACACGGGACGAGTACGGCGGCGCTCGTCCGGCGGCAGGCACCCGGCCTCCCGCAGGAGGTCGACGAGGACGAGCTCACCCGCCTCGGCGAGCGGGCAGGCACACCGGTCGCACAGGTCCTGCCGCTGACGCCGATGCAGGAGGGGCTGCTCTTCCATGCCCGGTACGACAGCCGTGATCTCGACGTCTACAACGTCCAGATCGCCCTCGAGGTGCAGGGACAGCTCGACGCCGAGCGCTTCCGGGAGGCCTGCGACGCCCTGCTGCGGCGCCATCCGATGCTGCGCGCGGGCTTCGTGCAGCGGCGGTCGGGGGAGCCGGTGCAGGTCATCCCGGAGCAGGTCCGGATGGACTGGCACGCCCACGACCTGACCGGTCCCGACCCGCAGGAACAGGCCGCGCGGCTGGAGACACTGCTCGACGCCGACCGGCGTCGGCGCTTCGACCCGGCACGGCCGCCGCTGATGCGCTGCACCCTCATCACGCTGGACGAGGACCGCCAGAAGCTGGTGCTGAGCATGCACCACCTGATCGTGGACGGCTGGACCACCTCGCTGCTCCTGCGCGACCTGCTCGCGCTCTTCGACCACGGCGGCGACGAGAGCGGTCTGCCGGATCCCGGTCACTACCCCGACCATCTGCGGTGGCTTGCCGCACAGGACCGCGAGGAGGCGTGCCTGGCCTGGAGCGACGCTCTGGCCGGCCTGAAGGAGCCCACCCTGGTCTGCCCGGACCAGGACATCGCGCGGATACGTGCCCTTCCCGAACGGATCGTCGTCGAGCTCTCCGAGACGGACACCTCCGCGCTGCTCGATGTCTCCCGCCGGCACGGTGTCACGCTCAACACGCTGCTCCGGGTGGCGTGGGCGCTGTGCCTGCACCGGCGGAACGGGCAGCGGGACATCACCTTCGGCGCCACGGTCTCCGGCAGAGAGGCCGAACTGCCGGGCGTCGAGGAAATGGTGGGGCTGTTCATCAACACCGTGCCGGTGCGGGTGCGCTTCGAGGCGTCCGAGCCGGTGGCCGCCCTGCTCCAACGCGTGCAGGGCGAGCATGCCGAACTGCTTCCGTACCACTACCTCGCCCTGGCCGACATCCAGCGGGCAGCGGGAGTGGGCACGCTGTTCGACAGCTGCGTCGTCGTCGAGAACTTCCCGACCGCCGAGGAACTCCCTGGCGCTCCCGACGACGGCCTGCGCCTGGTGGGCGTCGCCGGACACGACGCGTACCACTACCCGCTCAAGCTGATGGCCGCGCCCGGCCGGCAGCTGCACCTCGAAGTCAGCCACCGCCCCGACCTGTTCGACGCCGAGTCCGGGCAGCAGATCGCCGCTCACCTGCGGGAGCTCCTCGTGGAGCTTCCGGGGGCCATGGCGGCCCCGACCGAGCGCTTCCTGGCCCGCGTACCGACACCGGCCGCGCGGGGCGCGCACCGGCTGAGCGAACTGATCGCCGAGGTGCTGGGACTCGACCGTGTCGGGGCGGACGAGGACGTGTTCGGCCTCGGCTGCGACTCGCTGACGGCCCTGCGTCTGGCGGGCCGGATCGAGGCGGAACTGGGGCGGACCGTCGATGTCGCGACCGTCTTCCGCTGCCGTACCGCACGGGATCTCGACGCCGCACTCGGCTGAGGACGACACCGGCCCGTGCACCGAAGCCGCACCGAACCTGCCCGACCCGACAGCCGGCGGACACCCGGTCCCTAGACAGGAAGAGATGGAGCCATGACCAACCCCTTCGAGAACGAGGACGGCACCTTCCACGTGCTCGTCAACGAGGAGCGTCAGCACTGCCTGTGGCCCGCGTTCGTCCTGGTGCCGCGCGGCTGGGACGTCATCGTGGCCGAGTCCGACCGGCAGAGCTGCCTCGACTACATCGAGACGAACTGGACCGACATGCGTCCCGCAAGCCTGGCCGACTCGACCGACGCCGCATGACCCCTCATCCTCACAGACAGGTGACCCCGCACATGCAGAACAGCCCTGTGGTCGTCAATTCCTGGAACGAGTGGGACCCGCTCCAAGAGATGGTGGTCGGCTCCGCCGACAACGCCTGCTTCGAGCCGACCGAGCCGGGCAGCCGGCCCTCGATACGCAACGCCCCCGGCACGCCGTTCCCGACCGGTCCGAAGTCCAAAGAGGCCATCGATCTGGCCAACGAGGAACTCGCGGGCCTCGCGGCCCTGCTGGAGTCCCAGGGGGTCACGGTGCGCCGTCCCGAACCCCATGACTTCTCCACCCCGGTACGCACCCCCGACTTCGAGGCCGAGAACCAGTACTGCGCCGTCTGTCCGCGCGACGTGATGATCACCATGGGCAACGAGATCATCGAGGCCACCATGTCGCGCCGGGCCCGGTACTTCGAGTACCAGCCCTACCGCAAGCTGGTGTACGAGTACTGGAACGCCGACCCTCGCGTCGGCTGGACGACCGCGCCCAAGCCGTCGATGACCGACGGGATGTACCGCGAGGAGTTCTGGGAGTGGCCGCTGGAGCAGCGGCACGCGCAGATGCATTCCTTCGAGTTCTGCATCAACCAGGACGAAGTGATCTTCGACGCCGCCGACATGAGCCGGCTGGGCCGCGACATCCTGGTCCAGGAGTCGATGACCACCAACCGGGCGGGCATCCAGTGGCTGAAGCGGCATCTGGAGCCGCGCGGCTTCCGTGTCCACACGGTGCACTTCCCGCTGGACTTCTTCCCCTCGCACATCGACTGCACCTTCGTGCCGGTGCGTCCCGGCCTGATCCTCACCAACCCGGACCGCCCGCTGCGCGAAGGTGAGGAGAAGATGTTCCTCGCCAACGACTGGGAGCTGATCGACGTCCCGCAGCCCGTCCTGGGCAATGACGAGATGCCGCTGTACTGCCAGTCCTCCAAGTGGCTCTCGATGAACGTGCTGAGCATCTCGCCGACCAAGGTCATCTGCGAGGAACAGGAGAAGCCCCTCCAGGACCTGCTCACCAAGCTCGACTTCGAGGTCTTCACCGTCCCGTTCCGCAACGTGTTCGAGTACGGGGGCTCTCTCCACTGCGCCACCTGGGACGTGCGTCGCGAGGGCACGCGGGAGGACTACTTCCCGACCCTCACGTACCAGCCCGTGTTCTGACACACCTCAGCGATGCGCGCGAGGAGCGCCCCGGAGCCAGGCTCGAACCGGCACGGGGCGCTCCTGTGACGTCGGAGGTCAGACCTGGGCGGCGTACGAGACGAAGCTCGTCCACGAGGTGGGGGAGAGGGCGAGCTGGGGGCCCTGCTCGACCTTGGAGTCCCGGACATGGACCGTCGCGGGGGTCGTCGCCACCTCGATGCAGCTGTCGCCGGAACCACCGCTGTAGCTGCTCTTGAACCAGGCCAGTTCTGTGGTGCTCATGTTGCTCCTCGCATCCGCCGCAACAGGCTCAGGGAGTCGTCCAGGGAAAGAGCCTGTGAGCGCATCCTGGCATACCGCATCTGGAGCATGCTGACCACTTTGGGGTCCGAGATGAACTGGCCGCTCTCCTGCCCTTCGCAGTAGCCAAGCCACTTGTTGTCCGGGGTTTCCAGCAGCTGCATCGGACCGTCCAACCCTGCGTGGTTCTCGCACACTTGGGGCATGACCTGAATCTCGATGTTCCGCAGCTCTGCGAGATGCAGAACGTGCTCGACGAGTCCGATCGTGACGTCCGCCCCTCCTGTGCGCCGCAAGAAGAGTTGCTCCTCCAGGATGAAGCTGTACGCCGTGTTCGGCCGCTCCCAGAGCAACCGCTGCCGCTCCAGCCGAGCTGCCAACTGCGCCTCGATCTGGTCATCCCCCAGCGGCGGCAGCTGGTTGACGAACAGCCGTCGCGCGTACGCCTCCGTCTGCAACAGCCCGGGCACCAACCGGCACTCGTACGTGTAGAGGTTGACCGCCTCCGCCTCGAGCTGTGCCCACTGGCGGAACCAGCTCGCCAGCCCCGGCCGCCGTGACAGATGCCGTGCCGCACCCCGCAGTGTGCCGAAAGCGTCCAGTACCTCCTCCGCCCGGTCCACGAAGTCCGCCGGAGGAAACCTGCGCCCTTGTTCGATCGATGCGACCGTCGGCACCGAGTACCGAACCCGGGGCGCGAACTGCTCCTGCGTCAGCCGTGCCCGCTTTCTGAACGCCTTGACGACCTCCCCGAACGCCTTCAAGCTGTCCGAGCTCTCCGGTTCCGCCCCGCCGCCGCCCGTACCCTCCGCCGCGCCCAACTCGCCCGCCACCATGCCGGCCACCTCCACGTACGGTCGTAACCCGCCCATCGTCACGCTTCGTTACACGTACCGTCCACCTTTCGTACCCGTACGCTGACGCAGCGTACGGGTTTCGGTGCTGGTGAACTGGCATATGCCCAGGCCAGATTGGCCGTCATGACGACCCCCGCCACACCGGCACCTCACGACCTCGGTCAATCGCCCGTCACCGTATGTGTGTTCACCCAGCGCTTCAGCTCCACCCCGCGCGGCGCCCGCCTCGCCCGCCACCTCGCCGTCCATCAGCTCGACCGCTGGGGCGTCCCGCTTGGCAGCGACCTCTCCGACACCGCGGCTCTGCTGGTTGCGGAGTTGGCTGCCAACGCCGTGACGCACGGCCGGGTGCCCGGCCGGGACTTCGAGCTCACGCTGACCCGCGCTCCCGGCGCGATCCTCAGGATCGAGGTCTCCGACACCCGCGGCGAGAAGAGACCACCCGCTCCGGGCCGCCTGACCCCGCCCACTCCCGGGAAGACCTCCGGCCGAGGTCTGCTCCTGGTGGAGGCGCTGGCCGACCGGTGGTGTGTGCTCGACCGCGTACCCGTGGGCAAGACAGTCCGAGCCGAACTCGATCTGCCACGGCGCCCCACATGTGCCGAACCGGTTGGTGCTCTTGGGCACAGCGGCTCCAGCACTTCCCATTCACTGTCGGTCAGGTCACCCCGCTGAGCATGTGCTGCACAACGAGTCAGCTGATCGAGCAGATACTCGCAGCCGGAAAATCGCATGCGTCATGGACTGGCTGATCCTTACGCTGAAGTGATGGACTCTGTGCAGGTCAGGCCGATGCGAGAGGACGATCTCCCTTCGGCGGAGCGGGCTTCGGCAGTGACGTTCTTCGAGGCGGAGCAAAGCACCAGACGGGTCAGCGATCCGGAGGCCGAGCCGCGGTCGGCGGCCGCCTCGAAGCAGTGGATCGACCGGATGCGCTTCTTCCTGAGCATTGACCCAGGAGGGTGCTGGGTCGCGGTTGACGAGGATGCAGGCGCCGGCAGAGCGGTGGGGTTCGCCATCTCGCAGAACCGCGGACGTCTGTGGTTCCTCGCCACCTACGGAGTGCTGCCCGGTTGTCAAGGACAGGGCATCGGCAGGCGATTGCTGGACGCCGCCCTCGTCCACGCCGGCGGGCGTCCCGGCATCTTCTCGTCCAGCGTTCATCCCGGTGCCACACGTCGGTATCGGATGGCGGACTTCTCGCTCCACCCGCAGATGCGGATGGTCGGCACCGTGGACCGGTCCACGCTCCCCGTCATCGGTGGCCTCCGGGAGGGCCGGGCCGACGACTTCGAGTGGATGGACCGGCTGGACCAGGACCTGCGTGTTGCGGGCCACGGCCCGGACCACGGCTACATGCTCGACACCCTGCGGCTGGTGGTGTGCCGGGACAGAGCAAGGCCGGGATATGCCTACCTCGACGACCGGGGACGAGCGTCACTGCTGGCCGCCGCGCACCCGGAGACCGCGCAGAAACTGTTGTGGGAAGCCCTGGCCTCGTCACAGGGAACAACCTTGGTCAACTGCATCACCACCCCCAACGAGTGGGCGATCGACGTTGGCCTGGCCGCACGTCTCGACATCGGCCAGGAAGGCTATATCGCCGTCCGCGGCATGCCTGTTCCGGCGCCCTACCTCGCCAGCGGGCACTTTCTCTGACCTGCCTCCGTCGTCAGCGGCAGGTCCGTCCGCACAATCCCGGCACTGTCAGCCGCCCTTCTCGGTGGGGCCGCTCATGATCGGAGCTCAAGGCCGCCAACGGGGGGCCTGCTCGTCAGGGGTGTCCGGGCTGGCGAAGTGGAAGGGGACCGAGAGACGGGCGGCCAGGGCTCTGCCGGCCCTGTCGGCGGCTGCCGCAGACGGGTGCAGCATGCCGGGATCCTCGTCTCCGAGGTGCCGCACGGCCGCGCCCCGGTAGATGGTGGCCAGCCGGTGCTCGCCGGCGGGGTCGGCGGTGACGGCCAGCAGGTCCACGAACCAGTCGTGGACCGTGTCGCCGTCCCAGACGGCCTCGATCGCCACGACGCGGCCGGGGGCGCCGGCAGCACGGGCGGCCAAGGACTCCAGGTCGAGAGGGCAGTCGGGGGTGCGGGCGATCCTGTCGCCGTGGTGGAGATATCGGTCGTGGACGACGAGTTGGGCGTCGTTGAGCCCCAGACCGTGGGCGCGGCCGGTCTCGTAGACGATGCGGATGGCCTGCATGCGGGCGTCCTGGAGGACGTACCCGTCGACCTGTTCGCGGATACCGGCAGGCAGCAGCTCCCACCAGTCGGCCGTGGCGATGTCGGTCATCCAGAGTCTCCCCGTCTCCCGTGCGGCCCTCACGACAGAGACCGCCGAACGCCACTGTACGCACGGCGTCGCAGCCGTCCGCAGCGCGCCTTCGCACCCGAGGGTCGGCGCGACGAGCCCTTTCCGCACGAGCGATCACGCCGCCCGCTCCTATCCTGGTAACGGGTCGGTGCTGATCAGGAGTGCGTGAAGGAAGTCGCGATGGCTGATCGAAGCAGCGGCGACGAACGGGCGATCGACCAGGCCCGGGCAGCCGCCGGCCGGGAGGCGTGGGCGGAGGCGTACGCACTCCTGCGCGACGTGGACGCCGATCACCTCGGCCCCGACGATCTCGCCGTGCTGGCGGACGCGGCCTGGTGGAACAGCAGGGTCGAGGAATCGGTCGAGGCCCGGACCAGGGCCTACTCCGGCTATGTGGCGGCGGGCGCCGACCGGCAGGCCGGATTCACCGCGTGGATGCTCCACTACGAGTACCAGCTGGCCGGGCGGACGGCGGCAGCCGCCGGGTGGCTCGGGCGGGCTCGGCGGCACCTCGCGGACGAGCCCGAATGCGTGGAGCAGTGCTATCTCGCCTGGGTCGAGGCGGAGGAGGCACAGCGGCGCGGTGCGTTCGAAGAGGCCATGAGCTGTGCCGGCCGGATGGCCGGCATCGCACGGCGCTGCGGCAGCGCGGATCTCGTCGCGATGAGCAGCCAGGCACAGGCGAGCGTGCTGCTGGCCGAGGGCCGGGTGGCCGCCGGGCTCGCCCTCCTCGACGACGCCATGTGCTCGGCCATGGCGGGGGAGCTCAGCTCGCTCTTCACCGGCTGGCTCTACTGCCTCGGCCTCCAGCAGTGCATGGCCTGCGCCGACCTGGAACGGGCCGTCGAGTGGACCGACGCCGCCATGGGCTGGTGCGCCTCGATGCCGGCGGAGAACAACTACCGGGGTCTGTGCCGCGTCCACCAGTGCGAGGTGCTCGAGCTCTGTGGTGACTGGCCCCGGGCCGAGACCGCAGCCGCGCTGAGCGTCCCCGAGCTGCTGCCCTACGAGGCCCGGGTCGCCGCGGAGGCGATCTATCTGACCGCCGGCATCCAGCGGCGGCGCGGCGACCTGGCCGCGGCCGAGGCCTCGTACGCGCGGGCCCACGAGCTCGGCCGCGACCCGCAGCCCGGCCTTGCCCTGCTGCGCCTGGCTCAGGGCAAGGCGGAGTCCGCCGCCGCCGCGCTCCGGCTCGCGGTGGCGGACGGGGACGGCGGCGCACGGGTCGGCCGCTGCCGGCTGCTCGCCGCGCAGGTCGAGGTCTCGCTCGCGCTCGGAGAGCTCGACCAGGCCCGGACGGCGGCTGAGGAGCTGGAGTCGATCGCACGCGAGTGGCAGCAGCGGTGCGAGTCCGAGACCACGGTGCTGCACGCGACGGCCGCGGCGGCCCGCGGTGCGGTCGCCTTCGCGGAGAAGGAGCCGGAGCGCGCCCTGCCTCTGCTGCACCGGGCGCTGGCGCTCTGGCTGGAGCTGGGTGTGCCGTACGAGGCCGCGCAGGTACGGATGACACTCGCCGCCGCGGACCGGGCCGCCGGGGACGCCGAAGGGGCGCGGCTGGAGCTTCAGGCGGCGCGGGCGGTCTTCGAACGCCTCGGCGCGGCCCCGGACGCGCGAAGGGCCGCCGCCCTGCTCAGTGACGTGCATCACCGTCTGCCGGGCGAGCTCACCGAGCGTGAGGCCGAGGTGCTGCGTCTGGTGGCAGCCGGCCGGACCAACCGGTCCATCGCCTCCGAGCTGGTGATCAGCGAGCACACCGTCGCCCGCCATCTGAACAACATCTTCGCGAAGCTCGACGTGCCCTCCAGGGCGGCCGCCACCGCCTACGCGTACACCCACGGCCTGGCGTGAGCGCATGGGCGGTTCTGCCCATGCGTGCCGCGGGGCAATGGGCTGTAACAGCGATGAGCGGTACCCGGCCCCGGGCCTACAACGGTGCTGAGGGAAAGGCGGTGGCGGCCATGACCACCTTCACACCGGCACTCGACGACACACAGGTGCAGCAGCTGCGGGAAGCCGTGCACGGCGATCTGCTCCGGCCCGGCGACGCGGGCTACGAGCAGGCCCGCAAGGTCTACAACGCGGTGCACGACAAGCGGCCGGCGATCATCGTCCGGGCCGCCGACACGGCCGACATCGTCGCCGCCGTCGACTTCGCCCGCGAGCGGGATCTGCGGCTGGCGGTGCGTGGCGGCAGCCACAGTGTCGCCGGGTACGGCACCTGCGACGACGGCGTGGTGCTCGATCTCGGGGGCATGCGCGGCATCCGGGTCGATCCCGGGGCGCGCACCGCTCGGGCCGAGGGCGGCTGTACCTGGGCGGATCTCAACCACGCCACGCACGCCTTCGGCCTGGCGACCACGGGCGGTGTCGTCTCCAGCACCGGAATCGGCGGTCTGACCACCGGGGGCGGCATGGGTCATCTGGCCCGGAGATGCGGTCTGGCCTGCGACAATGTGCTCTCGGCGGATGTGGTCACGGCCGATGGATCATTCCTGACCTGTACGCCGGAGCACGAGGCGGACCTGCTGTGGGCGCTGCGGGGCGGAGGCGGCAACTTCGGGGTCGTCGCATCGTTCGAGTACCGGCTGCATCCTGTGGCCGACATCCTCGGCGGGCCGACGTTCTATCCCCTGGACGCCGACGTGATGCGGGGGTACCGGGAGCTGATCGCGGACTCCGGGGACGAGCTCGGCGCGCTGCTCGTCGTGGGACTCGGGCCGGCGCTGCCCTTCCTGCCCGAGCGGTGGCACGGGCGGCCCCTGTGCGCGGTCGTGACCTGCTGGAGCGGCCCACAGGACCAGGACGAGCGCATCCGCGCACGGCTCGCCGGTCTCGGACCCGTCGTGGGGCAGCACCTCGGGCGGATGCCGTATCCGGTGATCAACACTCTCTTCGACGAGCTGCTGCCGGCGGGCCTCTTCCACTACTGGAAGGGCACCTTCAGTCACGATCTGCCCGACGGGGCGCTCGACGCGCATGTCGAGTACGGCGCCACCGCCCCTACGATCCAGAGCACGACGGTGATCTTCCCCATCGACGGTGCCTGCCACCGGGTGGGCCCCGCGGAGACCGCCTTCGCCTACCGGGACGCCGGCTTCTCGACGGCTCTCAGCCCGACCCTGCTGACGCGCGCCGACTGCGACGCCGCCATCGGCTGGGCCCGCGACTACGCCGCCGCCCTCCGGCCGTACTCCATGGCCGGCGGCTATGTGAACTTCATGGACCAGGACGACCAGGACCGGGTGCGGACCAACTACCGGCAGAACTACGACCGCCTGGTGGCACTCAAGCGGCGCTACGACCCCGGCAACCTCTTCCGCCTGAACCACAACATCGCACCCTGAGCGGACTCCCCGGCGCACCCCAGCGTCTCTGACCTGCACTGTTCCCGATCGGGCAGGAGAATGTCGCATGTGGGGTGAATAGTCCGAATTTAGCCTCGGTGTCTCTATAGCGATAAGTTGCGCTGCTTGTCGCTTTCTGATGTGCCGTCATGGCGCGGGTTGTTCCTTTCATTGCGAGTGATATCGGTCACGAGTGCAAATATGGTCAGTTTTCCCGCTTGGCCCAGTTCCCTTCTGTGGACGGCCAGTTGAGCTGTCGGGCGGGGAATTGATCACGAAATTTCCATGGTCGTATTCATAGGGTGGTTTGTGGTGTGAATTTCGGGCTTGTTCCATCCGGATGGCCTCGCCTACGGTCACCTCAATCCGGGTGGACCGCCGAATCCTGCCGCCGCCCGGAACCGCACCCACTCACGGACGTAGGCAGGAGCGGGGGACCCAGGTAAGCGCCGATCCGGCATCCGGAACGGCTCGGGGTGAAGTCGCACTCCCAGTGCGACCGGGCATCTCCAGCCCGAACCCGACAGCTCACCTCGCAGGCGACGGAGAGGAATTCGTCATGCCTGCAAAGGGTAAGCACCGCCGTCCCAAGTCCAGCTCCCTCACTCGGGGTTTCGTCGCCGCGGGTACCGGCGGCGCCGCGCTCGCTCTCCCGATGCTGGGAGCGACCTCCGCCGGCGCGGCGCAGCCGACGACGGCCGTGGCCGCCGAAAAGGCCGTGGCGCCGACCGTCGCCGTCGCCACGAAGGTGGCCGCGGAGAAGATCAGGCCCGTCACCTATTCCGTGGTGCCCGGCGACTCCCTTTACAAGATCGCGGGCAAGCATTCGCTGAGCGGTGGCTGGAAGCAGCTGTACAAGGACAACCGCGAGGCCGTCGGCGAGAACCCCTCGCTCATTCACCCCGGCCTCAAGCTGACGGTCGGCGCGAAGGCAAAGGCCAAGGCAAAGCCCGAGGCAAAGGCGGAGGCGCCGGCCCCCGCCGAGAAGCGGCCTTCCTCGTCCGACCGTGCCGACCGTTCCGAGCGCTCCAGCGCACCGGCCGCCGAGAGCGGCGCTGCCGAGCAGTCCGCGCCGGAGTCGGCTCCGCAGGCCGCCCCCGTGTACACCAACGACCTCGACGGCTGGATCAGGGAGTCGCTGGACATCATGGGCCGGCAGGGCATCCCGGGCACCTACGAGGGCATCCACCGCAACGTCATGCGCGAGTCCTCCGGCAACCCGCAGGCCATGAACAACTGGGACTCCAACGCCGCGGCC
Organism: Streptomyces sp. NPDC006208; assembly: GCF_040613775.1. NCBI lineage: Bacteria > Bacillati > Actinomycetota > Actinomycetes > Kitasatosporales > Streptomycetaceae > Streptomyces > Streptomyces sp. NPDC006208. The sequence goes on along the minus strand of NZ_JBEXSW010000013.1, from coordinate 105,621 downwards.
GGAACGCCCTCCAAGGGACTCCTGCAGGTCATCGACCCGACCTTCGCCGCCTACCACGTCCCGGGCACCGCGATGGACCCCTTCGACCCCGTCGCCAACATCACGGCCGCGTGCAACTACGCCGCCGACAAGTACGGTTCGATCGACAACGTGAACGGTCCCTACTGACCGAAAAGCTCTGCGATGCCCGGGGTTCGGCGGAGCCCCGGGCATTGTGCTGCCCCGACACCCTTCCACGAGCTTGACGCCCCGGGACCGTCGCGCCGGGCAACCACCAAGGTGCCCTGCCCTGGCCGGTCCGGGGGCAGTCCGTCATCGCCCCCATGGAATCCCCCACTCCCAGGAACCACCAACGGCCCCTGCCTTGACCGGCCCCGGGACCGTCGCGCCGGGCAACCACCAAGGTGCCCTGCCCTGGCCGGCCCCGCGACCGTCAGTCATCGCCCCCATGGAAACCTCCACTCGGAGCAACCGGCAACGGCCCCTGCCCGGGCCTGCCCGGCGACCGTCAGGGCCCGTTCTGTCCAAGTCCACTTCTGGCCTGTCCCTTTGCGGACACCGCATTCCCCGGAACTGCCCGTCTGCAGCTGGCAGTATTGAGTCAATAGCAATTCACCGCGCTGCCGGCGCGGTGTGATTGAGGGGGAGAAACACATGCCACGTCGTATTCACCGTGCCGTGGTCGCGGCATTCACGAGTGCGCTGATCGCAGGCGGTGCCGGAACGGTCTTAGCCGCCAAGTCCGCAGGTCATGACGGTAAATGGGATGCGTCTCATCCGGTTTCCGGAGGCGTTCTCAGCGACACCGGATGGGACGCCTCCGTTCCGGTTGGCGGCGCAAAGGGCGAGGACACGGGCTGGGACTGAAACACCCCAGGTTTCGGCGTAATTGAGCCATCGGCCCGGGCAGGTTCCGGCCCGGGCCGTGCGACGGAAACAGCGAGAGGGGCGGGATGGCGGCGGAGTCGCTGCGGCCGGCGCGAAGTGATCAGAACCATCACGGAATGGATCCCCGGGAAACGATGCGCGTCCTTCCGGGATTTCTGCAGCATCGGCTGACATTGTTCACCGGAAAACCGATCGAGGGCCAGAACTCGCCGGGCTGGACTGCCGGTTACCACCTGATCGCCGCCACGGCCGCCATGGTGACCGGCAGTGCGCTGTCCACCGGCGCCTGGATTCTCGGGGGTTGGTGGCTGCTCGCCTTGCCGGCCGGGTGGGCCGTCACCCTGCACGGCATGCGCAATCTGCGCATGATGATCTTTCACCAGTGTTCGCACCGCAACATGTACCGCCGCCGCACGACCGACATCGCCATCGGCCGCGCGGTCTCCTCGATCCTGGTGATCCAGAATTTCGAGCGCTACAGCCGTGAGCACGTGGCCGACCACCATGCAGCGCACCACATGACGCTCCGCGACCCGACCGTGCAGGCCTTCCTGATCAGCCTCGGCCTGCGACCGGGCATGACGCGGGAGGCGATGTGGCGGCGGGTGCTGGGCAAGCTGTTCTCGCCGCTGTTCCACCTCCAGTTCGCGCTCGCGCGGGCGCGGTCGTTCTGGAGCGCCTCGGCGGTGGCCGAAAAGGCCACCGCCACCGTGCTGTACGGCGGATCGGCCGCCCTCACCCTGGTGACCGGCACCTGGCCGGCGTTCCTCGTGGTGTGGTGCGTACCGCTGATCCCGCTGTTCCAGATGAGCAACACCCTCCGGCTCTGCGTGAAGCACACCTTCCCGCCCGCCGGGACGGAAGTGCGCCGTGGCCGTGCGTACTTCGCGAGCCTGACCAACGCCATCTTCATCGGCGAGGCCGCCCCGACGGGGCAGGGTGCCGGGGCCTGGTGCCGCTGGGTCGCGCGGATGCTGTTCGTGCACGCGCCCGCCCGCTATCTGGTGCTCACCGGTGACACCGTCGTGCACGACTACCACCACCGTTATCCCTCCAGCCGGGAGTGGTACGACTACCTCTTCGCCCGGCAGCGTGATCTCGACTCGGGGCACCGCGGCTGGCCCGGCTACGAGCACGTCTGGGGACTCGTCCCCGCCATCAACCGGGTCTTCGACTCGATCGCCGCCGCGGACCCCGAGGAGTACGACGCCGGGCGCATCGCCTCGGTGAGCAAGCGGGAACTCTTCGCCGCGTTCGACGACTGAAGGGCCCGGCAGCAGCCCGCCCGGCACCAGCCATCAGGACGGATCACATGACGGAGCAGCCGTTGCGCCAGCACGACCTCGATCAGTACGGGCCGGACCACCGCCCACGGTCCGTCATCCTCGGTGTCGCGGCCAGCGACGCACATGCCGTGGCCAACCATCTCATCGCCCATGCCCTGCGCAGCCTCGGCTTCGAGGTGATCAACCTGGGGACGTGCACCCCGGTGAGCGAGTTCGCCGCCGCCTGCGCGCAGCACCCCGAGGCCGAGGCGGTGATCATCGGAAGCCTCAACGGCCATGCCCTGGAGGACCTGCGGGACCTGCCCGCGGCCAGGGAGTCCGGCGCCATCGCGTGCCCCGTCGTACTCGGCGGCAACCTGTCGGTCGGCAGCCACAAGGAGGCTGCCGCACTCGACCGGCTCTACGCCCTCGGGGTGGACCGGATCCTCGAGGACCCCTCCGAACTGCCCGCAGTCCTGGACCAGTTGCGTGACGAGCGCGCCGCCGGGGCCGCTGCCCGGTCGCGCGCCGCCGCATCATGACGGAGGGGGCCCCGCTGCCGTCGCTCGCGGAGTCGGTCGGCTACATCCGTTCGCTGGGCAAACCGTCGGCGGCCGATGTGCTGGCCCGGGCCCGGGCGTCGGGCCGGGTGGCCGTGCAGCCGCGCTGCGGGGTCGGCGCACACGACGCGATGCGCGAGCTGCTCCTGGAGCTGGCCGCACAGGGCGCCCCCGATCTGCTCACGGTCACCATCGACTCCCACACCCGGCTCGGACGGTTCGAGCGGGCCCTCAGGCTCGCCCATCTCAGCCCACGCGAACTCAACGGCTACCCGCTGGTGGCGCACGGCTGGCAGCGCGGCCGGGAGCTCAACGAGGCCGTTGCCGCCCCGCTGCAGATCCGGCACGGCTCCCCGGACGCCCGGCTGATGTTCGAGGTCGCCGTGGCGTCCGGCATCACGTCCTTCGAAGGCGGCGGGATCTCGTACAACCTGCCCTACTCCAAGGACGTGCCGCTCGCCGATTCGCTGGCCGCGTGGGACGCGGTGGACCGGCGCTGCGGCGAGCTGGCGGAGCTCGGGGTCACCGTGGACCGGGAGCTGTTCGGCACGCTCACCGCGGTGCTGGTGCCGCCCTCGGTCAGTCTCGCCGTCAGCGTGCTGGAGGCGCATCTCGCGGCCCGCGCCGGGGTGCGGTGCATCTCGGTGGCGTACCCCCAGGGCGGGCATCTCGCCCAGGACGTAGCCGCGCTGCGGGCGATCCCCCTGCTGGCGCGCCGCTATCTGCCGTCCGGGATCGAAGTGCACGCCGTGCTGCACGAGTTCATGGGCGTCTTCCCCAAGGAGCGGGGCAATGCCGAGGACCTGATCCTGTACGGGGCGCTGGCCGCCCGGCTCGGCGGCGCCTCCAAGCTGCTCACCAAGACGTATCAGGAGGCGTACGGCATCCCGGACGCGGCCGCGAACGCCGCGGGCATCCGGCTCGCGCAGCGCGCCAACTCCCCGCTGCTGGGCTTCGTCGCGCCCGACGAGGAGGCGGCCGCCGAGGAACTGGACGGGATCCTCACCGAGGTGGCGGAGATCGTGGAGCCCGTACTCGAACGGCCCGACACGCGCACCGCGGTGGTCGACGCCTTCGCCGACGGCCGTCTCGACATCCCGTTCAGCGCCAGCCGGCACGCCCGGTCCGAGGTGATCCCGCGGCGGGACGCCACAGGAGCGATCCGCTATCTGTCGGCCGGCCGTCTGCCGCTGTCCGCCCGGAGCCTGCGACGCCATGGAGAGCAGCTGCGCGCCGGACCGGGCGCGGCGCCACAGATCGGTTCGCTGCTCGCCGAACTCACCGCGGACATCAACTACTTTCCGCTGCTGTTCGGGGAGACTGTGGGCAAGACGAGCGACAAGCCTCAGGGAGGACCCCGTGAAAGCCGTCCGAGTGCACCGGCCGGGAGGACCCGAACAGCTCGCGACCGAGGAGTCGGCGCAGCCAGTGCCTGAGCCCGGTCAGGTCCTGGTGCGCAACGAGGCGGTGGGCGTCAATTTCATCGATGTGTACTACCGCGACGGCACGTACCCCAGCGAACTTCCCTTCATCCCCGGCCAGGAGGCGGCCGGCACGGTCGTGGCCGCCGGCAGGGATGTGACCGGCTTCGCGCCCGGCGACACGGTGGCGTACGCGACCCATCGCGGCGCCTACACGCAGTTGGCGACGGTGCCGGAGGCCGGGCTGGTCCCGGTGCCCCAGGGGGTGACGGCGCGGGACGCCGCCGCCGTACTGCTGCAGGGGCTGGCCGCCCACTATCTGACCCATGACACGTACCCGGTGGCCGCGGGGGACACGGTCGTGGTGCTGGCCGCGGCGGGCGGACTGGGCCGGCTGCTCGTGCAGCTGGCCGCCCACCGCGGGGCGACGGCCATCGCGGTGGTGTCCAGCGCGGAGAAGGAGAAGGTGGCGCTGGAGGCAGGCGCCCGGCACACACTTCGTTACGAGGGGTTCGGCGCCCGGGTGCGCGAACTCACCGGCGGTGCGGGGGCGAACGTCGTCTACGACTCGGTGGGCGCGGCCACCTTCGAGGACAGCCTGACTGCTCTCGGCCGGCGAGGGATGCTGGTGCTCTGCGGGGCGTCCAGCGGTCCGGTGCCGCCGCTCGACACGGGGCTGCTGCGTTCCGGCGGTTCGCTGTATGTGACACGGCCGACGCTCGGCGACCATGTGGCGGGCAGCCAGGAGCTGCGCGCCCGGTCGGCGGAGGTCTTCGCGCTGCTTGCCGCAGGTGCGATCCGGCCGCTCGTCTCGTGCGAACTGCCGCTGGAACAGGCGGCCGAGGCGCACCGGATGCTGGCGGACCGGGCCACCACCGGAAAGCTGTTGCTGCTCCCCTGAGGGCGGCGGGCGCCCGGAGCGCCGCGTACGAGGGTGGCCGCCGGCACCGCCGGCGGCCACCGGTGTGTCCGGGCCGCGCCCGGTTCGGCCGTGGCGCCGCTCCGCGTCACGGGTTGGGGTCCGGTTTGACCATGCCGAGCGAGGTGGCCCGCACCCCGGCCTGGAACCGGCTGGTGGCGCCGAGTTCGTCCATGATGCCCGCCATGTAGCGGCGGCAGGTCCGGGTGGCCATACCCAGCTTGCGGGCAATGACGTCGTCCTTCAGACCGGTGGCCATCAGACGCAGGATGGAGGCCTTGATCTCCTCCGAGGTGCTGGCGTAGTCGACGTCACGCGGGTCGTACGGGCTGGCGGACTGCCACATCTTGTCGTGCATGCGCCACAGATGGCCCACGATGGTCTCGTCGGTCACGATCGCGGCGCCCGGCGGCCGCCCGCCCACCCGTTCCTGCGGGACAAAGGCCAGCGACCGGTCGAATATGATCAGCCGCTCGTAAATCTCCTCGGCCGTGCGCACCTCGGCGCCGAGTTCGGTGACCTTGCGGGTGTAGGTACGGGTGGCGAGGTTCGCCCGCACGGTGTGCTGGTAGAGGATGCGCATGGTCACGCCGCGCTTGAGCATCGTCGTGTCCCGCGCGATCGCCTCGTTGAGCGCCTCGGGGCTGCGCCCGCCGCCCGGCTGGACCGTGAACGCCTCGGAGGTGCAGGCGCGGGTGGCCGCGGCCAGTTCGCGCCGTACCGCTGCCGGGTCCTCGACCAGCCGCACACTCTGGGACGCCTGCGGCAGATGCCGATGGGCACGGTAGACCGGAGCGAGGGACCGCATCTGGCGGTGGATGCGGGCCAGTTGCTCCCGTCGCTCGATGATGCCGGCCTCCAGATGGGCGGAGAGCTCGGCCTCCGCGATCTCGGGGCTGGCGGGGACCGTCGCACTGCCGTCCTCGCCGCGGATGAGCAGGCGCAGGTCGGTGAGCACGGTCCGGATGCGCAGCACCTCGGCCTCGCCTAACGCGAGTTGCTCGGCGACATCGCTGTCATCGAAGACACCCTGGCGTACGGCGTGGTCGTACGCCGCCACGCAGGCGCTGTCCAGTTCGGGGGCGTTTGGTCTGTTTGATGTCGCCATACGTCCGTTCCGTCCGAGTCCACTAGTGGACTGGCCATCTTAGGACAGCGCTATGACACAAGGATTTCTTTTGTTGCGGTCCGGGCGGTGGCAGGATTGCTTGTGGGCCCGCGAAATGTCGTCGAGTAATCCGGAATTGGAAGGAAGACGGCACAGGTATGCGCGAACTTGAGATATCCGGCCGGCGAATCGCAGATGACACCGAGGCTTATGTCATCGCGGAGATCGGTCACAACCACGAAGGCAGCCTGGAAAAAGCGGAAGAGCTGTTCCGGCAGGCTGCGGCCTCCGGTGCGGCGGCCGCGAAGCTGCAGAAACGTGACAACAAGACGTTGTTCACACGGGAGATGTACAACCAGCCGTACACCGGCCGTAACAGCTACGGCGCCACCTACGGTGAACATCGCGAATTCCTGGAGTTCGGGCGCGACGAGTACCGGCACCTGGCCGAACTGGCCAAGGGGTTGGGCATCGATTTCCTCTCCACCGCCTTCGACATGCCGTCGGTGGATTTCCTGATGGACATTGATCTGCCGGCCATCAAGATCGCCTCGGCGGATCTCACCAACACCCCTCTCCTCGCCTACGCGGCCAAGACCGGCAAGACGCTGGTCGTCAGCACCGGCGGCGCGACGATGGACGAGGTCCGGCGGGCGGTGGACACCATCCTGCCGATCAACGACCGGCTGGCGCTGCTCCAGTGCACCGCCGTGTACCCGGCCGGTCCCGACGACCTGAACCTGTCGGTGATCGAGACCTACCGGCAGGAGTTCCCGGACGTGGTGATCGGATTCTCCGGCCATGACCTGGGCAACGAAGCGAGCTGTCTGGCGTACACGGTGGGCGCCCGGGTGATCGAGAAGCACTTCACCCTCGACCAGACCCGCCCGGGCAGCGACCACCACTTCTCGCTCGATCCGCCGCTGCTGGCCGACCTGACCGAGTCCCTGGACCGCACACGCCGGACGCTGGGCTCGCCGCAGAAGGTGTGCAGCGAGCGTGAGGCACCGGCCGTGCGCAAGATGGGCAAGAAACTGGTCGCGGTACGCGATCTCCCGGCCGGTCACACGGTCACCGTCGAGGACGTCATCGCCCGCTCCCCGGGCGACGGCATGAAGCCGTACCGGCTCGACGAGGTGCTGGGCCGTGCGCTGCGTGAGCCGCTTGCGGCAGACGGCGCCTTCGCCCCGGAACTGCTCGATCCCGTCCCTGCCGCCGCCGGCGCGGGACAGGCGGGCTGACCCTGTGGTGTCCGACCTGACCGGCAGAGTCGCCGTGGTCACCGGAGTGGGCGGAAAGCTCGGCCGGGTGTGGACCAGGGCCCTGCTCCAGGCGGGTGCCGACGTCTTCGGGCTCGACCGGGTCGAGCCCGAGGACGGGGCGCTCAAGCAGTACGCCGAGGATGCCCAGGGCAGGGGTGCCGGCCGGTTCGCCTTCCAGTACGGGGACGTCACCGACCGCAGCAGCCTGCAGCACGCCCTGGACGACTGCCTCACCCGGCTGGGCCCGCCCGCCGTCCTCGTCAACAACGCCGGCATCGACCAGCCGCCGTCCGCGCAGTCGGGCAGCTGGCTCTTCGAGGACATCCCCGAGGAGCTCTCCAGCGCCGTCCTGGACGTGAACGCGGCCGGAGTGCTGCGCACCTGCCAGGTGTTCGGCACCGAGATGGCCCGGCGTCGGAGGGGATCGGTGATCAACGTCGGTTCGCTGTACGGGACCGTCGCACCGGACCCGCGCTTCTACGACCACATCGAGCTGGACCCGCCGTTCCTCAAACCGCCCGCCTACGGCATGTCCAAGGCCGGGGTCGCCGCGCTCACGCGCTATCTGGCCACCCTCTGGGGACCGTCCGGTGTCCGCGTCAACACCCTCTCCCCCGGCGGGGTGCTGGGCGGACAGGACCCGCAGTTCCGGGAGAAGTTCACCGCCCGGGTTCCCCTTCGGCGCATGGCGACCGAGGACGACCTCGTCGGGCCGCTGCTGTTCCTCGCCTCCGACATGAGCCGCTATGTCACCGGGACCGAACTCGTCGTCGACGGCGGATTCGTGTGCTGGTGACCACCCACGACCTACGGAGTCAGCCATGACCACCACCCTGCACTGGGTGCCGGCGGCCGAGTTCGCCCGGGTACGCGAGCAGATCTCCGACCCGTACGACCGGGCGCGTGCCGTGAGCACGCTCAGCCGGATCAACACCCTCTACATGATCATGCGGGCCGGATCCGGCCATCTGGGCTCCAGCTTCAGCGCCGCCGACATCGTCACCCATCTTCATCTGAGCGAGATGCGACGGCCGTTCGATGACGACGGCGACGTCTACTTCTCCTCCAAGGGGCACGACGCGCCCGGGCTGTACGCCGCGCTCATCGGCCTCGGTGCGCTCGACGAGGAGCTGGTGCACGCACTGCGCCGGATCGACGGGCTGCCCGGCCACCCCGATGTGCACACCCCGCACATGCCGTTCAACACCGGCTCGCTCGGCATGGGCATCTCCAAGGCCAAGGGCCTGATCCTCGCCGACCGGCTGCACGGCCGCGCCCGACGGGTCTACGTGCTGACCGGCGACGGCGAGTTGCAGGAGGGGCAGAACTGGGAGGCGCTCGCCGGGGCCGTGCGGCACGGCATGTGCGAGCTCACCGTCATCGTCGACCACAACAAGATCCAGTCCGACACCTGGGTCGCCGATGTCAGCGATCTCGGCGACCTGGAGGCCAAGTTCCGCGCCTTCGGCTGGGGAGCGCTGCGCTGCGACGGCAACGACCCGATGGAACTGGAGGCCGTCTTCCGTAAACGCGCGGAGAGCTTCCCCGACGGGCCGGCCGTGATCATCGCCGACACCGTCAAGGGCGCCGGCTGCGACACCTTCGCGGCCACCACCTCCCTCCGCGAGGGCGAGTGGATGTACCGCTTCCACAGCGGCGCCCCCTCCGCCGAAGACCACCGCTCCGCCTACTCCGAACTCGCAACGACTGCCGCGGAGTTGCTGGAGAGGCACGGCCTGGGCGAGCTGCGCACCGAGGAAGTGGTCCCGGCCCCCGCACCGGCCGTCGACGTGGCACCGAAGCGACTGCCGCAGGTCTACGGCGAGGCCTTGGTGGAGCTCGCCCGCCGCGACGCGCGGGTGGTCGCACTCGACGCCGACCTGGTCCTGGACACCGGGCTCATTCCGTTCTCCGAGCAGTTCCCGGACCGGTTCTTCGAGTTCGGGATCGCGGAGCAGGACATGGTGTCCGCGGCCGGCGGCCTCGCCGCGGGCGGTCGGCTGCCCTTCGTCCACTCCTTCTCCTGCTTCCTGCACTCCCGACCCAACGAGCAGATCTACAACAACGCCACCGAGGGCCGCCGGATCGTCTACACGGGCTCGCTCGCGGGACTGCTGCCCGCCGCCCCCGGCCACTCCCACCAGGCGGTGCGGGACATCAGCGCGCTGGGCGCCGTACCAGGTCTGCTGGTCCTGGAACCCGCCAACGCGGCCGGGGTCCGCGCCGCCGTGGAGTTCTGCGCCGGCGCCGCCGAGAGCGTGTATCTGCGGCTGGTCTCCGCGCCCGTGCGCAGCGAGGTGGATGCCCTGCCCGCGGCGCCGCTGCGCGTCGGACACGGCCGGGTGGTGCGCGAAGGAGGAGGTGCCGTCGCCATCGGCTCGGGCCCCGTCGTCCTCGCACAGCTGCTGTACGCGGCCGAGTCGCTGGCCGCCGACGGTGTCGAGCTGACCGTGGTGGAACTGCCCTGGCTGAACCGGGCGGACCCCCAGTGGCTGGCCCAACTGGCCGCGCGCGCCACAACACTGACCGTGGTCGAGAACCACTACACGCAAGGCGGGCAGGCCGACACCGTCGCCCGGGCCCTGCTGGAACTGGGTCTCGACACCGCACCCCGCTTCCATGGGATCGGTCTCACCGAGGTGCCCCGGTGCGGCACCGAGACGGAGGCCCTGGCCGCACACGGCCTGGACGCTGCCGCGCTCGCCGAGGCCCTGAGCCCCGCCGCCACCCGCTGAGCTCTGCCGAGCCCTAATCCCGCCGAGCCCTGCTGAACAGGAGTACGTACTGATGGAAACGGTCTACAACGACCTCACGCGACCGCCCCAGGAGATCGTGGACGCGTTCCGCGAGGTCCTCAAGGAGTACAGCCCCAGCTGTCTGGTGACCGACGCCCGCCGCCGCGTCGGTGCGATCGGCGGCTTCTCGACCGTGCGCCACACGCACAAGGTCGTCGGCCCCGCCCTCACCGTGAACCTGTCCATCGACGACCTCGTCGACTGCATGCCGGTCCTCGCCCGCGCCGAGCCCGGCGACATCATCGTCGTGGCCTGTCACGGCACCCCGCTGACCGCCATGTGGGGCGGGCTGATGTCCACCCTCTCCCTCAAGGCGGGGATCGCCGCGGGCATCGTCGACGGCGCCGTGCGGGACGTCGACGAGATCCGCGACCTGGACTTCCCGCTCTGGTACAGGTCCACGGTGCCGCGGCCCTCGCCGACCGCCGTGCACGACCGCACCGAGCCCGTCCAGGTCAACGTGCCCGTCGTGGTGGGCGGTCAGGTCATCAACCCCGGCGACATCCTCGTCGCGGACGAGAACGGCATCGCCGTCGTCCCGCCCGTCCTCGCCCAGGACGTCCTGGAAGGCACCCGGCTCAACATCGGCAAGGAACGCACCATCCGGGAGAAGATCTCCTCCGGAGCGACCGTGCTGGAGCTGCTCGAAGAGTTCGGTCACCTGTGATGAGCGGACCGACCCGGCTGTATCTCACCGGGGCGGACGGCATGCTCGGCACCGCCCTCACGGCCGCACTGGCCGCCGACGACACGGCCGGCGGCTGGCAGGTCCGGGGCGTCTCGCTCAAGGACCACGACATCGCGGACGCGGCGGCGGTCGCCCGCTCGATCGACGCCTTCCGGCCCGATGTCGTCGTCCACACCGCGGCCCATGCCGTCGTCGACGACTGCGAGCGGGACCCGGCGATGGCGCTGCGCGTCAACGTCGCGGGCGTACGCAACGTCGTCGACGCCTGCCGCCGCACCGGCGCCCGGCTGGTCCACATCTCCAGCGACTACGTCTTCGACGGGGCCACCCCGCCCGAGGGCGGCTACCGGGAGACCGATCTGCCCAGCCCGCTGAGCGTGTACGGGCTGACCAAGCTGGCCGGCGAGCGCATCTGCGGCCTGCTGGACGACCGGGCCCTGTCCGTCCGCACCTCGTGGCTGTTCGGCGGGGCGGACGAGCGGGTCGACGTGGTGCTGGCCGCGCTGCGCCGGGGCGTCACCGGAGAACCGGCCGCCCTGGTCGCGGACCAGTACAGCCTGCCCACGTACACCGTGGACCTGGCCCGGGCCCTGGTCTTCCTGCTCACCCGCCCCGAGCCGGTCAGCGGCACGATCCACGTCGCCAACGCGGGGAGGGCGAGCTGGTACGACGTCGGCCTCGCCCTGCGTGAACTCCGTCCCGACCTGCCCGAACCCAAGCCGCTGACCATGGCGGAGTGTGGTTTCGTCGGCGGTCGGCCGCGCGACTCGTCGCTGTCCACCGCCCGGTCGGCGGCCCTGGGCCTGACCCTGCCGCACTGGCAGGACGCGTTGGAACGGTTCTGCGCGCAGCAGTGAGTACGTGTCCCTGCACTGCATGGCCCGTCGCCGGGCCGGATTCTGTCGCAGGGGCGGCACGTCCGGGAGCGCCTCTGCGCGCGACCGAGCAGGAGCATCCACGCCATGGGCGAGTGAGCCGAAGGGGCGCGGCGCTGTCGAAAGGCCGGGGGCACCTCCCAGCGGTTGCCGGGGGAGCGCGGAGACCCCGAGCAACGAGGGGTCGAGCACGATCGACCGTCGTCAGCGCCCTGGGCGCCCCGGAGGAGAACCGAGCCTCAACAGAAAGGGAGTACACGTGCAGCGATCCACCTGGCGCACCTGGTCGGGCACGGTCGGCTGCGCTCCCGCGCAGCTCGTCCGCCCCACCGGCGAGGACGAGATCGTCCAGGCGGTGCGCGCCGCCGCCGGCAGCGGACTGACCGTGCGGGCGGCCGGCACCGGCCATTCGTTCAACCGTCTGGCGACCACACCGGGCGTGCTGCTCGACCTGACCTCGTACACCGGAGTCGTCGCCGTCGACCGCGCGGCCGGTGAGGTCACCGTCCGCGCCGGCACGCGGATCGGCACCCTGTGCGAGACGCTCGACCGGCAGGGACTCGCCCTGGAGAACATCGGCACCCTCGCCGACCAGACGGTGGCGGGTGCCCTGTCCACCGGCAACCACGGCACCGGCCTGGCACATCAGCCGCTGTCCGGGCAGGTCATCCGGGTCCGCCTCGCGACCGCCGACGGCGAGGTGCGCGACATCGGCCCGGGCGACGACCCGGACCTGTGGGCGAGCGTGCGCACCGCGCTGGGCACGCTCGGCGTGCTGACCACCGTCACCCTGCGCTGCGTACCCCAGTTCAACCTGCGGCACCAGCTGCGCTCCGAGCCCCTGGACACGCTGCTGGAGCGCTTCAGCGACTGGGCGGGACAGAGCGAGCACCCGAGCCTCAACTGGCTGCCCTGGACCGACCGGGTCAGCCTCCGCTCCGTCGACCGCACCGACGAACCGCCCACGCCCCGCGCCCCGTTGCGTCGCTACGCCACCACCCTGGACGAGGTGCGCTGCGGGCTGACCGGCCAGGCCGGCCGGGTCGGCGGCGCGTCCACCGTGCCCTGGCTGACCCGCCGGATCGGCGGCCTGTGGCCCGATGCGCCGTACACCGACGCCAGCCACCGGGTCTTCACCTTCCCGCAGCCGGTGAAGTTCCTGGCGATGGAGCACGCACTGCCGCTCGGCCGCACGGCCGAGGCGCTGCGGGCCCTGCGGCCCGTGCTGCGCAGGCTCGGCGCCTACTCACCGTACTCGGTCCTCGTACGGGTCGGCGCGGGCGACGATCTGCCGCTCAGCCCGGCCTACGGACGTGCCACGGGCTATCTCAACCTCACCGTTCCCCGTACCGCCGGCCAGATAGAGATCCTGCGCGCGGCCGAACATGTGCTGCGCGAGTTCGAGGCACGCCCGCACTGGGGCAAGGCGCACACGGCCACCGCCGAAGTGCTCGCTCCGCGCTACCCGCGCTGGAAGGACTTCCAGCGCATCCGAGCCCTGCTCGACCCGGCCGGGGTGTTCTCCAACGAGTACGCGGACAACGTCCTCGGGCCGGTGACGGCCGTGGCACCCGCCGGGGCCGCCCGATGACGGCAACGGCCGCACCGGACGCCCTGCTGTTCGACTTCGACGGGCTGATCTGCGACACCGAACGCTGCGGACACCTCGCCTGGCAGGAGATCTACGCCGAGTGCGGACTCCTGTTCCCGGACCAGCTGTGGCGCTCCATGGTGGGCCGCGCCGACGGCGAGGCACTGGCCGCCGGCCGTCTCGCGGAGCTGATCGGCGGCGCGGACGTGCCCGCCCTGGTGGCGCGGCGAAAGGAGCGCAAGGGGCGGCTGTGCCGCAGCGAGCCGCTGCGGCCCGGCGTGCGTGAACTGCTCGACGCCGCCGAGGGCATGGGAGTGCCGGCCGCCGTCGTCTCCAGCGCACCGCACGCATGGGTGGCACCGCATCTGGACCGGCTCGGCGTGCGCAAACGCTTCGCGTTCCTGGTGACCGGAGACCTCGCGGAGCGCCACAAGCCGTATCCCGACCTGTACGAACTGGCCCTGCGCCGCCTCGGCCGTCCCGGCACCGCCGTGGTCGCCTTCGAGGACTCGGCGATCGGCGTGCGCGCGGCCAAGGCCGCCGGACTGCGCTGCGTCGCCGTGCCCAACGGCGCAGGAAACCCGGGCGAGCTGGCACACGCCGATGTCGTACTGCCCTCCCTGACCCACTACGACCTCCTGGCGGACGGAGTCCGCACCGAAGGGACCCCCGCCCTATGACCACCGCAGCCGCACTCGAGACCCTGGCCAGCCCCGGCACCGCGAACCCCGAGTGGATCTGGCGCTCGGGCGCGCTCGTGCCCTGGGACGAGGCCGCCGTCCACGTCAACGCCGTCGGCCATGCCTCCGTCGCCGCCGTCTTCGAGGGCATCAAGGCCTATCTCGCCGCCGACGGACAGCGCCTGCTGGTCTTCCGGCTCGACGACCATCTGCGCCGGCTCACCGACTCCGCCCGGCTGTGCCGCCTCACCCTGCCTCACACGGCGCAGGAACTCCACCGGGCCGTGGTGGAGCTGCTCACCGCCAACGACTACCGGCAGGACGCCTATCTGCGGCCCTGGGCCTTCCCGGGCGGCATCATCCGGGAGCAGATGGTCCCGGCCGACGCGCTGTGCGAAGTGATCGTCGACTCCTGGCCGTTCCGCAGCGCACTCGACACCGAGCGCGGCTGCCGGGCCGCCGTCAGCTCCTGGCTGCGGGTCGGAGAGTCCTCGATGCCGCCGCGCGCCAAGGCGTTCTCGAACTACCACAACGGCCGGCTCGCCATGATGGAGGCCCGCGAGAACGGCCATGACTGGCCGGTCATGCTGAACGAACGGCACAAGGTCAGCGAGGGCGCGGGCGCCTGCCTCGCGCTCGTGCGCGACGGCGTCGTCGTCACCCCCTCGCTCAGCAGCGGCGTCCTGCCCGGCATCACCCGGGACACCGCGCTCGCCCTGCTGCGCACCCTCGGCGTACCCGTCGAGGAACGCGAGGTGGACCGCAGCGAGCTCTGCCTCGCCGACGAGATCTTCTTCATGGGCACGGCCTGGGAGATCCTTCCCGTCACGACCATCGACGGGCTGCGGGTCGCCGACGGGACCCCCGGCCCGGTGACCCGCCGGCTCTCCGAGGCCTACGGCCGGCTGATGCGCGGCGAGGACGACCGCTTCCCTCAGTGGATCACGGAGGTACCCCTGTCATGAAGGCCGTCCTGGTACGGGAGTTCGGCGCTCCGGACGTCCTGCGCGCCGAAGAGACGGCGGACCCACGCCCGGGCCCCGGGGACGTTCTCGTCGCGGTCGAGGCGGCGGGCGTCAACTTCATCGACGTCTACCGGCGGTCGGGCGTCTATCCCGGGCCACTGCCCTTCGTCCCGGGCGCCGAGGCCGCGGGAGTCGTCGTCGCCGTCGGGCCCGCGACGGACACCGGCCCCGGCCCGCACCGGATCGGCGACCGGGTCGCCTGGGCCAACCAGCCCGGCGGCTACGCCGAACTCGCGGTGATCCCCGCCCACCGGGCCGTCGCCGTGCCGGACACGATGCCCTGCACCACGGCGGCCGCCGTGATCCTGCAGGGGATGACCGCGCACTACCTCACCCACGACACCTACCAGGTGCGGCCGGGTGACACGGTGCTCGTGCACGCCGCCGCGGGAGGCATGGGGCTGCTGCTCACCCAGCTCGTACGGCTGCGGGGCGGCCGGGTCATCGGCACGGTGTCGACCGCCGAGAAGGAGAAGGCCGCCCGCGCGGCGGGAGCGTGGCAGGTCCTGCGGCACGGTCAGGACGACATCGCCGCCACCGTACGGGAGTTGACCGACGGCGAAGGAGTGGCGGCCGTCTACGACGGGGTCGGCGCCCCCACCTTCGACGCGAGCCTGGACTCGCTGCGCCCCCGTGGCACCCTCGCGGTCTTCGGGCAGTCAGGGGGACGGGTACCGCCGGTGGATCTGCAGCGGCTCAACGCCGCCGGGTCGGTGTTCGTCACCCGGCCGAATCTCGACCACCACATCGCGACAGCTGGTGAACTGACCCATCGAGCCGCTGCCGTGTTCGGCCTCGTCGCGGGCGGCCGGCTCGACGTCCACATCGGCGGCAGTTTCCCCCTGGAGCGGGCTGCACAGGCCCACCAGGCCCTGGAGGGCCGTGTGTCCACCGGGAAGCTGCTGCTCACCACCGGCACCACGAACGGAGACACCTCATGAGCGACAATCCCGCCACTTTCAGCATCGGCGGCGACCTGACAGTCAGCCGCCTGGGCTTCGGGGCGATGCGGCTCACCGGCGAGCTCAACTGGGGCCTGCCCGCAGACCCGGAGGGCGCCCTCGAGGTCGCCCGCCGCGCCGTCGAGCTGGGTGTCGACTTCATCGACACCGCCGACGCGTACGGTCCGGGCACCAACGAGAAGCAGCTCGCCGAGGCGCTCCACCCCTACCGGGAAGGCCTGGTCATCGCCACCAAGGCGGGCCAGAGCCGGCCCTCGCCGCAGGAGTGGAAGCCGCTCGGCCGCCCCGAGTACCTGCGCCAGCAGTGTGAACTGAGCCTGCGGCGGCTGCGGGTCGAGTGCATCGACCTCTACCAGCTGCACCGCATCGACCCGCAGGTACCGGCCGCCGACCAGTTCGGCGCGCTCGCCCAGCTGCAGAAGGAGGGCAAGGTCCGCCACCTCGGCCTCTCCGAGGTCACCGTCGGGCAGATCGAAGACGCACAGACCTACTTCGACGTGGTCAGCGTGCAGAACCTGTTCAACCTCACCAACCGTTCGCACGAGGCCGTCCTCGACCACTGCACCCGGGAGAACATCGCCTTCATCCCGTGGCTGCCCATCGCGCGCGGCGAGCACGCCGGTCCCGGCAGTCCCGTCGCCGGTGTCGCCGAGGAGCTCGGCGCCACGCCCGCCCAGGTGGCACTCGCCTGGCTGCTGCGCCGCTCTCCCGTGGTGATCCCGATCCCGGGCACCTCCTCCGTCGCCCATCTGGAGGAGAACGTGCGCGCCAGGGACATCGAGCTCACCGACGACCAGTTCGCGCGTCTGTCCATGCTGGCCTGACCGGAAGGCAGAAGACCACCGCCATGAGCATCCTCGTACTCCACAAGAAGAACCTCAGCCGCCGGCGCCATCTGGCCCGTGCCCAGGAATACGCCCGTGAGCACGGGCAGCGGCTGCTGCTCGTGATGAAGGACCCCGAGTGGGAGGCGGAGTACGTCGACCGGGTCGTCATCGCGGACACCAGCAGCATCGAAGAGACGCTGGCGGCGGTGAAGGCCCTCGCGGCCGAGGAGAGCGAGCCGTTCTCGGCGGTGGTCACCTTCGCCGAGGCTCCCGTGCCCTCGGCCGCCCGCGTCGCGGCGGAGTTCGGCCTGCCGTCGGTGAGCGAGCACACCGCGCGGCTGGCCCGCGACAAGTGGGTGATGCGCGAGGCGTTCGCCGCGGGCGGGGTGCCGCAGCCCCGCTACGGCATCGCGCACTCCCTCGACGAGGCCCGCGAGATCGCCCGGCACACCGGCTTCCCGCTGGTGATGAAGCCGGTCCTGGGCACCGGCAGCATGTTCGTGCGCAGCGTCGACGACGAGGACGAGCTCGCCGAGCACTTCGACTTCTTCCTCAAGGGCGCCTGGGACGGCTTCACCTACGACCCCCTGCACAGCTCCGCGCACGCCGAATACGAAGGCGGGCTGCTGCTGGAGGAGTTCGTGCCCGGCGCCGAGATCTGCGTCGAGTCCCTCGTCCACGACGGCACCACCCGCACGCTCGCCATCCACGACAAGCCGCTGCCCACCGGCCCCACCTTCGAGGAGGTCTACGCCTGCACGCCGACGCGGCTCCCCGAGGCGACCGTGCGCGCGGTCGAGGAGGCCACCGTCGCCGTGCACGCCGCTCTCGGCATCACCACCGGCGCCACCCATGTGGAGTTCCGGTTGCGCGGCGACGCCGAACCGGTGGTGCTGGAGGCCGCGGCCCGGATGGGCGGAGGACCCATATACCGCTCCGTACTGCTCTCCACGGGCGTCGACATGGTCGAGGCGATCCTGGATCTCGCGAGCGGCCGGGCGCCCCGCATCGAACCCAAGGAGCGGGCCACCCCGGTCGGCTTCTGGAACATCTTCCCCGACAGGGCGGGCACCTTCACCGGCACCGTCGGCCTCGACGAGGTCCGGGCCGACCCGCGCGTCGACGAGGTGCAGATCTACAAGACCCCCGGTGACCATCTGCTCGTACCGCCGCAGACCTTCCAGGGCCACGGCCATCTGATCTTCACGGTGGACACCGCGGACGAACTCGACCCGGCCTTCCGGGAGATGACCGCCACTCTTCGACTGGAGACCTCGTGACCAGCACCAGGCGCCGTGTAGCCGTCGTCGGCGGACACTCCCACTCGGTGATGTCCGCGAAGGAGCTCGGCCTCGACGTCGTGCTGGTCCATGTGCCCGGCATGTACGAGGAGATGCTGCACTCCTACTGCGAGCGCATCGTCCACGCCGACCTGTCCGACGCGGACTCCCTGCTGGACGTGCTGCGCCCGCTGCACGCCGAACGCCCCTTCGAGCGGGTCCTCACCACCAGCGAGGCCGGGGCCGTGCCCACCGCCGTCGTCGTCGAGGAGCTCGGCCTGCCGGGCAACAGCGTCGCCGCCGTACGGTCCCTGTACGACAAGGTCCTCACCCGCGAGGCACTGGGGCGGGCGGGCGTCAGCCCGGTCCGGTACCAGGTCGTCGACAGCGCCGACTCCCTCGTCGCCTTCCTGGGCGCCGTCGGCGGGCGGATCGTCGTCAAGCCCGTCGACGGCACGGCCAGCGCCGATGTGCACATCCTCGACGACAAGGAGGCGGCCACGGCCGCCTGGGAGGCGCTGAGTGCCGCCGGCTACCGGCGGGCGCTCGCCGAGGAGTTCCTCGACGGCCCGGTCATCAGTGTCGAGGCGTTCTCCACCGGCGGCCGGCACCTTCCCGTCGCCCTGATGACCTCAGTACTGGACGAGTACCTCGTGGAGATGGAGCACTCCATCCCCGGCGCGTACGGCGCGGAGTGGACGGCGGAGCTGCACGCCCAGACCGTCGCCCTGCTGGACGAGGTCGGGCTGCAGGAAGGCCCCACCCACACCGAGTTCATCCTCACCGAGGACGGCCCGCGCATGCTCGAGTCGCACAGCCGCATGGGCGGCGGCGGCACACCCTCCATACTGCGCCGCGCCTACGGACTGGACTTCTCCCGCCTGTTCCTGTCCGTCCCGCTCGGGATCGAGGAACTGCCCGAGCGGGCACCCGAGGCCACCGGCGCCGGACACATCCGCTTCTTCGCCCCCGAGCCGGGAGTGATCACCGGATTCGACGGCATCGAGCGGCTGAAAGCGGACGGTGTCGAGGTGCGGCAGGGACCCGTCGGTGCCAAGCTGCCCGGAGTGCCGGGGCTGGTGGAGCTCTCCGGCGCCGCCACGGGGGTGATGCTGCAGATGAACGTCGGCGACACCGTGCCCGCGATCCGGGCCGGCTGGGACCGTGCCATGGGGTACGTCATCGCCACCGGCGAGGACACCCCGGCCGCCGCGCGCCGCTGCGCCGAGGTGGACGCCGTCCTGCGGTTCCACACCACTGCGGCCGCGGAAGGGGCGCGGGAGACCCGATGACGACACCGAGGAAGACCGGCGGCACGGACGCGGCGGCGGCCGGTGGCGAGACCACCGTCCCCATCCTTCGCGACCACGACTTCCGGATGCTGTTCGCGGCCGCCGTGGTCAGCAAGGTCGGCACCCACATCGGCTACATCGCCCTGCCCTTGGTGGCCATCGAGGCGCTCGACGCCTCCCCGGGACAGGTCGGTCTGCTGGGCATGCTGTCCACCGTCGCCTTCCTCCTCATCGGGCTGCCGGCCGGCGCCTGGGTGGACCGGATGCGCTACCGCCGGGTCATGATCGTCACCGATCTGGTGCGGACCGCGCTGCTGGCCTCCGTACCCGTCGCGGCCTGGCTGGACATGCTCAGCATCGGACAGCTCTACGCGGTGGTGCTGCTCTCCGGCTGCGCCACCGTGTTCTTCGACGTGGGCGCCCAGAGCTATCTGCCCCATCTCGTCGGCCGCGACCGGCTGATCCAGGCCAATGCCCAGCTCAACGGCTGGGACGCGGCGCTCCAGGTCGGTGGCAGGGGCGGCGGCGGCTTCCTGGTCGGGGCGCTCACAGCGCCGGTCGCGGTGCTCGCCAACGCGTTCGGCTTCCTGTGGTCCGCGTTCTGCCTCACCCGGATCCGCAGGCCCGAGGAGAAGCCCCGGCAGGTGCGGGGGAACCTGGCCGCGGAGGTCGGCGAGGGCGTGCGGTTCGTATTCGGCCATGTCGTGCTGCGGCCGGTCGCGCTGGCCGGGGCCTGCACCAACCTCTCCGTCTTCGCCATCACCACGATGATCCCCGTGCTGTTCCGCGACGAGCTGAAGCTGTCGGTGTGGACCATCGGCCTGTTCCTGTCCGTCGGCGGCGTCGGCGTCTTCCTCGGCGCGTTCGCCGCCCGACGGGTGGGCGAGCGGCTGGGTGCCGGCCGGGCCCCCTGGGTGCTCGGCCTGTCCACCGCACCGTTCGCCCTGGCCGTTCCGCTCGTCGTGGACCGCGGCGCCTGGCTCTATGTGACGGCCGTCTGCTGGCTGCTGGTCACCGTCCGCATGGGCGTGGACAACGTCCTGATGGTCAGCTTCCGTCAGCGCGTCACCCCGGACGAACTGCTCGGCCGGATGAACGCCACCATGCGCTTCCTGTTCACCGGTGCCCTGGCGGTCGGCGCCGCGCTCGCCGCGGTCATCGGTGAGTACGTCTCCGTCCGGGCGGCCCTGTGGACCGGAGCCGTCGGCCTGGCGATCGCCTGGCTGCCGGTGTTCCTCTCCCCGCTGCGCACGATGCGCGAACTGCCCTCCGCCTAGGCCCTGTCCGGGCGGACCGGCCCGTCGCGGCGTTCCCGCCCGCCCGCCCCTCACACCTGCCGAACCGGCCACCGCGCCGGCACCGTACGCGCCTGAATCGGGGGACCCATGTCAGACCATGTCACCGAGGCCTACAACCAGCAGTGCCTCGACGGGAACACCGGGCTGCTCAATGCCATGGCCCGTGCCGAATTCCCGCCGTTGTTCCACGCGTCCTGCGGTCACCGGCTGCTGCCCCGACCGTTCTTCATCGACGAGGGCCCGATGCGCGCCTTCGCCGACGACATACGGTCGGTCTTCGACCTGCTCACCCAGCTGCCGGACCGCCTCTTCGGCGGCGACCTGGGCGCCTACTGCACGGCGCTCGGCATACCCGACCGGCAGGCCGCCCTCATGCGCCGGTTCGCGGGCGGCGAGCCCGTCCCGTACGGCCGTGCCGACATCTACCACGACGGCACCTCCTTCAAGCTGCTGGAGTTCAACGTCGGCAGTGAACTCGGGGGTGCCGACCGGGCCGAGATCCAGCGGGCCCTGCTCGGCGTCCCGGAGTTCCGGTCGTTCGCCGAGGCGCACCGGCTCGGCTATGTGCACACCGGCGAGCGGATCGCCGCCGCCCTGCGCGCCGCCGCCGCGCCGCTGACCGGCGGCGCCGAGCCGGTCGTGGCACTCGTCGAGGGGGACGGGGGCCTTGCCCCGTACCTCCATCTCGTGCGCTCCTTCCAGGAGATGATGCAGCGCCTCGGGATCGATCTGCGGATCGGCGAGGTGGGCGGGATCCGGGAGAAGGACGGCCGGCTGCTGCTCGACGGCACCCCCGTCGATGTGGTGCTGCGGTACTTCTCCGCCGCGCAGACCGTCCGCACACCGGGCGGTGAGGAGGCCGTCGAGCCGATCCTGCGCGCCCACGAGGAGGGCCGGGTGGTGCTGTTCACCACCTTCCAGTCCTCGCTCTTCGCCAACAAGGGCTGCCTCGCGCTGCTCTCCGACGAACGCGGCCGCGGTGCCTTCACCGCGGCGGAGGTGGAGCTGATCGACCGGGTGCTGCCCTGGACCCGGGAGCTGACGCCCGCACTCGTCGAGCACTGCCGTCAGAACCGCGAGCGGCTGATCGTCAAACCCCGTGCGGACTTCGCCGGTTCGGGCATCCACGTCGGCTGGGAGCTGTCCGACCGCGACTGGGCGACGGTTCTCCAGGAGAGCGCCGGCGGCGGCTTCATCGCCCAGGAACGCGTCGTACCGCGGCGCGAGCCGGTGGTCTCGCCCGACACCGGCCGCACCGAGGACTGGATGGCGGCCTGGGACGTGTTCCTGACGCCGGACGGATACGCGGGCTCGCACATCCGCGCCCTGCCGTACGGAGCGGGCGCGGTGGTCGGTATGGGCGCCAACCCCGCCTGCCGGACCACCGGTCCGTTCCTCGTGCCGGCCTGAACGCCCTCTTGCCGGGCTGCACATCACGCCCGGCACCCGCAAGGCGGGGACACGGCCGACGAGTCGACGTGCGCCGCCGTGCATGCCTTCGGCCCAAGGACGCCGGGGGCTGGGTGACGTCGGGTGCGCTCAAGAGCGCAGACGAGAAGTGGGGCAGGCCGGTCACGTCTCCGTCTGGGCCGGCCCGTCCGGGTCGAGCAGACCGGAAGTCGCCAGCAGATATCCGAGTTGGGCCCGGCTGCTGCTCCCGAGCCGCTGGGACACCTTGCGGATGTGCTCGGCCACACTGCGCCTGCTCATCCCCAGCCGGCGGGCGATGGAGTCGTCGGTCTCGCCGGAGACCACGGCCAGCAGGATCGCCCGCTGGACGTCGGAGGTGACGGTGGGCGACGAGCGCATCGACGGGCTGTCGGCGTGCACCGGGATGGAACGCGCCCAGGCGTTGTCGAAGAACTGGGCCAGCAGCCGGACCAGCGCCGGGTGCCTCACCTGGAGCGCGGCGACGCTGCGTTCCTCGGACACCGGGATGAAGGCGACCCTGCGGTCACAGATGATCATCCGCTCGAACACCTCGCTCAGCGTCCGCACTTCGGCGCCCGCGTCGGTGATCTGCTCGATGTAGGACATCGTCGCCTGGTGCGAGCGCACGGTGTGCTGGTAGATGGTCTGCTGGCGCACCCCGCGCCCCAGCAGCCGCAGGTCCCTCTCCAGCGCCTCGCCGAGCGCATGCGGCGGGCGTCCACCGCCCGGCTGCGCGGTCAGCAGCTCCGTCCGGCAGGCGGCCACGGCTGCGGCGAGGGACCTGTTGATGAGTTCCCCGCCGGTGAGCAGGGTGAGCGGAGGCTCTTCCTTCCGGCGGGTCTCGGTGTAGATCTCCGTGAAGGCCGACAGCGCCGCTTTGGCGGCATGCAGCTCCTTCTGCCGCCCGGCGATCGCTTCCTCCAGCGGGCCGAGCACGGCGAAGGCCGCGGCGTCGGGCGGGACCACCATGGCCAGTTCCGGCGAGCCCGGGCAATCGGTGACAAGTCTCAGTCTCCACAGGCAGGCAGGCACCTCTGACCGCGGCAGGGTCTTGGTGGAGAGAGCCGCGCGATAACGGTGGAGCGCGGTGGCGCACGGTCCGTCCGGCCGCGAACTGTCGCAATTGCACGTCATCTTGGTGGATTGCTCGGGGTTCACAACTGTGCAGATTACATTTGTGCATTCTTCGGTTCTGGGGTGTGGCGGTTCCGGCGGCAAACATGAGGTGAGCGGGAAGACCTCGCCGGGCAAGCGTCGAGAAGGGGAATCATGCGTCAGCTGAACCGAGTCACAGCCACGGCGCGGGGCACCTGCGTTCCGGCCGAATCGTGATCGTGACACAGCTCTGGCGCTACCGCCTGCTGATCTCCGGGTACGCGGTTTCCTCGTACGGCACCTTCCTGAACCTGGTGGCGCTGAACCTGTTCGTGTACGAGACCACGGGCAGCGCACTGGCCATGGGAATCTTCATGGCGGTCCGGCTGGCCGCCGGATTCGTGGCCGGACTCGCCGCAGGTTCGCTGCTGGCCAGGGTCGCGGTGAAACCACTGATGTTCTGGACCAATGTCGCCCAGGCCGTGGTCATGCTGTTGCTGGTGCTCGCCCCCGAAAAGCTGGGCACGGCGGTCCTGTTCACCGTCTCCGCCGTGGTGGGCGCCTGCAGCACCCTGTTCATGGTCGCCCTGCGCAGCTCCATTCCGGACCTGGTGGGGACTGAGCGGCGCAGCTGGGCCAACTCGCTGATGGTCGGCGGGCGTTCGCTCGCGATGGTCGCCGGATTCGCCTCGGCCGGCGTCGTGGTGCCGTTGCTCGGATTCACCGCGGCCTTCCTGACGGACGCGGCCAGCTTCCTGCTGTGCGCCGTGACGGTCCTGTGGCTGCCCGCGGCGATGGCCCGGCGCACGCAGCAGGCACCGGCCGCGGCCGCAGCACGACAGACGGCCGACGCCACGGACGCGGCACCCGGCCGCCGGCGGCTGCCGGCCGCGCTGATGTCACTGGCGGCGGCGCCGATGCTGGGACTGATGGTGGGCCTGCGCGGCATCGACGCCCTGGGGTCCTCGTCCCACAACGCGGCGCTGCCGGTGTACTCCAGCGCGCTCGATCCCGGCGACCCGGCCTCGTTCGTCAGCCGGTTCTGGCTGTTCTGGGCCATCGGGAACGTGCTGGCGCAGCAGGTGATCCAGCGGTACGTCACACGCAGCGGGCGCTCGGTCGGCGCGTTCGGCTTCGGCCTGGGCACGGTCGCCATGTCCTCGGCCTTCATCCTCGGCTTCGCCGGATTCCCGATGGCGGCCACGATCGTGATCGCGGTGGCGGCCGGTGCGGCCGACGGACTCACCGAGGTCTCCTACACCTCACACCTGCAGACCCTGCCGGAGGCCCTGCGCGGGCATGCGTTCGGCATCTCGGCGACCGTCGAGAACCTCGGATTCGGAGTCGGTACGCTCCTCGTCGCCGCCGCCCTCACCGTGGCATCGCCGTTCGCCGTCGTCGCCTGGTCGCACGGCCTCGCCATCGCCGTCGCGGTCGTGTACCTGATCAGGCTGGCGGGCCGCCGAAGCACGGAGACGGAACGGGACGGGAAGGAAGCTGATGCCGGACAACCGCATGGCGGTCATCGGGATGGCGCTGAGGTTTCCGGGGGCTGACACACCCGAGGAGTACTGGGCGGACATCCGGGCCGGCGTCTCGCACGTACGGTCGTTCACGGAGGCGGAACTGGCCGCTTCGGGTCTCCCGCCCGAGGTGCACCGCTCCCCGGACTTCGTCGGCGCGTCCGCGAGGCTTCCCGGCATCGACGGCTTCGACGCCGCGTTCTTCGGCATGAGCGGCCGTGAGGCCACGGTGACCGACCCGCAGCAGCGACTCCTCCTCGAGTGCACCCACCATGCACTGGAGGACGCCGGGTACGCGCAACCCGACCCCACGGTCCGGATCGGTGTCCATGCCAGCACCGGCTACCGCCTGTACTCGCTGCACAGCTATCTGACCGCCCAGCTCTCCGGCGAGAGCACGGACGACTGGGTGGCGGCCAAACAGCTGCAAGTGGGGAACTACGCCGACTTCACCGCCGGCCGGGCCGCGTTCACACTCGGTCTGACCGGTCCCGCCGTCAACGTGGCGACCGCCTGCTCCAGTGCGCTGGTCTCCGTGCACCTCGCCTGCCAGGCACTGCGGTACGGGGACGCAGACCTGATGGTGGTCGGGTCCTCCGCGCTCCATCTGCCGCAAGTCACCGGGCACCGCCATGTCAAGGGGTCGACGATCTCGCGGACCGGCGCGGTCCGGGCCTTCGACGCGGCGGCCGACGGCACCGTCGGCGGCAACGGAGTGGCGGCGCTCGTACTCAAACCGCTGGAGCGGGCCCGCGCCGACGGCGACACGGTGCACGCCGTGATCCTCGGCTCGGCGGTCACCCACGACGGCGCAGGCAAAAGCGGGTTCGCGGCGCCGGGCCTCGGCGGACAGCGGGACGCGGTGCTCGGCGCGCTGCGCGCGGCCGGTGTGCCCGCAGACTCGATCGGCTATCTGGAGGCGCACGGCACGGGGACGCCGAAGGGGGACCCCATCGAGTTCGCCGCACTGACGCAGGCCTTCCGTCGCTCCACGGCCCGGACCGGGTTCTGCGCCGTCGGCTCCACCAAACCGGCCATCGGCCATCTCGACAGCTGTGCCGGCCTCGCCGGTCTCATCAAGGCCGTCCTCGTCCTGCGCCACGGCGAGATACCGCCCCTGGTCAATCTGTCCCGGCCCCATCCCGCGCTCAACGTCGACAGCAGTCCCTTCGTCCTCCCGGACCGGCTGCTCCTCTGGCCGGCCGGCGGGACGGGGCCCCGCAGGGCCGGTGTGCACTCCATCGGCATGGGAGGCACCAATGCGCATGTGATCGTGGAGGAGGCGCCGGTCCCCGCACCGCGCCCCGCCGCGCCCGCGCGGACTCTTCCCGCTCTGCTTCCGCTGTCCGCCCAGAGCCCGAAGGCCCTCGCGGAGTACGCCCGTTCGTATCGCGACCATCTGCTCCGCCACCCCGGCACGGCCCCCGCCGATCTGCTGGCCACCACGGCGCTGGGGCGGCGCCGGCTGAGCCACCGGCTCGTCGTCACCGCCGCGCCCGCCGACCTGGCCGCCGCGCTCGGCACCTACCTGGACGAGGCTGCCCGGTGCCGTGCCGACACCGTCCCGCCGGGTGCGCCGTACGCCGTAGGCACGGTGCCGGAAGGCCGTAACGCGGGCCCGCGCACGGCCTTCGTCTTCAGCGGGCAGGGCAGCGGCGTACCCGGTACGGCTGCGGAGCTCGCCGCGCGCTTCCCCGTCGTGGCCGGGACCCTGGAGGAGTGTGCCGAGATCCACCGCGACGAGACCGGCGCCCGGACCTTTCTCGAACGGCTGCGGACGGCCGCGGAACCCGGTCCGTGGGACACGGAGTTCGCGCAGCCCGCGATCTTCGCCTTCCAGGTGGCTCAGGTACGGCTGTGGCGGCACCTCGGTGTGGAGCCGTCGATGGTCGCCGGTCACAGTGTCGGCGAGTACGCGGCCCTGTACGCGGCGGGCGCCCTCACCCTCGAGGACGGACTGCGGCTGCTGTGCAGGCGGGGCCGGCTGATGCAGGAGCACACCGCACCAGGCGGCATGATCGCCGTCTTCGCGTCCGAGGAACGGGTGCGGCGGCTGCTTCGGGACGTACCGGGGCTCGAAGTTGCCGTCGTGAACGGCCCCGATCACCATGTCGTGGCGGGTGCTCCCGAGCCGGTGGCGGCGGCCCGGTCCTGGCTGGCCGACCACGGCGAGACGGCACAACTCCTGCCGGTCGACCGGGCCTTTCACACCGCGCTGCTCGATCCCGTCCTCGGCGACCTGCGGGACGCCGTCGGCAAGGCCGGCCTGCGGCCCACGCACACGGCCTTCGTGAGCGCACTGGACGGTGCGGTCCGGCCCGCCGGCTGGCTGCCCGACCCGGACTACCTCGTCCGGCAGGCCAGGCGGACGGCGGACTTCCACGCGGTGCTGCGCACCCTGGACCCGGCATCGGCGGCCGGCGCCGGGATTCTGCTGGAGATCGGCCCGGACGCGCAGCTGACCGGGCTGGCGCGCCGGGTGCTTCCCGCCTCCGTGGCCGTGCCCACCCAGCGGCCGGCCGCCGTGCTCGACACCTGTTGGGCGGCCGTGGCGCGACTCTGGTGCGCGGGTGCCGACATCGAGTGGGCCGCCCTGCTGGACGGCTGCGGCGGCCGCCGGATCCCGCTGCCCACCTATCCGTTCCAGCACCAGTCGTACTGGACCGGTCCACGACCCGACGTGTTCAACCGCACCACGGAGGACGGCATGACCGAACAGGCCGGCATGACCGAACAGGCCGGCATGACCGAGCAGGCCGGCGTGCCCGAGCAGGCCCGTGTGCCCGAACAGTCAGTCCTGCACGAACAGGAACTGCTGGAGCGGGTGCTCGAACTGACTGCAGATCAACTCGGCTGGGCACCGGACGAGATCGGGGCCGAGCAGTCGTTCGTCGCCCTCGGTGCGGACTCCCTCCAGCTGATCGGTCTGCTGCGCCGGCTGGAGCGGGAGTTCGGGGTGGAGCTCGCCCTGCGGGAAGTGCTGGAGGAGGCGGCCACGCCTGTGCTGACAGCACGCCTGATCGGCTCACGGAAGGCGGCTGCCCCTGCGCCCGAGCCGCCGGTGCACTGTACGGCGGCCGGGTCCTCGGGCAGGGCCGACGAACCGGCGGCCGTCTCCGGTTCCGGGGGCTGGGCCACCCGGGCCGAGGTCGAGGAACTCGCCGGTCAGATACGCCGGTTGGCCGAGGTGCAGACGCAGATGCTGGCCCAGCTCTCCGAAGCGGTCGCTCTGCTGACCGACGGCCGCGGGCCGGCCGGCCGATGAGCGCGTCCGACATCGCCGCCGAGGCGACGGCCAGGGCGGCCGAGGCGTCCGCACGGCTGACCGAGCAGCTGGCCGAGGCCAGGATGCTCCGCGCCGCCGCACCCGCGTCCGGAGCCGCCGAGGTGCACGGTCCACAGGTCACCCTTCCCGCGGAGTCCGGCATGGCAGGCGACGGCGCCGACGCCGCGCAGCGCGCCCACACCGAGGATCTGATCCGCCGCTACACCGCACGCACCCGTACCTCCAAGGCGCTGGTCCAACGGCACCGCCCGGTGCTCGCCGACAGCCGTGCCGTGGTGGGCTTCCGCCGCGGAACCAAGGAAATGCTGTATCCGCTCGCCGCCCGCTCCGCGCGCGGAGCCCGGCTCACCGACGTGGACGGCAACGACTACACCGACATCACCATGGGATTCGGCGCCCTGCTCTTCGGCCATGAACCCGAGTTCGTGACGGAGGCGGTCCGCCGCCACCTCGCCGGCGGCCTGCGCCTCGGCCCGCGCTCCACCGAGACCGGCGAGGCGGCGGAGCTGCTGGCCGGCCTGACCGGCCTGGAACGCGTCGCCTTCGCGGGCTCCGGAACCGAGGCGAACTCCGCGGCGGTCCGGCTGGCCCGCGCCGCCACCGGCCGCGACCGCATCGTCATGTTCCGCGGCTCCTACCACGGCCATGCCGACTCCGTGCTGGGCCGCCCGGGACCGGACGGCGCAACGGCGATCCCGGTCTCCCGTGGCATTCCCGACAGCGCCGTCGCCGAGCTGATCGTCCTCGAGTACGGCAGCCAGGAGAGCCTGGAGACCATCGACGCACTCGCCGACCGTGTCGCCGCGGTGCTCGTCGAACCGGTCCAGTGCCGCAACCCGGGTCTGCAACCGGTCGCGTTCCTGCGGGCGCTGCGTGACCTCACCACCCGGCGCGGCATCGTGCTCCTCTTCGACGAGATGCTCACCGGACTGCGCCCGCACCCGCGGGGCGCCCAGCACCACTACGGAGTGGTGCCCGATCTCGCCACCTACGGCAAGGCATTGGGCAGCGGCTTCCCGATCGGCGCCATCGCCGGGCGGGCGGACATCCTCGACGGGATCGACGGCGGCAGCTGGCAGTACGGCGACGACAGCCGGCCGCTGCACGAGACCACGTTCTTCGGCGGTACGTACATCCAGCACCCTGTGTCGATGGCCGCGGCCAGAGCGGTGCTGACCCATCTCACGGAGCACGGTCCGGGCCTCCAGGAGCGGCTGAACGCACGCACCGGCGCGCTCGCGGACGAGCTGAACCGCTTCTTCCTGGACGAGGAATTCCCGCTGGAAGTCGCCCACTTCGGCTCGATGTTCCGCTTCACCCACCGCGCGGACATGGAACTGCTCTACTACCACCTGCTGCTGCGGGGCATCTATGTGTGGGAGTGGCGCAGCTTCTACCTCTCCACCGCGCACACCGACTCCGACATCGAGCGGATCGGCGATGCCGTCAAGGACTCACTGCGCGAGCTGCGCGGCGCCGGCTTCTTCCCCGCCACGCGCAGGAGCAGGCAGGCGGCCGGACCCGGGCGGCGCGAGCGCGGCGCCCCCGACTTCGGTGTCTACTTCTTCGGCGACTACCCCGAAACGGCGCAGGGCGGCGCGGCGGGGGAGCGTCCGGAGGACGACAAGTACGGCCCACTCGTCGAAACCGCGCGCTTCGCCGACTCCCGGGGCTTCAGCACGCTCTGGCTGCCCGAACGCCACTTCCACACCTTCGGCGGCCTGTTCCCCAACCCTGCCGTCCTGGCCTCCGCGCTCGCCCGGGAGACCAGCCGCATCCGGCTGAACGCCGGCTCCGTGGTCCTCCCGCTGCACGATCCGGTCCGGGTCGCCGAGGAGTGGTCGATGGCGGACAACCTCTCCGGCGGCCGGGTCGGGCTGGGCTGCGCCACGGGCTGGCACGAGGGCGACTTCGTGTTCCACCCGGACCGCTTCGAGCGCCGCAAGGAGATCGCCTTCGACCACCTGGACGAGGTGCGGCGGCTGTGGCGCGGCGACTCGGTACGCCGGCGCACCGGGGAAGGCCGGGAGAGCGACGTACGCATCCAGCCCCGGCCGGTGCAGGGCATGCCACCGATGTTCCTCGCCACTTCCGGGCAGCGCGCCTCGTACACCGAGGCCGCCAGGCGCGATCTCGGCATCGTCACCAACCTGATGAACCAGAGCGTGGACGAACTCGCCGAGAACGTCCACCACTACCGCCGGGTGCGGGCCGAGCACGGACTCGACCCCGAGGCCGGCCGGGTCACGGTGCTGCTCCACACCTACCTCGCCGAGGAGCATGAGGCGGCGCGCGCCGACGCGCTGGAGCCGATGAGCCGCTATCTGCGGTCCTCGCTCCAGATGCGTTCCGCCGCCACGGCCTTCGGCAGCAGCCCGCAGGACGTGGCGACGGCGAGCGAGGACGACCTGGACTATCTGTTCCGGCGGGCGTACGACCGCTACTGCGACCAGCGGGCACTGATCGGCACCCCCGACAGCTGCGCCGGGCTGGTCGACGCACTGCACGCGGCAGGCGTCGACGAGATCGCGGCCCTGGTCGACTTCGGCATGTCGCCGCAGCAACTGCGGGCCGGCCTGGAACAACTGGACATCCTGCGCCGCCGCTACCACGGGCCCACAGCACACCCGCCCACCGGCACCGCGTCCGACCCCGCCCGTCCGGGGCAGGCGGACGGCTTCCGTGGGGCAGGAGCCGGCGGGACTGTGACGACGCCCGGTGCGGATGGCGTCCCGCTCACCGCCGCGCCCCCGGCTGTGCCGGGCCTGCCCGATACGGGGGGTGCCGCCGGTCCCGAGCGCACGGTGCCCGCCACGGCTGCGCAGCGGCGGCTCTGGCTGGCCGCGCGGCTCATCGGGAACCCGGCCGCGTACAACGAGATCCAGTCCGTCCGGCTGCGCGGTCCGCTCGACGTCCCCGCCCTGCGGGCCGCCGTCGACGGGCTCGTAGCCCGGCATCCCGTGCTCCACACGGTGTTCCGCACCGGGGACGGCGCCGAACCGCTGCTCCAGGTCGTACGACCAGCTCTGCGCAGCCCGCTGCGCGTCACCGACGCACGGGGGCGGGACGCCGAGGACGTCCTCGCCGAGGCACAGCGCGAAGAGACCGAGCGGCCCTACGACCTCGCCGAGGGGCCGCTGTTCACGCCCCGGCTGATCCGGCTCGCCGACGACGACCAGGTGCTGCTCCTCGGCATGCACCACATCGTGACCGACGCGCACTCCGCCGGGATCGTCGCCGACGATCTGCAGGAGCTCTACCGGGCCGCGGCCGAACAACGCGAGCCCGTGTTCACTCGCTCGGCAAGTGAGCCGGGCGGGGATCCCGGACCGGGCGGGACCGGCAGTGATCTCGCCTGGTGGCGTGAGCACATCGGTGACAAGCCGCCGGTGCTGTCCCTGCCCACCGACCGGCCACGCCGGCGTACGGTCGCGGGCCGGGGCGGTGCGGTCGCCGTGCGGCTCGGACGGGAGCGCACCACGCGGCTGCAGGAGTGGAGCGGCCGCCAGGGCGTCACCCTTTTCGCGACCCTGCTCACCGCATGGCAGATCGTGCTGCGCAAACGGTCGGGGCAGGACGAGTTCATCGTCGGCACCACCTTCGGCCGCCGCACCGAACGCACCCGCGACTGCGTGGGCTTCCAGGTCGCCCTGCTGCCGCTGCGCACCTCGCTGGCGGACTCCACCCCGCTGGCCGAGGCGGTACGGGCCACCAGGAACACCCTGCTCGACGCCGCCGAGCGCCAGTACGTCGACCTCGACGCCCTGCTGACCGGCATCCACCCGGACCCGGGCAACCCGCGCCCCCTGATCACCGTGTCGGCGGACCTCGACACCGAGCCCCTGACCCGGCTCGACCTGCCGGGGCTCGCGGCCGGACCGGTCGGCATCGGCACCGCGTCGGCCCCGCTGGAACTGGCGCTCATGGCCACCCGGACCGCCGACGGACTCGCCCTGCGCGTGCGGTACGACGCGGATCTCTTCGACGCCGGAACCGTACGCGGCCTGCTCGATCAGCTGGAGCAGGTGCTGGCCGCCCTGGGCGGCGCAGCCACCGGGCGGGTCGGCGAACTCCTGGGCGGGCCTGCCGGCGCCGGCAGGCCGCCGGTGGCCCAGGCCCTGCGGGAGGCCTGGGAGTCCGTGCTCGGCGTCGCGGGCTTCCCCGAGGACGCCAACTTCTTCGATCTCGGCGGCAATTCGATCAGCGCCATCCGCCTCGTCAACCGCGTGCGCGACACGCTGGACGCCGACTTCCCGCTCGCGGACTTCTTCGCCGACGCGACGCTGCGCGCCATGGTCGTCCGGCTGGCCGCCGACGGGCCCGCCCCGAGCCCGAGGGTGCAGGGGGAGCTGTGACGGGGACCAGCGACATCGACGCGCTCCTGACCAGGCTGGCCGCCTGCGACGTGCAGCTGAGCGCCGCTCCGGGCGGCATCCTGCGCTATGACGCGCCCCGGGCCGCGCTCACCGAAGCACTGCTCGATGAACTACGCCTGCACAAAGACGAGTTGCTCCTCAGGCTCGGCGGCGACGACGGAAGTGACAGCGGCCCCGGCAGCGACGGACCGTATCGGGTGACCGACCGCACCCTGGTCAGCGATCAGCAGGCCAGGCTCATCGCCGGCCATCACTCCGTACCCCACCCCGAGGTGTGGAACATCCCGACCAGGGTCTGCTTCACCGGCACCCTGGACGTGGACGCGCTCCGGGCGGCGCTCGGCGACCTGATCGGGAGGCACCACGCCCTGCACACCCGCTTCGCGCAGGACGCCGACGGCGCATGGTGGCAGGAAGTGGTCGCCCCGCCCCCGCTCCGGCTGCCCCTCGACGACCTCACCGCACTGACCGCACCCGAACGCGGCCCGCGGGCCGACGCGTTGTGCCGTCAGGCGGCCCGGCACCGTTTCGAGCTGTCCGAGCCGGTCCTGCCGCACCTGCGGCTGATCCAGGTCGAACAGGACCAATGGATCCTGATGTTCGTCCTGCACCACATCTGTGCCGACGGCTGGTCCCTGTCGGTGATCCTCGCGGAGCTCGCCGCCCTCTACACCGCGGCGGCCGCCGGCACCCCCCGTCCGCCGGCCGCTCCCACCGCCCAGGCGACGGACTTCGCCCGTGACGCCCGGGCCCGGCACGACCCGGCGACCGAGACCCGCCGTGCCGCGTACTTCGCCACCTATCTGGACGGCGTGCCGCCGCGCACCGACATCCCCACCGACCGTCCCCGCCCCGGCAGGCTCAGCGGCCGCGGCGGCACGATCCGGGGCTCCCTGTCCGGCGAACAACGGGCCGCGGTGGAGAAGTTCGCCGCCGGGCTGCATACGACACCGTTCGCCGTCGCCGCCTCCGCCCTCGGTGTCTTCCTGACGCGGCTGTCCGGGGAGGGCGACCACCTGATCGGCGTGCCCTACGCCAATCGCGAGGGCGCCGCCTTCGAGACGCTCGTCGCGATGACGTCCACGACCATCATGGTGCGGGTGCGGGTGGACCCGGACGAGACCTGCGCCGCCCTGGCCGTCCGCACCGGGGCCGGAGCACTGGAGGCCATGGCCCATGTGCTGCCGACCGCACGCATCATGCAGGCGATGCGCGACGCCGGGGCACGCGACGTGCCCGACCGGGTGCCCCACGTCCTCGCCTTCCAGAACTCGGTCGACACCGACATCGAGATACCCGGTCTCCGCGTGGACGTCGAGGACCTCGCACCGCCGCTGGCCCGCGCCGAACTGTGCTTCGGGCTGGCGCCGCGCCGCGAGCGCGCACTGGGGTACCGGACCTTCCTCGAGTACTCGGCCGACTTGTGGGACCAGGAGACGGCAGAGCGGCTCCTCGCCTCCTACACCGCCCTGCTGGGCGAGTTCTGTTCCCGCCCCGACGCCCGGGTCGGTTCCCTGTTGCAGTCCTCTGGAAAGGCGGACACCCCATGATCCCGAGCCCTCACCGGACGCACGGCGACGACCTCATCTCGTTCATCCGGGCCAGCACCTCGCCGTACCACGCCGTGGCCGAGGCGGCGCGGCGACTGGAGAAGGCCGGATTCCGGGCGCTGAGCGAAACCGACGCATGGGCCGATGCGACGGGCGGGTGTTACGTCGCCCGCGGCGGAACCCTGATCGCCTGGTACGTCCCACCGGGCGCGGCGGCCCACACGCCGTTCCGGATCGTCGGCGCCCACACCGACTCCCCGAACCTGCGGGTCAAGCCCGCGCCCGACACCAGCTCCGTCGGATGGCGGCAGATCGGCGTGGAGATCTACGGGGGCGTGCCGCTCAACAGCTGGCTCGACCGCGACCTCGGGATCTCGGGCCGTCTCGCCCTGCGTGACGGGACCAGCCGTCTGGTCTGTGTCGACGAGCCGCTGTTGCGCGTGCCGCAGCTGGCCATCCACCTCGATCGGACGCTCAACGAGGGGCTCTCGCTGGACCGGCAGCGGCACACGTCTCCCATCTGGGGGCTGGGCGGCACCGAGCAGGGCGCCCTGCTGAGCCGGGTGGCCGACGAGGCCGACGTGGACTTCTACGAGGTGCTCGGCTGGGACCTGATGCTGCACGACGTACAGCCGCCCGGTTATCTCGGGGCCCGCCAGGAGTTCCTGGTCTCCGCCCGCCTGGACAACCTCGTCTCGGTCCACGCCGGCGTGACCGCGCTGGCCAGTGCCGTGGACCGCGATCCCGCTCCCATTCCGGTCCTTGCCGCCTTCGACCACGAGGAGGTCGGCAGCGGGTCGGAGACCGGCGCCCAGAGCGCGCTGCTGGAGCGGGTCCTGCAGCGCTCGGTGGCCTCCCGCGGCGGCACGCAGGAGGAGTGGCACCGGGCCGTGGCGGGTTCCTTCGTGGTCTCCTCCGACATGACGCACGCGGTCCACCCGAACTATCCGGAGCGTCACGACCCGGACCACCGGCCGCTGCCCAACGGAGGACCCGTGGTCAAGGTCAATGTCAACCAGCGCTACGCCACCGACGGCCGGGGCCTTGCCGTGTTCGCCGCCGCGTGCGAACAGGCAGGCACCCCCTGGCAGTCGTTCGTCTCCAACAACGCGATGCCCTGCGGCACGTCCATCGGTCCCCTGATGGCCACGCGAATGGGCATTCCGACCGTCGACGTGGGCGTACCGGGGCTGTCGATGCACTCCACACGAGAGCTGTGCGGCACGGAGGACCCCTGGCTGCTGGCCCGCACACTTGTCGAGTTCGTCACCGCCGACCCGGTGGTCTGATGTCATGAGTCAGGGCCGGGCCGGCGTGCCGGCACGGCCCGTCCGGGGCGCCGCGGCAACCGGCCCCGGCCCCCGGGACCTTTCGAGCGAATCGAGAAACGATGCCTGATCAGCCATGGACCGTCGTGGTGCGGCCCGCGCGCGGCGCGGCCCGTCGCCGGGTCGTCGCCGTGCCTCACGCGGGCGCCGGGCCGAACGCTCTGCTCCCGGTGCTGCGGCGGCTGCCCGACACCGTCGAGGTCGTCGGAGTGATCCTGCCGGGCCGGGAACGCCGGTTCGGTGAGAGCTTTGCCGCACTCCCCGACGACCCCGAGGGCGTGGTCGACGCCGTGGTCGGGGAACTGCGCGAGCTGCCACCGCTGCCCACGGTCCACTTCGGGCACAGCATGGGTGCCGTACTCGCGACGGCGATTGCCCTGGCCGCGCCGGAGCTGTGCCAGGGTCTCGTGCTGAGCGCCCGGCCTACCGCCGGGCCGCCCGCCGGGGTGGCGGGTGACTGGTCCGAGACCGAACTGCTCGACATCGTCAGGCGGGGCGGCGGCACGCCCGCGGAACTGCTCGACGACCCGTTCGTCCGGGAACACCTGCTGGGCGTGCTGCGGTGCGATCTGACGCTGGGGCGGCGGCTCGCCGATCGCAACGCCGGGCGCAGCGTGCCCGTGGCCGTGACCACGCTGGCGGGCCGGGAGGACGTGCTCGTCCCTGCGGCCGAACGCGCCCACGGCGCCGGGCCCTACGCCGCCGGTGTACGCGAACGGCTGTTTCCGGGCGGCCACTTCTATCTGCTGGACGAGACCAACCGGGACGCCGTGGCCGCCGAGATCACCGCGGCCTTCCCGCCCTCGGACCGGGACAGCGCCCGTGCCGCGGACCCGACCCGAGCCGCGGACCGGACCCGGACCGTCCTGGTCTGCCTGCCCTTCGCGGGCGCCGGAGCGTCGTTCTTCAAACCCTGGCAGGCGCACGCGCCCCAGGGCATCCAGGTGCTGCCGGTGCAACTGCCCGGGCGCGAGGAGCGCTTCACCGAGCCCGCGTACACCGACGCGGCCGCTGCCGCCGACGAGGTGTACGCCCGGCTGGCCGGCGCACTGCGCGGGGGTGCCCGGGTCGCGGTGTTCGGCCACAGCATGGGCGCCGTACTCGGGTTCGAACTCGCTCACCGGTTGGAGGCGGACGCCGGCGTGCGCTTCGAGCGCCTGGTCGTCAGCGGTGCGCCGGGGCCCTGGACCGGCCGCGCCGAGCACGCGCACGCACTGTCGGACGACGACTTCCTGGCCCGGGTACGCGTGTTCGCCGGTTATGCGCACCCGGCCCTCGAGAACGCGGAGATGCGCGAACTGCTGCTGCCCACGCTGCGGGCCGACGTCCGGCTGCACGAGACGTACGTGCCCTCCACCGACCGCCTCCTGTCGGTTCCGGTGACCTCCCTCCGAGGGCACGACGACGAACTCGTCAGCGCGTTCCAGGCCGCGCAGTGGTCGGCTGCGACGACCGGCAAGCTGACGACGCCCGAGCTCCCCGGCGGTCACATGTACCTCACGGAGAACGCGGCGACGGTGCTCGAACTGATCGCGGCGGAGCTCGGCACCGGCCGGGAAGCGGAACCGCGGTGACGGTGACCGGAAGACTGTCCGGCAAGACAGCGCTGATCACCGGGGCGGCGCGGGGCTTGGGGCGCGCCTGTGCGGTCGCCTTCGCCCGCGAGGGCGCGGACCTGATGCTCCTGGACGTGGCGGCGGACCTGCCTGGCGTGCCCTATCCGCTGGGTTCGGCGAGCCAGCTCGCGTACACCGCCGAACTCTGCCGCGACGAGGGCGTGTCGGTGCAGACGCGTCAGGTCGACGTGCGCGACCTGGCCCAGGTCGAGGCGGCGACGGCCGACTGTGTGGCCCGCTTCGGCCGGCTCGACGTACTCGTCAACAACGCGGGGATCGCCGCCCCGTCGGGCAAGGCCGCGCACGAGATCGAGGAGCACGAGTGGCAGCTCATGCTCGACGTGGACCTCTCCGGCGCCTGGCGCACCATCCGCGCGGCGGGCGGCCGGATGGCCGCACAGGGATGTGGCAGCATCGTCAACGTCGCCTCCACCGCAGGGCTCGTCGGCTACCGCCACTTCGCCGGCTATGTCGCCGCCAAGCACGGCCTGATCGGCCTGACCAAGGCCGTCGCGCTCGACTACGCACCGCGCAAGGTACGGGTCAACGCCCTGTGCCCGGGATCGGTCCGGGACGATCCGCAGGTGGAGGGCCGGATGCTCGCCGAGATCGCCCGATCCCTGGACGTACCCGTTGCCGAGCACGAGGAGACCTTTGTGCAGGCGCAGCCGATGAACGCCCTGATCGAGGCGGAGGATGTCGCCGCGGCGGCGGTCTGGCTGGCCTCGGACGAGTCCCGGCAGGTGACCGGAAGCGTACTGACCATCGACGGCGGCTTCACCGTCCGCTGACTCCGGAGACCGATCAGTGCCACTTCCCACCGCCCCCGTTGCCCCGGCCGCCCTTTCCCGGCTCCTTCCGGCGGACACCCCGCAGGCCGCCTTGTGCCACGCGCTGGCGGTGCGCCTGACGGACGAGGCCGACGATGTGGCCCGGCGCGTCCGTGACTTCGGCGACGCGCCGCACCGTTGGTGGCCGGACCGGGCCACGGGGCACTTCGTCCTGTGGAGCGAGACGGTGCCCGCGGCCGCCGGCAGCGAGCCGGCGGGCCGCAGGCTGCGGGCCGAGATGCACCGCCCGGCGAGCGGCCCCGGCCCGATGCTCCGGGCCGTCCTGCTGCGCTACGCCGACGGGCCCGCCGACCTGGTCCTGGTCGCCCACCGTGCCGTCGCGGACGTCCACTCGCTGCGGCTGATCGCCGATGTCCTACTGGGACGGATCGACGCCGACGATGTCACCGTGGCCCCGTCGGCCGGCCTGGCTCCCACCTCGCCGGCCGGCCTGTGTCCCGGCCCGCGTGCGGGCAGCGCCCGGATCGCATGGGCGGCCGGGGAGCGGAAGGCTCGCGAGCACACCGGGGTGGTGAGCGTGGCGCTCTCGGTGGCGTCCCCCGCCGTGCTCGTCGCGGCCGCCGCCCTGGTTCTCGGACGCCACGAGAACCGGGAGACCGTGCGGATCGGCGTGCTGACATCACCTTCCGACCGCCCGGAGCACCTGCTCGGCGCGCTGGACACGGCCCGCGTCCGCACGGTGGATCTCGCTCACGCAGGCACGGCAGGGGACCTTGTGGAGTCGGTACGCGCCGGGGCGATGGGCCCACGCGATGCCCCGGCGGACGCTCCGGCGGTCGGCGTGCTCGAGTCCGGGGCCGCCGACAGCCACGGCACACGCCAACTCGCGTGCCAGCAAGCGCCGTTTCCGCTGACGCTCACGGTGCGCGATGCCCCGGACGGCTCCCGGACCCTGGAGGTGCATCATCAGCTGCACCACATCGGGGTCTTTGCGGCGCGGTCGTTCGCCCGCCATGTCGCGTGGGTCCACCGCCGGTTGGCGGACGACCAGGACCTCCCGCTGACCGACATCGAGCTGCTCGACGCCGACGAGGCGGCGCGCCGGCTGGGACTCAACGCGTCGGAGCGGGACGTTCCCCACCGGCCTCGGCGGATCGACACCGCTTTCGACGAGCAGGCCGCGCGCTGTCCCGACTCCGTGGCGATCAGCCACGAAGCGAGCTCGCTGACCTACGCGGAGCTGAAGGAGCGGGCGGAACGGATCGCCGCCGGACTGCGTGCCGCCGGCGTGCGGCCGGGGGAGCGTGTAGGGATCTGCCTGGAGAGGTCCGCCGATCTGGTGGCCACCATGCTCGCGGTGCTGAAGGCCGATGCCGTGTACGTGCCGATGGATCCGGCGTATCCGGCAGAGCGTCTCGTCCGGACGGCGCACGACGCGGGGCTTCGCGTGACGGTGACGGACGCCGGCTTTCCCGCCGGTGCTCACATCCGCACGCCGAGCCCCGGCGAACTTCTCGCCCTGGCCGCTCGGTCGGTGGGATCCGGGCAGGCCCCGCCGCCTGAGCGGAGCCCGCAGGAGGCCGCGTACATCATCTACACCTCCGGCTCGACCGGCCGCCCCAAGGGCTGTGTGGTGCCGCACGCCAATGTCGCGGCCCTGCTGGACGCCACCCGGGACGACTTCGATCTGGGCCCCGGTGACACCTGGACGCTCTTCCACTCCAGCGCCTTCGACTTCTCCGTCTGGGAGATCTGGGGTGCGCTGCTGACCGGGGCGCGGCTCGTTGTCGTCCCCTACTGGGTCTCCCGCTCGCCCGACGAGTTCCATGACCTGCTGGTGCGCGAGCGCGTGAGTGTGCTCAACCAGACCCCCTCGGCGTTCGGTCAGCTCATGGAGGCCGACAGGCAACGGCCCGGGCCCGACCTTGCCCTGCGCCTGGTGGTGTTCGGCGGAGAGCCGCTCGACACGCGGGCTCTGCTCGGGTGGTTCGACCGCTACCCGGAGGACCGGTGCCGGCTGGTGAACATGTTCGGTATCACCGAGACGACCGTCCATGTGACGGCGCAGACGGTCACCCGCCGCGAGGCGATGACCGGGTCACGCTCGGTGGGCCGGCCGCTGCCCGGCTGGTACGTGTATGTGCTCGACGGACGGCTCCGTCCGGTGCCGGAAGGCGTGGCGGGAGAGATCTGGGTCGGTGGGGCGGGCGTGGCCCTGGAGTACCTGGGCCGTCCGGACCTGACCGCCGAGCGGTTCGTCGCCGATCCCCACCGGGGCGGCCGGCTGTACCGCAGCGGCGACCTCGGCAGACTCCTGCCCGACGGGACGCTGGAGCATCTGGGCCGGCTGGACCGGCAGGTCAAGGTGCGCGGCTTCCGGATCGAGCTCGACGAGATCCGCGCCGTACTGCTGGACGACCCCGTCGTCCTGGCGGCCGCGGTGGTACTGGGCGGTGGTCCGCGCGGCGACGCGGCAGCGGTCCGTATCGACGCCTATGCCGTACTCGACGGCGGAGCGGACACCGAGGCGGTACGGCGCCGGGCCGCGCGACTGCTCCCCGACCACATGGTGCCCACCACGTTGACCGCGATCCCCGAACTCCCGCTCACCGCCAACGGCAAGCTCGACCCGGCGCAACTGCCCGAGCCCGCCGTACCGGCCGCGACCCGCGTCACCACCCCGGCGGACCCCGCCCCCGCTTCCGGCCGCCGGCCCGGACCGGAAGAGGCCGACGCGGACCGGCTGACCGCCGCCCTGATCGAGGTCTGGGAGACGGTGCTGGGCGTTCCCGTCGGCCCCGACGACAACTTCTTCGACCTGGGCGGAAATTCGCTCCACGCGGTCCGGGTCGGCGCGACCATGCGTGAACGCGGACTCCCGGCGCTCACCCTGCGCCGGCTGTATCTGACGCCGACCGTCCGGGCCCTGAGCGAACTCCTCCGGGCGCCGGGCGGCTGAGCCCC
The DNA here is from genome assembly GCF_040613775.1 of Streptomyces sp. NPDC006208. Lineage (NCBI taxonomy): Bacteria > Bacillati > Actinomycetota > Actinomycetes > Kitasatosporales > Streptomycetaceae > Streptomyces > Streptomyces sp. NPDC006208. Next base: position 64,925 of record NZ_JBEXSW010000013.1, on the reverse strand, counting down.
CGTCCTCACTCACCCGCACGCATCCGGCGCGCGTCCGGGTGGTGACGGGCACATCAGGACGGCAGGACCGGCAGCAGCCCCAGCTGTTCGAGGAAGTCCAGCTGGTTGAAATAGACGCGGTAGTTGACGATCAGCCCGTCCTGGACCGTGGCGAAGTCGCAGCCGCGGATCCTGATGACGTTGCCGGTCGGCGGCAGCAGCTCTCCGGAGGACAGCTGCAGCGGCCCGGTGTTCCTGCCGCCGAAGATCCCTTCGTCGATCGCCGTGTTGCCCGACTCGTAGGCGGCCACCCGCTCGTAGGTGGTCTCCGACACCGCGTCCGTCATCTGGCGCCAGTACTCGACGATGTTGTCCCGTCCGGTGATCTCCCCGGCGTCCGGTGTGACGGCGACGGCGTCCTGCGCGAACAGCGCGGCGATGGCCTTGAGGTCCGGTGTCGGGGCCAGGGCCTCGGTGAGCCGGTCCATGACCTCACGTGCCTGTCCCATGATCCACCTCCTGGCCCAGGAACAGGGTGGTTCCTCCCTGATTTTCCCACAGAGGTGAAAGTGTCAGCCGAGCGCCTTGAGGAGCTCGGCCGCCACGGGAGCGGACGAGGCAGGGTTCTGGCCGGTCACCAGATTGCGGTCGACGACCACGTGCGCCGTCCACGGCTCGGCCTCCTGGAAGTCGGCCCCGAGCTCCACGAGGCGGTCCTGGAGCAGCCACTTCGCCTTGTCGGCGAAGCCGGCCTGGCTCTCCTCGGCGTTCGTGAAGCCGGTGAGCCGGTAGCCCGCGAAGGGCGAGCCGCCGTCGGCGTTCCGTGCAGCCAGCAGCGCGGCCGGTCCGTGGCAGACCACGGCGAGCGGCTTGCCGGACGCGAGGACGGCCGTCAGCAGCTCACCCGAGCCGGCGTGGACCGCCAGATCCTGCATCGGGCCGTGTCCGCCGGGGTAGAAGACGGCGTCGTACTCCGCCAGATCGACGTCCTCCAGCCTGATCGGCTGCTTCAGTTCCGTGATCGCCTCGAGCGCGTTCCTGGCCTTCTCGGCGCCGTCGTGGCCGCCGTGGACCGCCGGGTCCAGGCTCGCCTCGTCCACCGTCGGTACGACGCCGCCAGGGGTGGCCACCACGATCGTGTGGCCGGCCGCTTTCAGCGCCTCGGCGGGGGTGACGGCCTCCTCGGCCCAGAATCCGGTGGGGTGCTCGGTGCCGTCCGCCAGCGTCCAGGAGTCGGCGCCGGTCAGGACGAAAAGGATGTTTGCCATGTGCTCGACGGTAGATCGCCCATCGGCGGACATCCAATAGGAAGCCTGCTGTCTGCCATAGAATATCCAATGGGTTGCCTACACTGCTCGTATGGAACAAAAGGATTCCGATGGGTCGGCCGTAGCGCCCCGTCCGGGCGCGGCAGCGCCCGTGGACCTGAATCTGCTGCGTACCTTCCTCGCCGTGCACCGCTCCGGATCCTTCACGGCCGCCGCACATCTGGTGGGTCTGTCCCAGCCGACGGTGACCACCCAGATGCGCGCCCTGGAGCGAGCGCTGGGCCGTGAGCTGTTCGAGCGGCTGCCTCGCGGAGTCGCCCCCGCACCGTTCGCCGACGAGCTCGCCGCCCGGATCGGCACACCGCTCGACGACCTGGCCGCCGTCACCGGACAGGGAGGCTTCCACGAGGCGGGGCCCGTCGAGCCCGTCCATCTCGCGGGGCCGGCCGAGCTGCTGTGCGTACGCGCACTTCCCGCGCTCGCGCCCCTGGTCGCGGACGGCATACGACTGCGCGTGACCACCGGGCTGACCGACCCGCTCCTCGACGAGCTGCGCTCCGGCCGCCACGACCTGCTCATTTCCACCCACCGGCCGCGCGGGCGGGCGCTGACCGCCGTACCGATGACCGACGAGGAGTTCGTGCTCGTGGCCGCGCCGGTGTGGGCGGAGCGGATCGGGGGAGCGGACGGATCCGCCGCGGACATGCTGGCGGCCCTCCACGGCGTTCCCCTGATCAGCTACGCCGAGGATCTGCCCATCGCCCGCCGCTACTGGCGGCACGTCTTCGGCAAACGCCTCGGCAGCCACGCCGCCGTCACCGTCCCCGACCTTCGCGGCGTGCTCACCGCGGCCGTCGCGGGCGCCGGCTGGACCGTGCTGCCGCGCTATCTGTGCCTGGACGAACTCGCCTCCGGCGCGCTGGTCCTGCTCCATGACCCCGAGGACCCGCCGATCAACACCGGCTACCTCGTCCAGCGCCCCGGTTCCGCCGGCAACCCGCATGTCGCCCGCGTCCGCGACCACCTCCTCCAGGCCGCGCGCACCTGGTAGCGCGGGGGCGTGAGGATTGATGCGCTGCCGCGCGTGTGTGCGTCTGAAGTCCCGGATGTCCGTCATGCCACCGACGCTCCGGATGCCACCATGGTCCGACGCGGCCTCAGCGGCAGAGGACAAGATGGCCGCGATGCGGCGATCGGACACGGCCTTCGGACTGAACGGCACCGGCGGCCCGGCCGTACTGATCGCCGGCACCGACACCGGGACCGCCGTCCGTGCGGCCCGGCCGTCACCCGCCGTCAGGGCAGGAAGGGACAATCTGTGACACTGTCATCCTCGACCGACCGACTGGCTTCGCTGCGCGCGGATCTCGAGCGGCGCAACCCCGCGGAGCCGGAATTCCATCAGGCAGCACGGGAAGTGCTTGAGAGCCTGGCACCGGTGTTCGCGGCGCGTCCCGAGTACGCGCAGCCAGGGCTCATCGAGCGGATCTGCGAACCCGAGCGGCAGATCATCTTCCGGGTGCCCTGGCAGGACGATCGCGGTGACGTGCACGTCAACCGGGGATTCAGGGTCGAGTTCAACAGCGCGCTCGGCCCGTACAAGGGCGGCCTGCGCTTCCACCCATCGGTGAATCTGGGGGTCGTGAAGTTCCTCGGCTTCGAGCAGATCTTCAAGAACGCCCTCACCGGGCTGGGTATCGGGGGCGGCAAGGGCGGCAGCGACTTCGATCCCCGCGGCCGGTCGGACGCCGAAGTCATGCGCTTCTGCCAGTCGTTCATGACCGAGCTGCACCGGCACATCGGCGAGCACACCGATGTCCCGGCCGGTGACATCGGCGTCGGCGGTCGCGAGATCGGCTATCTCTTCGGCCAGTACCGTCGCATCACCAACCGCTGGGAGGCGGGTGTCCTCACCGGCAAGGGCCAGGCATGGGGCGGCTCGGCGATCCGCACCCAGGCCACCGGCTACGGCAGCGTGCTGTTCGCCGCCGAGATGCTCCGAGGCCGCGGCGAGGACCTCCAGGGCCAGACGGCCGTGGTCTCCGGCTCCGGCAATGTCGCCATCTACACCATCGAGATGCTCGGCCGCCGCGGCGCCCACCCGCTGACGTGCTCCGACTCCGAGGGCTATGTCGTGGACGAGAAGGGCATCGACCTCGAACTGCTCAAGCAGGTCAAGGAAGTCGAGCGCGCACGCATCAGCGAGTACGCGCAACGCCGCGGCGCCTCCGCCCAGTACGTGCACGGCGGCCGTGTATGGGACGTGGCCGCGGACCTCGCGTTCCCGTCGGCGACCCAGAACGAACTCCACGAGCGGGACGCGCTCGCCCTTGTGCGCAACGGGGTCAAGGCCGTCGCCGAGGGCGCGAACATGCCGACGACCCCGGAAGCGGTGCGCACGCTGCAGGACGCGGGGGTGGCGTTCGGCCCGGGCAAGGCCGCCAACGCCGGCGGCGTCGCCGTCAGCGCTCTGGAGATGCGCCAGAACGCCGCCAGGGACTCCTGGACCCCCGAGCGCGTCGAGGCCGAACTGACCGGGATCATGGGCGACATCCACCGCATCTGCCACGAGACGGCGGAGCGTTACGGGGTGCCCGGGGACTATGTGACCGGGGCCAATATCGCGGGGTTCGAGCGGGTCGCCGACGCGATGCTCGCGCAGGGGCTGATCTGACCGGCTGATCCGGCGGGCTGTTCGGCCAATGCGATCAGGGGGCGATCAGGGCTTCGTCGGACAGGGCGGGCCCCCGTGCCGCGCGGGCATCCGCGCGGCACGGGAGATCACCCAGCGGCCGCGATCACACGGCGGACCGTGAGCGGCAGCACGCTCGCGGCCCGCGCGTGCCGGACCCTATGCCGAGGCGCTGTTACGGCGCTTGAACCACAGCGCTCCGCCCGCGCCCAGGACGGCCACGGCAGCGATCACACCGACGATGACACCCGTGGTGCCGCTGTCGCTCTCCTTGCCGGCCTTCGCCGGCTGCGACGCCGATGACGCAGGAGACTTCGCGGGCGCGCTCCCGTCCGAGGACGGCTTGCCGTCCGTGGCCGGGCTTGTGCTCGGGCTCGGCGTGATCGGCTTCGCGCCGCGTGCGGCAGGCTCCAGCTTGAGCAGCGGTGCCGGATTCTCCACTTGCTCACCGTCGCCCGGCACCTCGATCCACCGCGCGACCTTCCCGTCGCCGTATGTCTCGACGGTCTTGAACGCCAGGGACGTCGCATCCGGCAACTGTCGTACGACGACGCTGTACTCGGCGTCCGTACCAGTCTGGAGCGTGGTGCCGCCCACCGTGTAACCCTCCGCGGTGGGTGTCAGCTTCCATCCCTTCGGGGCGTCCTTGAGCGTGACCGCGTCCGGTGCGATGCCCTCGGGCAGGACGATCCGCAGCTCCTTGATGCCGGCGGTGTCCGACTCGGCCTCGGAGGTGAAGGTCAGGGTGACGTTCTCGGCGAGCGCACGGGCGTCGGAGGCGGTCACCCCGGCGTGCGCGGCCGCGGTCGTCGCCCCGGCGACGACGGTGACCAGCGCGGCGGCGCTGACCAGCCCGAGGCGGCTGACGGACCGGGAGATGCGTGATGTGTTCATGTGTGCGGGCTCTTTCGGGTGCGGCGCTGATCGGCGCGTGACGAGGGGGACGGCGACGGAACACCCCGCCCCCGGTGGCCCCCTGCGCACCACGACATGAACAAGCCGCGCCCGCAGCGGGACAGGGCGACGGGCGGCGGGCATCGGCACGGCCTGCCGACCCGTCCGGTCGGCAGGCCGCAGCGACAGCCGCCCCGCCGCGGCGGCCAGTGCGACGGCGGCGGCCTCGACCCATCGCCCCGCGGCATGCGGCAGCTCGGACAGCCGCCGGTCGGCGCGCTGCATCAGCACGGCGACGGACGCGGCCGCCACGACATGCGCCACGAGCATCAGCGAGACGCTGTGGTGGGTCGCGTACTCCTGGCCCGCAGCCCCATGGGCCCGGTGCGCCGGTACTGCACTCGCCCCGGAACTCATGGACAGACCGCGGTGCAGCACCAGTTGCGCGGCGAGCGTCGCCGCCAGCACCGGGGCCGGCCTACGGGCACGCCCCGCACCCGGCAGGGCGGCGAGGAACACCATGACCCCCGCCCCCAGCAGCCGCGGCCACAGCACCGGGTCCTTCGATCCCAGATGATGGCCCGCCGCGGCCAGCACCGTACTGATCACCGCGAAGAGCCCAGCCCGCAGCCACCGCTCGGCCTGTCCGCCGTCGGCGGGGCAGCGGCTCACGGAGGGTGCGCAGGAGCGGGTGGTCGCGGTCATGCCGCGCCCATCATCCACGTCCTCGCCGCCCCGCACCGCCACATCCCGGCAATACGTATTCGCAGGCCCGGGGACTCAAGGCGTCCCCGAGCGGGGTCACGCCGCTTCGCGTCGGCCCCGTTGCGGGTCCACCCCCGCCGCTGAGGGACCGGGTCGTTGCCGCGGCCGCTGTGGAGCGGGTGCGGAGCAGGAGACAGGGCGCTCGGCCCCCGTGGTGCACCCCCTGGCGTAGGCTGGCCGCGCAGCTGGTTCGCCCCTGCCCTCCAGGCAGGAGCGTCGCAAGAGGGAACCCGGTGAGAATCCGGGACTGCCCCGCAGCGGTATGTGGGAACGATCGCCGTCATACGCACTGGATCCGTCGTACGGGTCCGGGAAGCGACGGCCAGTAGGTGCCTCGCCCGACATGAGGCGCGCCCATGAGTCCGAAGACCTGCCACTGCCCGTGTGCGACGACGCGCACGGAGATCTCGGTGACCTCGTGGGCGGGTCGGCGGTACGGGTGGCACGGCTGCCCCGTTCCTTCGCGCGCCCTATGCGGCCCGGGGTCGTCCCACGACTCGCGAAGGAGAGTTCCGTGACCAGTTCCGTGACCAGTTCGGTGACACCCACCGTGTACGGCCACCCCCGGCAGGGCCCGAACCGGGAGCTGAAGAAGGCCGTCGAAGGCTACTGGAAGGGCCGGGTCTCGGCGCAGGACCTGCACCGCACCGCCGCCCGGCTGCGCAGCGCCAACTGGCAGCAACTCGCCGACGCCGGCCTCCACGAGGTCCCGACCGGTGACTTCTCGTACTACGACCATGTCCTGGACACCAGTGTGATGGTCGGTGCGATCCCGGTCCGCCATCGCGCTGCCGTCCAAAAGGACGCGCTGGACGGGTACTTCGCCATGGCCCGCGGTGCCCAGGACGTGCTGCCGCTCGAGATGACCAAGTGGTTCGACACCAACTACCACTACCTCGTTCCCGAACTCGGGCCGTACACCGTCTTCCGCGCCGACTCCGGCAAACAGGTCGGTGAGTTCACCGAGGCGCGCGCCCTGGGCCTGACCGCCCGGCCCGTGCTGCTCGGGCCCGTGACGTATCTGCTGCTGGCCAAGCCCGCGCCGGGCGTCGCTCCCGACTTCGAACCTCTCACGCTGCTGGACCGGCTGCTGCCCGTCTACGCACAGGTGCTCTCCGAACTGCGCGCATCGGGCGCGGAGTGGGTGCAGCTCGACGAGCCCGCTCTCGTGCAGGACCGCACCCCGGCCGAGCTGAACGCGGCCGCACGCGCCTACCGCGAGCTGGGCGCGCTCATGGAGCGGCCGAAGCTGCTCGTCGCCTCGTACTTCGACCGGCTGGGCGAGGCCCTTCCCGTCCTCGCGAAGGCACCCGTCGACGGGCTGGCCATGGACTTCACGGGGCCCGCCGCAGGCAACCTCGACGACCTCGCGGCGGTCGGCGGGCTGCCCGGCAAGCGGCTGGTCGCGGGTGTCGTCGACGGACGCAACATCTGGATCAACGACTTCGAGAAGTCACTGGCCACACTCGGCACCCTGCTCGCTCTCGCCGACCGGGTCGACGTCTCCGCCTCCTGCTCCCTGCTGCACGTGCCGCTCGATGTCACCACCGAACGGGACATCGACCCGCACATCGCCCGCTGGCTCGCCTTCGCCCGGCAGAAGACCACCGAGACCGTCATCCTCGCCCGCGGGCTCGCCCGGGGCACGGACGCCATTGCCGCGGAACTTGCCGCCAACCGTGCCGCCCTGGCTTCACGCGCCGCCTCGGCACTCACCCACGACCCCGCCGTACGGGCCCGAACGGCCGCGGTCACCGGCGCGGACGCCCGCCGCCCGCAGCCGTACCCGGAGCGGGCCGTGGCGCAGCGCACCCACCTCGGTCTGCCGCTGTTGCCGACGACCACCATCGGCTCCTTCCCGCAGACCGGCGAGCTGCGCGCCGCACGGGCGGAGTTGCGGGCCGGCCGGATCGGGCAGGATGCGTACGAGGGGCGCATCGAGGCGGAGATCCGCGAGGTGATCGCCTTCCAGGAGAAGGCCGGCATCGACGTCCTGGTGCACGGCGAGCCCGAACGCAACGACATGGTCCAGTACTTCGCCGAGCAGCTCACCGGCTACCTCGCCACCCGGCACGGCTGGGTCCAGTCGTACGGCACCCGCTACGTCCGCCCGCCGATCCTCGCCGGTGACATCTCCCGCCCCGAGCCGATGACCCTGCGCTGGACGCGCTACGCCCAGTCGCTCACCGACCGCCCGGTCAAGGGCATGCTCACCGGCCCGGTCACCATGCTCGCCTGGTCCTTCGTCCGCGACGACCAGCCGCTCGGTGAGACCGCCCGCCAGGTCGCGCTGGCCCTGAGGGACGAGGTGAACGACCTCGAGGAGGCCGGCACATCGGTGATCCAGGTGGACGAGCCCGCCCTGCGCGAGACCCTGCCGCTGCGCAGCTCCGGCCGCGCCGCGTACCTGGCGTGGGCGACGGAGGCGTTCCGCCTGACCACCAGTGGCGTGCGTCCTGGGACCCAGATCCACACCCACATGTGCTATGCCGAGTTCGGCGACATCCTCCGGGCCATCGACGACCTCGATGCCGACGTCATCAGCCTGGAGGCAGCCCGCTCCCATATGCAGGTCGCCGACGAACTGGCCACGGCGGGGTACCCCCGCGAGGTCGGCCCCGGCGTGTACGACATCCACTCCCCGCGCGTCCCCGGTGTGGACGAGGCAGCCGACCTCCTGCACAAGGGCCTCCTGGCGATCCCGGCAGAGCGGTTGTGGGTGAACCCGGACTGCGGCCTGAAGACCCGCGGATGGCCGGAGACCAGGCAGTCGCTGGAGAACCTGGTCGCGGCGGCTCGCCGGGTGCGCACGGAGGTGGACGCGACAGGGGCATGACCCGTTAGCCGTTCGCCGGCCGGAGCCGGGTGTGCGCGGCACCGGCCCAGGGCATTGCGACCCGGGGGCCGTGAACGGCGGTGCGAGCAACTGGAGTCGGCGAGTGCGTGGCGCGCGGGCGCCGGCCGGCGGGGACCAGGCGGCAGGCGTGACCGCCTGGTCAACGGCCGATGGCCGACGGTCGCCGGAGCACTCGCCGGCGTTCCCCTGGGCTGCGGCGTACGGGAGCCGCGCGCGGGCCGCGTGCGGCGTTCCGGGTCCTGGCCCGTGGGCCCCGTGGTCCCCCGTCCCGGGGGCCACGGACCAGGGACCGCCCCGGGGCAGAAGCAACCCCCGGCCCCGCGCCCCGCGACATTGGGAGCGCTCCCGGTCCTACCGAATCAGACGTGGTGTCAACTTCCCCCTGTCGCCCCACGGTTCACGCCGTGCCCCGGCGGATCAGTTCCGTCCGCAGCACCACATTGCGCCACGCCGCTCCCGGGTCGGCCATCTGCTCGATCAGGACACCGGCCATCGTCCGGCCCATCTCCTCGACCGGCTGACGGACCGTCGTGAGCTGGGGGTCGGTGTGCTGGGCGAGCGGTGAGTCGTCGAACCCGATGACCGCCACATCGTCCGGCACCCGGCGTCCGGCCGCGCGCAGTGCGTGCAGCGCGCCCGCCGCCATCACGTCGGAGGCAGCGAAGACCGCGTCCAGGTCACCGTGGCGGCGCAGGAGTTCCGTCATGGCGTGGCGGCCGCTCTCCTCGGTGAAGTCGCCGGCGGCGACCCACGAGGGGTCGAAGTCCGGGCAGGAGGTGCGCACCGCCTCCTCGTAGCCGCGCAGCCGGCACTGGGCCACGTACATGTCGCCGGGGCCGGTGATCGTGACGATCTTGCGGCGCCCGATCGCGGACAGGTGCCGCACCGCGAGCCGCGCGCCGCCCGCGTTGTCGGAGTCGACGTACGAGACCGTCTCGTCGCCGCCGCGGCGGCCGTTGAGGACGGTCGGCATGTCCATCTCGGAGAGCAGGTCGGGCAGCGGGTCGCTGCGGTGCACCGAGACCAGCAGTACGCCGTCGATGCGCCTGGCCCTGGCGTACTGCAGGAACCGGGTGCGTTCCCGCTCCGACCGCACCAAGGTCAGCAGGAGCTGCAGTTCGGTGTCGGCGAGCCCGATGCCGACACCATGGATGATCTCGGAGAAGTACGGCTCGGTGAAGAAGCGCTTCTCGGTCTCGGGGACCACCAGCGCCACCGCGTCGGTACGGCTGCCGGCAAGCGCGCGAGCGGCATGGTTGGGTACATAGCCCAGCTCGACGATGGCCTGCTCGACGGCGTGGCGCGTGGAGTCCCGCACCCCCGGCGACTTGTTGATCACCCGTGACACGGTGCCCCGCCCGACCCCGGCCAGTGCGGCCACCTGCTCGAGCGTGGGCTGGCTCGGGCGCCCCCGTGCTGCCATGCGTGACCTCCGTTGAGGGATGGTGCCGTTCTGTCGATTCTCTCCGCAAAGACGCGCTCGGGGGAGTCGGGAGCGCTCCCATTATTGGGTGGCGCGCTCCGGCTTGTCGAGGAGTGGCCGCAGGGACGCCGCGCGTCGTCAACTGCCCTTGCGTACTGGGAAGTAGGGTTGCGGGCATGGGGGTAACCAAGGCAGTGATCACCGTCAGGTCGTTCGACCGCCCGGCGGAGTGGGCCCTGTTCGACCCGAAGACCGGCGAACTCGACCCGCGGCAGCGGGGCGACACGGCGGACGGGGCCGGTGTCTACGGCGAGCCGGCCGGGGTGCTGGTGGTGCTCTACCGGGAGCGGGGAATCCTGCGGCTGCGCCTGGGGAAGCAGGACTTCGTCGCCGACGGCGAACTGGAGGTCCACTACATGCGGGAGGGCAACCGCTGCGTGCTGACCGTCGGCGGCACGACCCTCGGGTACGCGGCACCCGGCTCCGCCGCCGACGCGGCCGAGGACCCCATGCTGCCCTTCCTGGAGGGCGAGCGCTCCGACCTGGGGTTGTTCGTGGTCGACGTGCTCGGCGACCCGGCCCGTATGCACACCATCTACCGCCCGGACAGGACCTAGTGCTGGATTCCTCAAGGGGTGTACACGTATCGGCGTCGTCGTGTGCGGGTCGGTGGTGCTGATCTTGCCCATCTCCCAGGCCGGGCCCGGGAGTCGAACCGGGACAGTGCGAGGCGGGCGCCACCTGGCGCTCCACCTCGGTGCTGCGGAAGGACGGCAACGCCTTCCAGGCTCTGCTGTGGCACCCCGAGCCGGCTGACACCAACGGCTGTGTCGCCCTCAGGGGCCGAGGCCTGGGACGCCGCGGGCAACCGCACCGTCCAGACGATCACCCGGGCCTACGCCCTGAAGTGCGGCAGCAGTGTGAAGGCTGCTGCCGCCGGGCGTGGTGGGACGCTGCCATGAGCTGTCTCGCTAGAGCGAGCAGAAGCGGTGCGTCCGCAAGGACCTCAGCACGTGGTGCCGCGGGCAGCCGCGCCGCACTCCGGGCCGGTGCGGTTGTCGCGCAAGAGGGGGGTGCGCCATTCCGGCGAGCGGCCGAGAGCCGCAAGGATCTTCTCCAGTGTGCCCGCGTCGTCGTCCGCGGCCAGCCCCGGACCGAAGGCGCTGCCCGGGGCGAGCCGGGAGTCGCCGTCCGGGACGGCACGGGCTATCGGCAGTGCGGCCTGCAGGAGTTCGGGGGAGGGAGCGTACGTGATGCCCAGGGCGCGGGCGACGTCCCAGCTGTGCACCACGTAGTCGATGAGGTGGAAGCCGAGCGCGAGGGCGGCGGGGAAGGTCCGGGCGCGGGTGATTTCCGGGAGGGTGAACTCGCGGTCGGGGCTCTCCAAGGTCGCGAACGCGGCGATGACGCTCTCGGCTGCGTCACTGTATTGCGTGACGGGATCCTCGCCGAGCGGCCGGGCCGACCAGTGCGACAGGTCCTGCCCGTGCCCGAGCGCTGCCGCCGCGAATCCGTGGTGCTGGGCCGTCATATGGGCGAGCAGTTCGGCCAGTGTCCACGCCGAGCAGGGGGTTGGCCTGAGGAGATCGCCGGGGGTCGTCCGGCGTATCAGGTTCACGCTGTCCCGGACCGCCTGGGCATCGAGGCGCCGGAGGCGTGCGAAGTCCGCGTGCGGTGAGGGCGCGTCCGACTGATTGATAAGCATGTGCTTACGATCTGCGTGAGCGTATGAATTGTCAACGGGTATTTTCTTGACCATGGCCGAGAATGCAGCCGACAACGGCACCACATCCGGGGGGCGGCCGACCCGTCCCGATCTGGCGGCGATGATCGTGCCCCTGGGCCGTGCGCTCATGGCGGCCGAGCGGCCGATCCTCGACGCGCACGGTCTGACGATGTGGGCCTACTCGGTACTGCTGCACCTCGACGAGTCACCGCTCCGCACTCAAGCCGCGCTGGCCGAGGCCATCCGCGCGGACAAGACCCGCATCATCGCCGTCCTGGACGACCTGGAGGCGAGGGAGTTGATCCGCCGTCAGCCGGACCCCAAGGACCGACGGGTACGCCTGCTGTCGCTCACCGCCGCGGGCCAACGGCTGAGGGATGCGGTACAGGCTGCGATCCAGCAAGGTGAGGAGCAATTGCTCACCCAGCTGTCGGCCGCCGACCGGGCCGGATTCCTGAAGGGGCTGCAGGCCCTGTCCGCGCTGCCGGAACCGATGTCGCGGAAGCCTGGAGGGGACTCACCGCGATCCTCGTCCGGACCCGACGCCGACCGAAGGGCCTAGACCCGCTCGCAGGCGGCGCGCAGGCCCGGCCGGTCGATGAACTCGGTGTGCGTGCCCGCCGAGCCGCAGGCGAAAGCCCCGGAGACGGAACCGGCCAGCACGCACTCCTCGACCTCACGCCCCTGGAACAGCATGTGCAGGAAGGCGGTGACGAAGGCGTCCCCCGCCCCGTTGGTGTCGACCACGGGGCGCTCGGGGCGCACCGCGGGGAAGTGGCGCACCTGCCGCTCGCCGCGCACCAGCACATGGCAGCCGTCGGCTCCGTCGGTGGCCACCACCAGCCGTGCCCGGCCCTCGTCGAGGATCGCGTGCAGGACCTCGTCGAGCCGGTCGTGGATCGCGGCGGCGCTCAGGAAGACGTAGTCGGACGCCAAGGCGTACGTGCGGTGGTGCGGATTGCGGCCGTCCCAGTCGTGCAGATCGGTGGAGCTGGTCACCCCGAGCCGGTGGATGTCCTCGTACATGTCCCGGTTGTGGCCGACGATCGAGAGATGGACGTGGCGGGCGCGTTCCAGGTACGGCAGGTAGAAGTCGCGCGGCAGCCGTAGATCGGCCGGGTGGCGGCCGTCGTAGAACGAGAAACGGCGGCCTTTGCGGTCGACGAGATTGACTCCGCGCGGAGTGCCGTGCGGCGAGACGACATGGCTGAAGTCGAGGCCGCCGGCGGCGTACGCGGCCAGCACCGCCCGGCCCTGCGGATCGTCGCCGAGGAAGTCGATGAACTTGGTGGCCAGGCCCAGCGCATGGCAGCCCAGCGCCACACCGTTCCCGGTGTGGCCCACGTAGTCGTGCACCGGCGGTACGAACACCGAGTCGCCCGGGGGCAGGTGAAGCGCCTCGACCCGGACGATCGTGTCCACTCCGGCGCCGCCGACCACCAGCATGTCGTAGGCCGGTTCACTCACGTCAGACGCCTCGCTCCGCGACGGCGGCGCGCTTGGCGCCGGAGGCGGTCGATCCGCGCACCACGAGCTCCGGCATGAAGACGAACTCGCTGTGCGGGGCCGGTGTACCGCCGATCTCCTCCAGCAGCGCACGCACCGCCGCCTGTCCCATCGCCTGGACCGGCTGGCGGATGGTGGTCAGCGGGGGATCGGTGAACGCTATGAGGGGCGAGTCGTCGAAGCCGACCACCGAGATGTCCTTGGGGACGTTCAGCCCCTGCTGCCGGGCGGCCCGGATCGCGCCCAGCGCCATCATGTCGCTGGCGCACACGATCGCCGTGCAACCCCGGGCGATCAGCGCGGTCGCGGCGGCCTGACCGCCCTCCAGGGAGTACAGCGAGTGCTGGATCAGCGCCGCGGACTCCTCCGGGGCGAGTCCGAGCTTCTCCTTCATGCCGAGCTGGAAGCCCTCGATCTTGCGGAGCACCGGCACGAACCGCCGGGGGCCGAGTGCCAGACCGATCCGGGTGTGGCCGAGCGAGACCAGATGCGTGACGGCCAGCTGCATCGCCGCCCGGTCGTCGGGCGAGACGAAAGGAGCCTGGACGTGCTCGGAGAATCCGTTGACAAGAACAAAGGGGACGCCCTGGCCACGCAGCAGGTCGTAGCGCTGCATGTCCGCGGTGGTGTCGGCGTGCAGACCGGAGACGAAGAGGATCCCGGAGACACCGCGGTCCACCAGCATCTCGGTGAGCTCGTCCTCGGTCGATCCGCCGGGGGTCTGGGTGGCGAGCACCGGGGTGTAGCCCTGGCGAGTCAGTGCCTGACCGATCACCTGGGCGAAGGCGGGGAAGATCGGGTTGTCCAGCTCCGGCGTTATCAGACCGATCAGACCGGCGCTGCGGCGGCGCAGGCGCACGGGCCGCTCGTAACCGAGGACGTCGAGCGCGGCAAGCACGGATTCGCGGGTGCCCGCGGCCACACCGGGCTTGCCGTTGAGTACGCGGCTCACCGTGGCTTCACTGACCCCCGCCTGGGCTGCGATGTCGGAGAGCCGCGCGGTCATGGGAGTGGACTGTACCTGTCGCATGTCAGCTTGCCCACCGGGTGCGGAAATCTGCCCCTCGCCGCGGCATCGGCGGCCTCAGCAGCGTGGATGGTGTGCGCGGCATGAATCGACCCCTTTCGGACGGCCAGGACACGAACGTAACAGGCTTGCAAACTCTTGCGGAAGGCTTGCGGGGGGTGCGGAGGGCGTCGCAGTCTGGGGAAGGCGCAGGTGTCAAGCGATTCATCGGCAACTCTCCGGACACGTGGATGTAACGATCAGTTGCCCTTGCAGAAAATTGCCGCAAGGTCTTTCGGATAGTTTTCAGCCCTGTTACGTTCCTCGACGACTCGGCGCCGCGATGGAGCGGTCCCCTCGTTGAAGGAGTTCACATGCGACGTGGCATAGCGGCCACCGCGCTGACCGCGACCCTCGCGCTTGCGGTCACGGCTTGCGGCGGCGACAGCGACAGCGGTTCCAAGGGCACAAGCGGCCCCGTCACCATCACCTGGTGGGACACCTCCAATGCCACGAATGAGGCGCCCAACTACAAGGCCCTGATCTCCGAGTTCGAGAAGGCGAACAAGGACATCAAGGTCACGTACGTCAACGTCCCGTTCGACCAGGCCCAGAACAAGTTCCAGACCGCGGCCGGCAGCAAGGGCGCGCCCGACGTGATCCGCGCCGACGTCGGCTGGACGGCCAACTGGGCGAAGTCGCAGTTCCTGGCGCCGCTGGACGGCACCGACGCGCTGAAGAACTCCGAGGACATCACCCCGGCCCTGCTCAAGCAGGCCCAGTACGAGGGCAAGACCTACGGTGCGCCGATCGTCACCGACTCGCTCGCGCTGATGTGGAACAAGGAGCTCCTGAAGAAGGCCGGCTTCGACAAGGCCCCCACCACCTGGGACGAGCTGAAGAAGGTCTCCAAGGCCGTCGCCGCCAAGACCGACGCGGACGGCTTCTGGATGAACAAGGCCGGCTACTACCAGATGCCGTTCCTGTACGGCGAGGGCACCGACCTGATCGACTCCGAGGGCAAGAAGATCACGGTCAACTCGCCCGAGGCCGTCAAGGCCATCGAGACCAGCAAGAGCCTGCTGAAGGCCCCGGGTGTCGCCAAGCTCGACGTCTCCGCCGACTCCTACGCCCACATGCAGGACGCCTTCACGACCGGCAAGGTCGCGATGATCGTCCAGGGTCCCTGGGAGCTCACCAACATCTACAAGGGCGCTGCGTTCAAGGACGCCGCGAACCTGGGCCTCGCCACCGTCCCGGGCGGTTCCGCCGGCAAGGGCGCCCCGATCGGCGGCCACAACCTGTCCGTCTACGCCGGCTCCGACGCCGCGCACCAGAAGGCCGCGCAGAAGTTCGTCGGCTTCATGACCTCCGGTGAGACCCAGGCGAAGATCGCGCTGAAGAACAGCACGCTGCCGACCCGCACCTCCGCGTACACCGCCGAGGTCAAGGCGCTGCCCGGCTTCGCCGACATGCAGACGGTCCTCGCCGAGGGTGGCAAGGCGCGTGGCTCGGACCCGAGCTACAGCTCGCTGTACACCGACTTCGAGACCAACGTGACCAAGGTCCTCCAGGGCAAGGTCGGCGTGCAGAAGGGTCTTGACGACGCCGCGGCGGCCTACAAGAAGCTGCTGAAGGACTACTCCTGACCTCACGGCCGGCCCGCCCCGCCTGACCCGGGGCGGGCCGGCCGTGCAGCCGTATCCCCACTGACCACCGACCACCGACGAGATCTGCCGAGAAGGTGCCGAAGATGACCGTCGCCGTAGAGGGTGCTGCCCCCAAGGGCGGGCGTGGTGACGCCCCGCGCCCC
This sequence comes from Streptomyces sp. NPDC006208, assembly GCF_040613775.1. Classification (NCBI taxonomy): domain Bacteria; kingdom Bacillati; phylum Actinomycetota; class Actinomycetes; order Kitasatosporales; family Streptomycetaceae; genus Streptomyces; species Streptomyces sp. NPDC006208. Next base: position 48,996 of record NZ_JBEXSW010000013.1, on the reverse strand, counting down.
GGGCTCTTCGCCCGTATGAAGCTCTCCTACGAGAAGCACTGGTACGCCTGGGCCATGGTGGCGCCGGTCGTCATCGTCCTTGCCGTCCTGGTGCTGTATCCGCTCATCCGCGGCGTCTATCTGTCGATGACCGACGCCGACAGCCTCAACGTGGGCCGGACGATCGGCGTCAACAAGATCCCGGACTCGTTCTCGTTCGTCGGTGCGGACAACTACACGGAGATCCTCTCGGGCTCCGACGGCCAGTTCTGGCCCCACTTCACCTGGACGATCGTGTGGACGATCGTCTGTGTCGCGTTCCACTACGGCATCGGGCTCGGGCTCGCGATGCTGCTCAACCGCAAGTTGCGCGGCCGCACGTTCTACCGCCTCGTGCTGATCCTGCCGTGGGCCGTGCCCACCTTCGTCACCGTCTTCTCCTGGCGGCTGATACTCGCCGACGAGGGCGGAATCCTGAACACCGCACTCGGCTGGCTCCACCTGCCCCAGCCCGGCTGGCTCAGCGACGTCTTCTGGCAGCGCACCTCCGCGATCATGGTCAACGTCTGGGTCGGTGTGCCCTTCATGATGGTCTCGCTGCTCGGCGGACTGCAGTCGATCAACACCGATCTGTACGAGGCCGCCGAGATGGACGGCACGACCCCGTGGCAGCGTTTCCGCCATGTCACGCTGCCGGGCCTGCGCTCGGTCAGCTCCACCGTGATCCTGCTCGGCGTCATCTGGACGTTCAACCAGTTCGTGGTCATCTTCCTGCTGTTCGGCGCGACCGGTGCACCCGAGGCACAGATCCTCGTCACCTGGGCGTACCGGCTCGGCTTCGGCCAGGATCCGCGCGACTACGCCGGATCGGCCGCCTACGGCGTGATCATCCTGTCGATGCTCATCGTCTTCGCCTCCTTCTACCGGCGCTGGCTCGCCCGCAACGAGCAGACCGCCGCCTGACACACGAAAGGACGCCTCCGACATGAGCATCACGACCGAACGTCCCGCGGCGGCACCTGCGACGAAGACCTCACGTCCCGCCGGGCGCGGCCGCTCCCGCCCGCGCGGACGGCGCAGCTTCGGCGCCTCGCTCGCGATCCACGCCACCCTGCTCGTGGCGAGCTTCATCGCCTTCTTCCCGGTGGGCTGGATCGCCTGGATCTCGCTCGGCCCGGACAAGACGGACTTCCTCCACCCCGACCAGATCGCCGGCAAGGTCAGCCTCGAGAACTACTCTGCCGTCCTGGGCGACACCGAGTTCCTTCAGTGGTTCGTGAACTCGCTGATCGTGGCCCTCGGCACCTGCCTGCTGGGCGTGTTCATCGCCGCCAGCGCCGGCTACGCCGTCTCCCGGATGCGCTTCCCCGGCCACCGCCAGCTGATGTGGACCTTCCTGGTCACCCAGATGTTCCCGGTCGCCATCCTGATGGTCCCGCTCTACAAGATCGTGGCCGACCTCGGGCTGCTGGACACCTACGGCGCGCTCATCCTCGTGTACTGCACCACGGCCGTCCCCTACTCGGCCTGGCTGCTCAAGGGCTACTTCGACACCATCCCGCACGAGATCGACGAGGCGGGCCGGGTCGACGGGCTCACCCCGTTCGGCACCTTCTACCGGCTGATCCTGCCGCTCGCCCGCCCGGGTCTGGCGGTGGCGGCGTTCTACACCTTCCTCACCGCCTGGGGCGAGGTCGCCTACGCATCGGTGTTCATGCTCAGCGAGGGCAAGTACACCCTGTCCATCGGCCTCACCACCTTCGTCAGCCAGTACGACACCCAGTGGGACCTGATGGCCGCGACCGCGGTGCTCATCGCCCTGCCCGCCTCGCTGGTCTTCTATCTCGTCCAGCGTCACCTGGTCACCGGCCTCACCGCCGGCGCGGCGAAGTCCTGACGCGCACCCCCCACCGTTCCCGTCCGCCATCTCTTACTCAGGGAAGACATGACCCAGCACCTCGCTGCCCCCACGCACACACTCGACAGCACCCGTCCGGGCTGGTGGCGCGACGCGGTGATCTACCAGGTCTATCCGCGCAGCTTCGCCGACGGGAACGGCGACGGCATGGGCGATCTCGACGGTGTGCGCAGCCGGCTGCCCTACCTGAAGGGCCTTGGCGTCGACGCCGTCTGGCTCAGCCCCTTCTATGCCTCCCCGCAGGCCGACGCGGGTTACGACGTCGCCGACTACCGGGCCATCGACCCCATGTTCGGCACCCTTCTCGACGCCGACGCGCTGATCCGCGACGCCCATGAACTGGGCCTGCGCATCATCGTCGACCTGGTCCCGAACCACTCCTCCGACCAGCACGAGTGGTTCAAGCGCGCACTCACCGAGGGCCCCGGCTCCGCGCTGCGCGACCGCTACCACTTCCGCCCCGGCAAGGGCGCGAACGGCGAGCTCCCGCCCAACGACTGGGAGTCCATCTTCGGCGGTCCCGCCTGGACCCGTACCCAGAACCCGGACGGCACCCCCGGCGACTGGTACCTGCACCTGTTCGCGCCGGAGCAGCCCGACTTCAACTGGGACCACCCGGCCGTCGCCGACGAGTTCCGCTCGATCCTGCGCTTCTGGCTGGACATGGGCGTCGACGGCTTCCGTGTCGATGTCGCCCATGGCCTGGTGAAGGCCGAAGGACTGCCCGACATCGGAGGCGGCGACCAGCTGAAGCTGCTCGGGAACAACGTCATGCCGTTCTTCGACCAGGACGGCGTGCACGAGATCTACCGCGCCTGGCGCAAGATCCTCGACGAGTACCCGGGGGACCGGATCGCCGTCGCCGAGGCGTGGACGCCGACCGTGGAGCGCACCGCGAACTACGTACGTCCCGACGAGCTGCACCAGGCCTTCAACTTCCAGTACCTGGGCACCGCCTGGGACGCCGCCGAGCTGCGCTCGGTCATCGACCTCTCGCTCGCAGCGATGCGCCCGGTCGGCGCTCCCGCCACCTGGGTGCTGTCCAACCACGACGTCACCCGGCACGCGACCCGGTTCGCCAACCCGCCCGGTCTGGGCACCCAGATCCGCGACGCCGGCGACCGTGAACTCGGTCTGCGCCGGGCCCGTGCGGCGACCCTGCTGATGCTGGCGCTGCCCGGCTCCGCGTATCTCTACCAGGGCGAGGAGCTCGGCCTGCCGGACGTCACGGACCTGCCCGACGAGGTGCGCCAGGACCCGTCGTTCTTCCGCGCGGCCGGTCAGGACGGCTTCCGCGACGGCTGCCGGGTGCCGATCCCGTGGACCGTCGAGGGCTCCTCGTACGGGTTCGGCAGCGGTGGCAGCTGGCTGCCGCAGCCGGACACCTGGGGCGGGCTCAGCGTCGAGGCCCAGACCGGCGACCCGGACTCGACCCTGGAGCTGTACCGCAGCGCACTCGCCGTGCGCCGCGAGCAGCCGGGGCTCGGCGAGGGCGACGCCGTGACCTGGCTGGAGGCCCCCGAGGGTGTGCTCGCCTTCCGCCGCGAGGGCTTCGTGTGCACCGTCAACACCACCGGCAAGCCGGCCACCCTGCCCGTCTACGGGCGGCCGCTGCTGGCCAGCTCCGGGGTCGTCGTGGACGGCGACCGGACGGAGCTGCCCGCGGACACCACGGTGTGGTGGGCGGTGTGACCGTTCCGCTGCCGCGGGGTGTCGACAACGGCACCCCGCGGCTTTCGGACATCGCGGCCCAGGCCGCTGTCAGTGAGGCGACCGTCAGCCGGGTACTCAACGGCAAAGCCGGCGTGGCGTCCCCGACCAGGCAGCGGGTGCTGGCCGCGCTCGACGTGCTCGGCTACGAGCGGCCGGTGCGCCTGAAGCGCCGCAGCGCAGGGCTGGTGGGTCTGGTCATTCCCGAGCTCACCAACCCGATCTTTCCGGCGTTCGCGCAGGTCATCGAGCAGGTGCTGGCCGGCCACGGCTATACGCCGGTCCTGTGCACCCAGATGCCGGGCGGGGCCACCGAGGACGAACTGGTCGAGCAGCTCGAGGAGCGCGGTGTCACCGGCATCGTGTTCCTCTCAGGGCTGCACGCCGACACCTCGGCCGACGCGTCGCGGTACGTCGCGCTGTCCTCCCGGGGCGTCCCGTTCGTCCTGATCAACGGCTTCAACGAAGCGATCGACGCGCCCTTCGTGTCGCCCGACGACAGGTCGGCCGCGCGCATGGCCGTCACCCATCTCGCCGAGCTGGGACACCAGCGCATCGGGCTCGCCATCGGGCCGACCCGGTATGTGCCGTCCCGGCGCAAGGCCGAGGGGTTCGTGGACGCCCTGCACGCGGTGCTGGGCATGTCGCTGGACGAGGCCGAAACCCTCATCCAGCGCACGCTGTTCTCCGTCGAGGGCGGGCAGGCGGCGGCCGGCCTGCTCATGGACCAGGGCTGCACCGCGATCGTGTGTGCCAGCGACATGATGGCGCTGGGTGCGATACGAGCCGTGCGCTCGCGTGGACTCGAAGTACCGGGGGACGTGTCCGTGGTCGGGTTCGACGACTCGCCGCTCATCGCCTTCACCGATCCGCCGCTCACCACCGTGCGCCAGCCGGTCAAGGCGATGGCGACGGCCGCGGTGAACGCGCTGATCGAGGAGATCGAGGGAAACCCGGTGCACCGCACGGAGTTCGTGTTCCAGCCCGAGCTGGTCGTCCGCGGTTCCACGAGCCAGCCGCACGGTCGGCGCGGCTGACCGGAAGGATGCCCGGGGCCTGCCCTGTTGAGGGCGGCGGGGTGTGAACTGGCCCCGGGCTCCCGGCTGGGCCGCGTTCCAGCGACCTGTGACCGGTCCGGCCGGCCGGGCGCGTAGGGCCCGGCGTTGCCGGGTCCCCCGGTCGGCCGGACCGGAGTCGAGCTGAACGTAACACCCCTGCAATGACTTGCGAAAGAGTTTGCGGTCACGAAACGGCCATGTTCCCCGCTTGTCACCGGAGTCTGCCCAAAGGGTTGACCTGCGCGCGACAGAACCGTACGGTCACGACCGCAATCAGTTTCAGACTTCTTGCAGCAAGAATCGTCAAAGGCCTTGCGGACATGGCGCGTTGTCGTACGAGGCTTCCCCCCTCGCATCCGCACCTCCCCAGAGCAGGAGGAATCATGGCCCGCAGAACCGTGGCCGCTGCACTCGCCACCGTGGCGGGAGCCGCTGTGGCCGTCACGGCGCCCGCCCCGGCCCAGGCCACGCCGCCCGGCGACAAGGACGTCACCGCCGTGATGTTCGAGTGGAAGTTCGCCTCCGTCGCCAAGGCCTGCACCGACCAGCTCGGCCCCGCCGGCTACGGCTTCGTCCAGGTCTCGCCGCCCCAGGAGCACATCCAGGGCTCGCAGTGGTGGACCTCGTACCAGCCCGTCAGCTACCGGATCGCGGGCAGACTCGGCGACCGCACCGCGTTCCAGAACATGGTCGGCACCTGCCACGCGGCAGGCGTCAAGGTGGTCGTCGACACCGTCATCAACCACATGGCCGCAGGCTCCGGGACGGGCACCGGCGGCTCCTCGTACACCAAGTACGGCTACCCCGGTCTGTACTCGTCGCCGGACCTGGACGACTGCACCGCCCAGATCACCAACTACCAGGACCGGGCCAACGTCCAGAACTGCGAGCTGGTGGGGCTCGCCGACCTCGACACCGGCGAGGAGTACGTCCGCACCAAGATCGCCGGCTATATGAACGACCTGCTCACCCTCGGCGTCGACGGCTTCCGCATCGACGCCGCGAAGCACATGCCCGCCGCCGACCTCGCCGCCATCAAGGCGAAGCTCACCAACACGGGCGTGTACTGGAAGCAGGAAGCGATCCACGGCGACGGCGAGGCCGTCTCCCCGAGCGAGTACCTCGGCAACGGCGACGTCCAGGAGTTCCGCTACGCCCGCGACCTCAAGCGCGTCTTCAACGGTGAGAACCTCGCCTACCTGAAGAACTTCGGCGAGGGCTGGGGCTACATGGCCTCCGGCAAGTCGGCGGTCTTCGTCGACAACCACGACACCGAGCGCGGCGGCGACACCCTCAACTACAAGGACGGCGCCACCTACACGCTGGCGAACGTCTTCATGCTGGCCTGGCCGTACGGTTCGCCCGACGTCCACTCCGGCTACGAGTGGTCCGACAAGGACGCGGGACCGCCGAACGGCGGCAGCGTGAACGCCTGTTACAGCGACGGCTGGAAATGCCAGCACGCCTGGCGCGAGATCTCGTCGATGGTCGCCTTCCGGAACGTGGCGCGCGGTCAGGCCGTCACGAACTGGTGGGACAACGGCGGGGACCAGATCGCCTTCGGCCGCGGTACCAAGGCGTACGTCGCCATCAACCACGAGAGCTCGCCGGTCAGCCGTACGTTCCAGACCTCGCTGCCGACCGGCACGTACTGCGACGTGCAGAGCGGCAACCCGGTGACGGTGAACGGCTCCGGCCAGTTCACGGCCACCCTCGGCGCCCACACCGCACTCGCCCTGCACGTCGGCGCCACGAGCTGCAGCGGCGGCGGCACCCCCGCACCCGCCTCCGGCGCGTCCTTCAACGTCAACGCCACCACCGCCGTCGGCCAGAACATCTACGTCACCGGCAACCAGTCCGCGCTCGGCAACTGGAACACCGGCAGCGCGCTCAAGCTGGACCCGGTGGCCTACCCGGTGTGGAAGCTCGAGGTGAGCCTGCCCGCGGGCACCTCGTTCGAGTACAAGTACCTCCGCAAGGACGCCTCGGGCAACGCCATCTGGGAGAGCGGCGCCAACCGCACCGCCACCGTCCCCGCCTCGGGCAAGGTCACGCTGAACGACACCTGGCGCAACTGACCCCTGCCCTCCGCAGCATCCGCCGCCCCCGCCCCCGGTACCAGGGGCGCGGGGCGGCATCCCCTCTCCGTCACCCTCCTCGAGGAGAACTCCGCCTTGATACGCCCCCGCCCACATCTGCGCTCGGCAGCGGCCGCCCTCGCGGCGGCCACGGTCGCGGCGCTCATCTCCGCCCTTCCGGCGGCGGCCGAGCCCAAGCCGCCCGCGCCGCCGTCGGACCGGTCGCTCGCCGACCGGCCCGCGCGTCACGATCTGACCCGCGAGCAGTTCTACTTCGTCCTGCCCGACCGTTTCGCCAATGGCGACCCGAAGAACGACCGCGGCGGGCTGACCGGCACCCGTCTCGCCACCGGTTACGACCCCACCGACAAGGGCTTCTACCAGGGCGGCGACCTCAAGGGACTCACCGAGAAGCTCGACTACATCAAGGGGCTCGGCACCACCGCCATCTGGATGGCGCCGATCTTCAAGAACCAGCCCGTGCAGGGCGAGGGCAAGGATGCCTCGGCCGCCTACCACGGCTACTGGATCACCGACTTCACCCAGGTCGACCCCCACTTCGGCACCAACGCCGACCTCGAGAAGCTCATCGACAAGGCCCACGCCAAGGGCATGAAGGTCTTCTTCGACGTCATCACCAACCACACCGCCGATGTCGTCGACTACAAGGAGAAGTCGTACGGCTATCTGTCCAAGGGCGCCTTCCCCTATCTCACCAAGGACGGCGTGCCTTTCGACGACAGCGACTACGCCGACGGCAGCCGGCCCTTCCCGGAGACGGACCGCGACTCCTTCCCGCGTACGCCCGTCGTCCCCGCCGAGAAGAAGAACCTCAAGGTCCCTTCCTGGCTCAACGACCCCACGATGTACCACAACCGGGGCGACTCGACCTTCGCCGGCGAGTCCTCCGCGCACGGTGACTTCGTCGGTCTCGACGACCTGTGGACCGAGCGTCCCGAGGTCGTCGAGGGCATGGAGAAGATTTACCGGCGCTGGGTGCGCGACTTCGACATCGACGGCTTCCGCATCGACACCGTCAAGCATGTCAACACCGAGTTCTGGACCCAGTGGGCCACCGCACTCGACGACTACGCCGCCGACCGCGGCCGCGACGACTTCTTCATGTTCGGCGAGGTCTACTCGGCCGACCCGGCCATCACCGCGCCGTATGTGACCGAGGGCCGCCTCGACGCCACACTGGACTTCCCCTTCCAGGACGCCGCGCGGAACTACGCCTCGCAGGGCGGCTCGGCGGCCAAGCTCTCGAACCTGTTCGCGCAGGACTACCGCTACACGACCGACAAGGCCAACGCCTACGAGTCGGTGCCTTTCCTCGGCAACCACGACATGGGCCGCTTCGGCACCTTCCTCCGGCAGGACAACGCGAAGGCCGACGACGCGGAGCTGATCAAGCGCTACCGGCTCGCCAACGAGCTCATGTTCCTGACCCGCGGAAACCCGGTCGTCTACTACGGCGACGAGCAGGGCTTCACCGGCGCGGGCGGCGACAAGGACGCCCGCCAGACCCTGTTCGCCTCCAGGACCGCCGACTACCTCGACGACGACCAGCTCGGCACCGAGCGCACGCACGCCTCGGACGCATACGACGCCAAGCACCCGCTGTACCGGCAGATCGCCGAGCTCTCCAAGCTCACCAAGACCCACCCGGCGCTGCGTGACGGCATCCAGACCGAGCGCTACGCGGCCGACGGCCAGGGCGTGTACGCCTACTCCCGCACCGACGCGAAGTCGAAGACCGAGTACGTCGTCGCAGTGAACAACGCGACCGAGCCGAAGACCGTCGAGGTCCCGACCGGCTCCGCGGCCATGAACTTCCGCACGCTCTACGGCGGTTCCGCCACCGTCACCAGCGGATCCGACAAGAAGATCACGGTCACCGTCCCGGCGCTGTCCTCGCTCGTCCTCAAGGCGGCCGGCGCGCTCGCCGCCCCCGCCGCCAAGCCCGCCCTCACGCTCAAGGCCCCGGCCGCCGGCGCCACCGGCACCGTGGAGATCAGCGCGGACGCCGACGGCGGACAGCTGAACCGCGTCGTCTTCGCCGCCCAGGTCGGCAACGCCAAGTGGCAGGTGCTCGGCTCGGCCGACCACGCCCCCTACAAGGTCACCCAACGCGTCTCCGACCGGGTCCCCGCCGGAACCGCCCTGCGGTACAAGGCCGTTGTCATCGACAGCGCCGGCCGCACGGCGAGCGCCACGGCCGCCACCACCAGCGGTGCGCCCGCCGTGGAGCAGCCGCCGACCGCCGTCCAGCGCGACTACGCCGTCGTCCACTACAAGCGCGCCGACGGTGACTACGCCGACTGGGGCCTGTACACCTGGGGCGACATCGCCGACGGCGAAGGCACCACCTGGCCCGCGGGCAAGCCGTTCACCGGCCGTGACGCCTACGGCGCCTTCGCGTACGTCAAGCTCAAGCCCGGCGCCTCCTCCGTCGGCTTCATCGCCGTCAACAAGGACGGGGTGAAGGACGTCGACGCCGACCGGGCGATCGATCTCACCAAGACCGGCGAGATCTGGATCGAGCAGGGCAAGCCGGAGGTGCGGAACACCGCGCCCGAGGGGGCCTACCCGCCCCAGGACACCGGCAAGGCGATCCTGCACCACAAGCGCGCCGACGGCGACTACAGCGGCTGGGGCCTCCACACCTGGACCGGCGCCGCGAACCCGACCGACTGGTCCAAGCCCCTCGAGCCCGTCCGCACCGACGCGTACGGCGCGGTCTACGAGGTACCGCTCGCCGCCGGAGCCACCTCGCTCAGCTACATCCTGCACAAGGGCGACGAGAAGGACCTTCCCGCCGACCAGTCGCTCGACCTCAAGGCCAACGGCCACGAGGTGTGGCTGCTCGCCGGCCAGGAGAAGTACCTGCTGCCGCAGCCCAAGGGCGGCGGCGCCGCCCTGGACCTCACCAAGTCCCACGCCGTGTGGATCGACGCCGACACCGTCGCCTGGAAGGGCAGCGACGCCGCCGCCTCCGTCCAGCTCCTCTACTCCCGCGACGGATCGATCGCCGTCAAGGACGGAGCCCTGACGGGCGATGCCCACTGGCTCCGCCTGAACAAGTCGGAACTCACCGCAGCGCAGAAGGCGAAGTTCCCGCACCTGAAGGCGTACCCCGCCTACACCGTCGACCCGCGCGACCGGGACAGGGTCCGCGAAGCCCTCAAGGGCCAGCTCGTCGCCGCACAGCGGTCCGCCACCGGAGCCGTGCTCACCGCCACCGGTGTGCAGATCGCCGGAGTCCTCGACGACCTGTACGCGGCGAAGGCGACCAAGGCGTCCCTCGGCACGACCTTCGACCGCAAGGGTGTGCCCACCCTGCGGCTGTGGGCGCCGACGGCCCAGCAGGTCACCCTCGAACTCGACGGCAAGGCCGTCGCCATGCGCCGCGACAGCGCGAGCGGCGTCTGGTCGGTCACCGGCAACAAGTCCTGGAAGGGCAAGACCTACCGCTACGCGGTCAAGGTATGGGCGCCCAGCGTCCAGCAACTGGTCACCAACAAGGTCACCGACCCCTACTCGGTGGCGCTGACCGCCGACTCCAAGCAGAGCGTCATCGCCGACCTGCGCGACAAGTCCCTTGCCCCGTCGGGCTGGTCGACGCTGAAGAAGCCCGCCGCCGTACCGCTGCGGGACGCACAGATCCAGGAGCTGCACATCCGCGACTTCTCGATCGCGGACCCGACGGCCTCCGACAAGGGCACGTACCTGGCTTTCGCCGACAAGGACAGCAAGGGCACGAAGCACCTGCGCGCCCTGGCCGACGCGGGCACCTCGTACGTCCATCTGCTGCCGGCCTTCGACATCGGCACCATCCCCGAGAAGAAGTCCGACCAGCAGCAGCCCGACTGTGACCTGAAGGTCTATGCCCCCGACTCCGACGAGCAGCAGGCGTGCGTCGCCAAGGCCGCGGCCAAGGACGCGTTCAACTGGGGTTACGACCCGTACCACTACACCGTTCCGGAGGGGTCCTACGCCACCGACCCGGACGGGACCGAGCGCACGGTCGAGTTCCGCCGGATGGTCCAGGCGCTGAACCAGGACGGGCTGCGGACCGTCATGGACGTCGTCTACAACCACACCGTCGCCGGCGGCCAGGCGGAGAAGTCCGTACTGGACAAGGTGGTGCCCGGCTACTACCAGAGGCTGCTCGCCGACGGCACGGTCGCGACCTCCACCTGCTGCGCCAACACCGCCCCTGAGAACGCGATGATGGGCAAGCTCGTCGTCGACTCGATCGTCACCTGGGCCCGTGACTACAAGGTCGACGGCTTCCGCTTCGACCTGATGGGTCATCACCCGAAGGCCAACATGCTCGCGGTGCGTGACGCACTCGACGAGCTCACGCTCGAACGCGACGGCGTGGACGGCAAGAAGATTATCCTGTACGGCGAGGGCTGGAACTTCGGCGAGATCGCCGACGACGCCCGCTTCGTCCAGGCCACCCAGAAGAACATGGCCGGCACGGGCATCGCGACCTTCTCCGACCGGGCGCGGGACGCGGTGCGTGGCGGCGGCCCGTTCGACGAGGACCCGGGCGTGCAGGGCTTCGCCTCCGGTCTGTACACCGACCCCAACTCCTCGGCGGCGAACGGCACCCGGGAGGAGCAGAAGGCCCGGCTCCTGCACTACCAGGACCTGATCAAGGTGGGCCTGTCCGGCAACCTGGCGTCGTACTCCTTCACCGACACCAGCGGCCGCACCGTCAAGGGCTCCGAGGTCGACTACAACGGTGCGCCGGCCGGCTATGCCGCCGTCCCCGGCGACGCGCTCGCATACGCGGACGCGCACGACAACGAATCGCTGTACGACGCCCTCGCCTTCAAGCTCCCCGCGGACACCTCGCCCGCGGACCGGGCGAGGATGCAGGTCCTCGCGATGGGCACGGCGGCCCTGTCCCAGGGACCCGCGCTCTCCCAGGCGGGCACGGATCTGCTGCGCTCCAAGTCGCTGGACCGCAATTCCTACGACAGCGGCGACTGGTTCAACGCGATCCACTGGGACTGCAAGGACGGCAACGGCTTCGGCCGCGGCCTGCCGCCGGAGGCCGACAACAAGTCCAAGTGGGGGTTCGCGAAGCCGCTGCTGGCCGCGCCGTCGCTCACGGTGGGCTGCACGCAGATCGGCGCAGCGTCCGCCGCCTACCGGGATCTGCTCACGATCCGCTCGACGGAGCAGGCCTTCAGCCTGGCCTCCGCCGACCAGGTCCGGTCCGCCCTCTCCTTCCCGCTCTCGGGCAAGGACGAGACCCCGGGCGTGATCACCATGCGACTCGGTGACCTGGTGGTCGTGTTCAACGCCACCCCCGAGGAGCAGACGCAGCGGATCGCGGAAGTCGCCGACAAGGCGTACCGGCTCCACCCCGTGCAGCGTTCGGGCGCGGACGAGATCACCCGGACCTCGTCGTACGAGAGGAGCTCGGGGACCTTCACGGTCCCGGCACGCACGGTCGCCGTCTTCGAGCGCGGCTGACCTCCACTATTCATCGCCCCCTCACCCGTGTCGCTGTTGGGCCGAACGGGTGAGGGGCGCGAGGATGGGGATATGAGTAGGTACGAAAGGTATGACGTCACCGACGAGCAGTGGGAAGGCCTGGCCCAGGTCGTGCCGCTGCGCGGACGCAACGAGTGGCCGTCGCGGATCGATCACCGCACCGTCCCGCAGGACTACGCCGCCGCCGAGCAGCGCCGGTTCGTCGTGCTGAGGGTGCAGGTCTTCGCCGATGCGCGCGAGGTCGCCGAGTACCTCGTCCAGCGCATTCCGGTGCTGCTGGATCTGACCGGCGCCGACACCGAAGTCGCCAAGCGGATCCTGGACTTCAGCAGCGGAGTCGTCTTCGGGCTGGGCAGCGCCATGCACCGGGTGGACCGCAATGTCTTCCTGCTCGCGCCGGACGGCACCGAGGTCGAGGGCATCGAGGCCGCAGCCGTCCCCCATTCGTAGGAAGGCCCTCACGGCGGAACGGTTCGGCGTGTTCCGGGCTGCGTAGCGTCCCCGTCATGGACGCGAACCCCTCCACCGGCGGCCCGCAGGCCGCCCGTCCCACCGTCACCGAACTGCGGCTCGCCGCCTTCCGGGCACACCGGCAGGCGTCCTACCGCCTCGGCCCGCTGACGCTCTTCGCGGGTGCGAGCGGCAGCGGCAAGTCGAGCGTGCTTCAGGCGTACGAGGCCCTGACACGGCTCGGCGCCGGGGAGGAACTGGCCGCGGCCTTCCCGGACCCGGCCGGATGCGTCCCGGAAGGGGCCGGCGCCGACCCCCAGGGCCGGCGCGGATTCCGGCTCGGCTGCACCGTCGAGGGCCCGGCCGGCACCGTACGGCTCGATCTGGCGGTGCAGGCCGAGCCGGAGCTGCGCGTCGTCGGTGAACGGCTGACCGGCGACGGCCGGACGCTGCTGAGCACCGCACTGCGCGACCCCGGGCGCACCGCCGTGCAGGCGGCCTGGCACACCGCCGGATCCGCCGGAGTCACACGCGCACCGCTGCCCGACGACCGGCTCGGCACGGCCCTGCTGCCGCTGCGGGTGGCGGGCAGCACACAGGGGCAGTTGCATGTGATCGCCGCCGCCGAGCAGGTGGTGCTGGCGCTGCGGTCCGCCTTCGCCTGCGATCCGCAGCCGCACCGGATGCGCAGACCGGTGGCACCGGGCGCGGGCCGGCTGCGCCGCGGCTGCGACAACCTCGCGGAGGTGCTGCACCGCACCCGAAGCGAGTGCGCAAAACGGCATGCGCGGCTTGCGGCAGCGGCGCGCGCGGGCTGCGTGGGCGAGGTGGTGGATCTGGTCGTGGAAGAGCTCGCGGACGGGACGGTGCAGGCACTGCTCGGCCGGGGCCGCGGGCGGACGGCCACTCCCGTGGGGCGGCTCGGCGAAGGGGAGTTGAGATATCTGGGCCTCGCGCTGGTGCTGCTCACAGGGCCGGGGGTGCTGGCGATGGACCAGGTCGCCGAAGTGCCGCCCGCGTATCAGTCGCTCACGGTGCTCGCCGACGGCTTCGACCGCTGCCTTGACGTGGCGCAGCGGCGTGAACTGGTAGCTCTGGCCGCGGAGATGTGCGCACGTGGGCACATCCGGCTGGTGGGGACGCTTGCCGATGCGACGTCCGCGCGCGGGATCGGTGGCGTGACAGTGGTAGACCTGGGGCCATGACGGAGGACGAGGGACCGGGCGACGGTGTACCTGATGTGGCGCGGCTGCAGCGCCGGCTGGCCGAGTTCGCGGCGGCGCGGCACTGGGAGCCCTACCACACGCCCAAGAATCTCGCGGTGGCGCTGAGCGTCGAGGCTTCCGAACTGGTGGAGATCTTCCAGTGGTTGACGCCCGAGCAGTCGGCGCGGGTGATGGAGGAGGAGAGCACGGCGCACCGGGTGCGCGACGAGGTCGCGGATGTGCTGGCGTACCTCCTCCAGTTCTGCGAAGTGCTGGGGATCGATGCGCTGACGGCGCTCTCCGAGAAGATCGACCGGAACGAACTGCGCTTTCCGGCGAAGTGACGCTGAGGTGACGGCAGGCCGCTCTGCCGGTGCCGCCACGGAGTGTTGTCACTCTATGGAGTTGCCGGGTTATCCACAATGGCTGTCCTGTCCACAGATTTCGGAATTCCTCTGGCGTTTCGGCTCAAGCGGCTTCACTCTGGGTAATGAACTGAGTGGGCAGAAAGTCGTACGAACGGGGGTACGTACATGGACGCGGAACGGCTCGTCACGCTCAGCCGTGACGCTCTGGCACACAGCCGCGAGGTGCCGGACATCGTGGCGGAGGCATGGCAGGCCCAGGCGCTTGCCCAGGCGATCGGCAGCAGCCTCGCCCTGAGCGGGCCGCAGTGGCTCAGAGGAGAGGCGCGGGCGCTGAGCGAGATCGGCGGCCGGGCCTGCGGGGTGCTCGACCACCCCATGGTGCGCAGCGGCGGCGTGCGGGCCGCGCAGCTGACCCAGGTGACCGACGCCCATGCCGCGTTGACCGCGCTGCATGTGCTGCTGGGGGAAGTAGGGATGGCGCTGGTCGGGGTCGCCTGTGCCACCGACGACGAGGGGCTGTACTGGCAGTGCATCGAGGCCATAGACGCGGCCGACGAATCGAGCGACCGGGTGCGCGGCATGCTGCGCCGGCTCGCGGCGCACCAGCTGGACCGGCCTCCTGACATCGTGCGCGGCAGAGCCGGCCCCGAACGGCCGGTCGCCGAGATGGACCAGGCCGCCGGCACCTGACGGTCAGCTCCGCCCGGCATCCGACGGTGCAGGATGGATGCATGGATCTTCGAATCTTCACCGAGCCCCAGCAAGGGGCGAGCTACGACACCCTGCTGACCGTCGCCAAGGCCACCGAGGATCTCGGCTTCGACGCCTTCTTCCGCTCCGACCACTACCTGAGCATGGGCTCGTCCGACGGGCTGCCCGGCCCGACGGACGCCTGGATCACCTTGGCCGGGCTGGCCCGCGAGACCAAGCGCATCCGCCTCGGCACCCTGATGACCGCGGGGACGTTCCGGTTCCCGGGTGTGCTGGCCATCCAGGTCGCCCAGGTCGACCGGATGTCGGGCGGCCGGGTCGAACTGGGCCTCGGCGCAGGCTGGTTCGCCGACGAGCACCGGGCCTACGGCATCCCCTTCCCCGCGGAGAGGTTCGGGCGCCTGGAGGAGCAGCTCGCGATCGTCACCGGACTGTGGGCCACGGAGGCCGGCAAGACCTTCTCGTACGAGGGGCAGCACTATCAGCTGACCGACTCGCCCGCACTGCCCAAGCCCGCCCAGGCCAAGGTGCCCGTGCTGATCGGTGGCCACGGGGCCAGGCGCACTCCCCGCCTTGCCGCGCAGTACGCCGACGAGTTCAACATTCCGTTCGCGTCGATCGAGGACAGCGAGCGTCAGTTCGGCCGGGTCCGCACTGCCACCCAGGCCACCGGACGGGCCGCCGACGAGCTGGTGTACTCCAACGCGCTGGTGGTGTGCGTGGGCAAGGACGATGCCGAGGTGGCGCGCCGGGCCGCTGCCATCGGCCGTGATGTGGACGAACTGAAGACCAACGGCCTGGCGGGATCACCGGCCGAGGTCGTCGACAAGATCGGCCGCTATGCGGCGATCGGGTCGTCCCGGATCTACCTTCAGATCCTCGACCTCGGCGATCTCGACCACCTGGAGCTGATCTCGTCCCAGGTCCAGACCCAGCTGGGCTGACCGGCCGGCACGAGGAGCACCTGTGGAACCCGTCCGTACACTCGCCGCCGCGCTCGCCGACGGCGTCCTGCTGCTCGACGGCGGCCTGTCCAACCAGTTGGAGGCGCAGGGCTGCGACCTGTCCGACGCCCTCTGGTCGGCGCGCCTGCTCGCCGACGATCCGGGGCAGATCGAGGCCGCGCACACCGCGTATGCACGGGCCGGTGCACAGGTGCTCATCACCTCCAGTTACCAGGCGACCTTCGAGGGCTTCGAGCGGCGGGGCATCTCGGGGGAGCGCGCCGCGGCGCTGCTGCGCCGCAGCGTCTCACTGGCCCGCAGCGCGGCCGCCGGTGCGCCGCACGAGGTGTGGGTCGCCGCATCGGTCGGGCCGTACGGTGCGATGCTCGCGGACGGCAGCGAGTACCGCGGGCGGTACGGGATGAGCGTGCGGGAGCTGGAGCGCTTCCACCGGCCGAGGATCGACGCCCTGGCTGCGGCGGAGCCGGACGTGCTGGCCCTGGAGACCGTGCCGGACACGGACGAGGCCGAGGCGCTGCTGCGGGCGGCCGACGGGTGCGGTGTGCCCGTCTGGCTCTCGTACACCGTCGCGGGCGGCCGTACCCGGGCCGGTCAGGAGCTGGCCGAGGCGTTCGCCCTGGCCACCGGCCGGTCAGACGTGATCGCGGTCGGCGTGAACTGCTGCGAGCCGGCCGAGGCGGCCTCGGCGGTGGGTCTCGCGGCAGCGGTGACGGGCAAGCCGGCCGTCGTGTACCCCAACAGCGGAGAGCAGTGGGACCCCGCCGCCCGCAGTTGGCGCGGCGGGTCGCTGTACGACCCGGCCCTCGTGCGCGACTGGCAGGCGGCCGGGGCCCGGCTGGTCGGCGGCTGCTGCCGGGTGGGCCCGGACCGGATCACGGAGCTGGCACGGCTGCTCGGCATGGACTGACACGGGCGGCCGGCCCCGGCAGCCGCCCCCGCTGCCGGAGCGAGCGAAAACCCCTGGTCGGAGGAGCCGAACCGGACGATACTCGGACGCGTGTTCCTGACGATCAGTACGACCGGTACCCCGGAGCGTCCCGCGACCGACCTCGGCTTTCTGCTGCACAAGCATCCCGACAAGGCGCAGACGTTCTCCACCTCGCACGGCACGGCGCATGTCTTCTACCCTGAGGCGTCCGTCGAGCGCTGCACCGCCGCACTGCTGCTGGAGGTGGATCCGGTGGCGCTGGTGCGGCGCGGCAAGGGCAAGGGCCGGGGCGGCGCGCCCGATGCGGCGCTCGCGCAATACGTGAACGACCGCCCGTACGCGGCGTCGTCACTGCTGTCCGTCGCGCTGAGCACGGTGTTCAAGAGCGCTCTGCGCGGCGTGTGCGCCGCGCTGCCCGAGCGGGCCGAGGCGCCGCTCGCACTGCGCGTCGAAGTGCCCGCACTGCCCGCGCGCGGCGGAGCCGAACTGGTGCGGAAGCTGTTCGGACCGCTGGGCTGGTCCTCGGTCGAGGCGCAGCCGGTGGCCCTCGACGACCGGTTCCCCGCGTGGGGCGACTCCCGCTATGTCCAGCTGGTGCTCGAAGGCGAGCTGCGCCTCGCCGACGCGCTGCGTCAGCTCTACGTACTGCTGCCGGTGCTCGACGACGCCAAGCACTACTGGGTGGCCACCGACGAGGTCGACAAGCTGTTGCGGGCGGGTGAGGGCTGGCTCGCCGAACACCCCGAGCAGAAGCTGATCACCAGCCGCTATCTCTCGCGCCGCTGGGGACTGACCCGGCAGGCGATGGAGCGCCTCGAGCTGGTGCGCCTCGCCGAGTCCGACGACCTCGAGGTCGAGGACGTGGACAACGCCGTGGACGAGACCACGGACACCGAGGAGCGACCCTTCCCGCTCGCCGAACAGCGCCGCGACGCGATCCTCGAAGCGCTGCGCGCCGCCGGCGCGAGCCGGGTCCTCGACCTGGGCTGCGGCCAGGGCCAGTTGGTTCAGGCTCTGCTCAAGGATGTCCGCTTCACCGAGATCGTCGGAGTCGATGTCTCGGTGCGGGCGCTGACCATTGCCGGACGCCGGCTCAAGCTGGACCGCCTCGGCGAGCGCCAGGCCGCCCGCGTGCAACTGCTCCAGGGCTCGCTCACCTACACCGACAAGCGGCTTGCCGGCTATGACGCCGCCGTCCTCAGCGAGGTCATCGAGCACCTCGACCTGCCGAGGCTGCCCGCCCTCGAGTACGCGGTGTTCGGCTCCGCCCGGCCGCGGACGGTGCTCGTGACGACCCCGAACGTGGAGTACAACGTCCGCTGGGAGACGCTGCCCGCCGGGCACGTGCGCCACGGCGACCACCGGTTCGAGTGGACGCGCGAGGAGTTCCGCAGCTGGGCCGGAGCGGTTGCCCAGCGGCACGGCTACGAGGTGCGCTTCGTACCCGTGGGCCCCGACGACCCCGAGGTCGGCCCGCCCACGCAGATGGCCGTGTTCGAGAAGACGGACACGACGGACGCACCGAACAGGACCCAGAAGGAGGCGAAGGCCGCATGACCACCGACCCCACCCCCGGCGCCGCGGGCACCACACCGGGCGGCCGCCGGCTCCCGGTGACCGACCTGTCCCTCGTCGTCCTCGTCGGCGCCAGCGGATCCGGCAAGTCCACCTTCGCCCGCAAGCACTTCAAGTCCACCGAGGTCATCTCCTCCGACTTCTGCCGCGGGCTCGTCGCCGACGACGAGAACGACCAGAGCGCGAGCGGCGACGCCTTCGACGTCCTGCACTACATCGCCGGCAAGCGGCTCGCCGCCGGCCGGCTGACGGTCGTCGACGCCACCAACGTGCAGTCCGAGAGCCGCCGCCAGCTGATCCAGCTCGCGCGGCAGCACGACGTCCTGCCCATCGCGATCGTGCTCGACGTGCCCGAGGAGGTCTGCCTCGCACGCAACGCCGCCCGCCCCGACCGCGCCGACATGCCGCGCCACGTCGTCCAGCGGCACCGGCGCGAACTGCGCCGCTCGCTGAGGGGACTGGAGCGCGAGGGCTTCCGCAAGGTCCACATCCTGCACAGCGTCGAGGAGGCCGACAGCGCCGAGATCGTCCTCGAACGGCGCTACAACGACCTGCGCCACCTCACCGGCCCGTTCGACATCATCGGCGACATCCACGGCTGCCGCTCCGAACTGGAGACCCTGCTCGCCAAGCTCGGCTATGTCGACGGGGTGCACCCCGAGGGACGCACCGCCGTCTTCGTCGGCGACCTCGTGGACCGGGGACCCGACAGCCCCGGAGTGCTGCGCCGCGTGATGGCCATGGTCGCCGCGGGCAACGCCCTGTGCGTGCCCGGCAACCACGAGAACAAGCTCGGCCGCTACCTCAAGGGCCGTAACGTCCAGCACACCCACGGCCTCGCCGAGACCATCGAACAGCTCGAGAAGGAGGACGAGAAGGACCCCGCCTTCCGCGAGCAGGTACGGGAGTTCATCGACGGACTCGTCAGCCACTACGTCCTCGACGGGGGCAAGCTGGTCGTCTGCCACGCCGGACTGCCCGAGAAGTACCACGGCCGCACCTCCGGCCGGGTCCGCTCGCACGCGCTGTACGGCGACACCACCGGTGAGACCGACGAGTTCGGCCTGCCGGTGCGCTACCCGTGGGCCGAGGACTACCGGGGCCGTGCCGCGGTCGTCTACGGCCACACCCCGGTGCCCGACACCTCGTGGATCAACAACACCATCTGCCTCGACACCGGTGCCGTCTTCGGCGGCAGGATGACCGCGCTGCGCTGGCCGGAGCGCGAACTGGTCGACGTACCGGCCGAGAAGGTCTGGTACGAACCGGCCAAGCCGCTGGTGACCGAGGCGCCGGGCAGCCGCGAGGGGCGTCCGCTGGATCTCGCCGACGTACACGGCAAGCGCGTCGTCGAGACCCGGCACATGGCCCGTATCGGTGTGCGCGAGGAGAACGCCGCAGCAGCGCTCGAGGTCATGAGCCGCTTCGCGGTCGACCCGCGGCTGCTGACCTATCTGCCGCCGACGATGGCCCCGACCGCCACCTCGCGTCAGGAGGGCTATCTCGAGCACCCGGCCGAGGCTTTCGCCCAGTACCGGGCCGACGGCATCGCGCAGGTCGTCTGCGAGGAGAAGCACATGGGTTCGCGGGCAGTGGCGCTGGTGTGCCGCGACGCGGACGCGGCACGGCGGCGGTTCGGTTGTGGAGGTACCTCCGACGCCGAAGGCCGTGAGGGAGGGCCCACAGGCGCGCTGCACACCCGCACCGGACGGCCGTTCTTCGACGACTGCGAGGTCACCGAGGAGATCCTCGGCAGGCTCCGTACGGCGATCACAGCGGCCGGCCTGTGGGACGAGCTGGACACCGACTGGCTGCTCCTGGACGCCGAGTTGATGCCCTGGTCGCTGAAGGCCTCCGGTCTGCTGCGTTCGCAGTACGCGGCGGTCGGCGCCGCCTCCGGCGCGGTACTGCCCGGTGCGACGGCCGCCCTGGAGGCCGCGGTCGGGCGCGGGGTCGCGGTCGAGGGACTGCTCGCCCGGCAGCGGGAGCGGGCCGACGACGCGGCCGCGTTCACCGAGGCGTACCGGCGCTACTGCTGGACGACCGACGGGCTCGAGGGGGTGCGGCTGGCACCGTTCCAGATCCTCGCCTCCGAGGGCCGCTCGCTGGCGGCGGTGCCGCACGACGAACAGCTCGCCTGGCTGGACCGGCTCGTGGAGCACGACCCGACAGGTCTGCTCCAGGTCACCCGCCGGATGATCGTCGACACCGGCGACGAGGCTTCGGTGGCGGCAGGTGTCGACTGGTGGCTGGAGATGACCGGGCGCGGCGGCGAAGGCATGGTCGTCAAGCCGCTCCAGGCGCTTGCCAGGGACGGGAAGGGCCGGCTCGTACAGCCGGGAATCAAGGTCCGCGGCCGCGAGTACCTGCGGATCATCTACGGCCCCGAGTACACCCGCCCCGAGAACCTGGAGAGACTGCGCGGGCGGTTCCTGAACCACAAGCGCTCGCTCGCGCTGCGCGAGTACGCCCTGGGCCTGGAGGCCCTGGACCGGCTGGCCGGCTCGGAGCCGCTGTGGCGCGTCCATGAGGCGGTCTTCGCGGTGCTGGCCCTGGAATCGGAGCCGGTCGACCCGCGGCTCTGACCGCGCGTGGGCGGCCGCCGGCGCCACCGGCACGGCTGCGGCTGCGGGACGTACGGACAGTGCTTCCCGCAGCCGCCGCGACGGCATCGAGCGGATCACCTGCGAGCGGGCCCGGGACGAGCTGGAAGCGGTTCGCAGCGGTAGCGCCGTTCGCCGGGTGAACCGGCGTCCGGCCGGTGAGGATGGGGGTATGGGATTCCATGTCGACTCCGAGACCGGGCGTCTGCGCCAGGTCATACTCCACCGTCCCGATCTGGAGCTGAAGCGGCTCACTCCGAGGAACAAGGACGCACTGCTCTTCGACGATGTGCTCTGGGTGCGCCGTGCCCGGCAGGAGCACGACGGATTCGCGGACGTGCTGCGCGACCGCGGCGTGGTGGTGCATCTGTTCGGCGATCTGCTGCGTGAGTCGCTGGAGATCGAGGAGGCCAGAAAGCTGGTCCTGGACCGGGTCTTCGACGAGAAGGAGTACGGGCCGCTTGCCACCGACCACCTCAGGGTCGCGTTCGACGAACTGCCCACGCCCGAACTGGTCGAGGCGCTGGTCGGCGGGATGACCAAGCGCGAGTTCCTCGCGGGTCACACCGAGCCGACGTCCGTCCGCTTCCACGCGATGGACCTGGACGACTTCCTCCTCCAGCCGCTGCCCAACCACCTGTTCACCCGTGACACCTCCGCATGGATCTACGACGGTGTCTCCATCAATGCGATGCGCTGGCCGGCCCGGCAGCGCGAGACCGTCCACTTCGAGGCGATCTACAAGCACCATCCGCACTTCGCCGGACCGGATGCGGGCACCTTCCACCACTGGTCGGAGGGCCAGGACGACTACCCCTCCACCATCGAGGGCGGTGATGTGCTCGTCATCGGCAACGGCGCGGTGCTGATCGGGATGAGCGAGCGCACCACGCCGCAGGCCGTGGAGATGCTGGCGCGCGGCCTGTTCGCGGCCGGTTCGGCGCGCACGATCGTGGCCCTGGACATGCCCAAGCGGCGGGCTTTCATGCACCTGGACACCGTGATGACGATGGTCGACGCGGACACCTTCACCCAGTACGCGGGGCTCGGCATGCTCCGCTCGTACACCATCGAACCGGCCGACGGCCGGCAGGGGCTGAAGGTCAGCGACCATCCGCCGGAGCACATGCACAGCGCGATCGCGGCGGCGCTGGGACTGCAGGAGATCCGGGTGCTGACGGCGACGCAGGACGTGCACTCGGCGGAGCGCGAGCAGTGGGACGACGGCTGCAACGTGCTCGCCGTCGAGCCCGGTGTCGTCGTCGCGTACGAGCGCAATGTCACCACCAACACGCATCTGCGCAAACAGGGCATCGAGGTGATCGAGATCCCCGGCAGCGAACTGGGGCGGGGCAGGGGCGGCCCGCGCTGTATGAGCTGCCCGGTCGAGCGCGAGGCCGTTTAGACCGTGCCGCATCCGGGGACCTGAGCCGGCCGTGTCCCACAGTGCGGGAAGGTGCTGTATAGCGATGCATGCGCTCGTATATAGTTCCACGGTACCCGCAGCAGCGACCCAGGAGCAGCCACCATGGCGATACACCTCGAAGGCCGGCACTTCCTCAAGGAGCTGGACTTCACCGCCGAGGAGTTCCGCGGCCTGATCGATCTGGCCGCGGAGCTCAAGGCGGCCAAGCGGGCGGGTGCCGAGGTGCAGCGGCTGCGCGGCAAGAACGTCGCGCTGATCTTCGAGAAGCCCTCGACCCGTACGCGCTGCTCCTTCGAGGTGGCGGCCGCCGATCAGGGTGCGTCCACGACCTATATCGACCCGGCCGGGGCGCACATCGGCACCAAGGAGTCCGCCAAGGACAGCGCCCGGGTGCTGGGCCGCCTGTTCGACGCCATCGAGTTCCGGGGCGACGGCCAGGATGTCGTCGAGGAGCTCGCGGCGTACGCGGGGGTGCCGGTCTACAACGGCCTGACCAACGACTGGCACCCCACTCAGATGCTCGCCGATGTGCTGACCGTGACCGAGCACTGCGACAAGCCCCTGGAGCAGATCACCTTCGCCTACCTCGGCGACGCCCGTTTCAACATGGGCAACTCCTACCTGGTAACCGGCGCGCTGCTGGGCATGGACGTCCGTATCGTCGCGCCCCGTTCGTACTGGCCGGCCGAGGAGACCGTCGCCCGCGCCCGGCAGGCCGCCGAGGTGAGCGGTGCCCGGATCACGCTGACCGAGGACGTTGCCGAGGGGGTGCGGGGAGCGGACTTCGTCGCCACCGACGTCTGGGTGTCGATGGGGGAGCCCAAGGAGGTCTGGGGCGAGCGGATCAAGGTCCTCGGCCCCTACGCCGTGACCATGGATGTCCTGCGCGCCACGGGCAATGCGCAGGTGAAGTTCATGCACTGCCTCCCCGCCTTCCACGACCTGGGCACCTCGGTCGCCCGCGGGATCCACGAGACGCACGGTCTCGCGGAGCTCGAGGTCACCGACGAGGTCTTCGAGTCGGCGCACTCCGTCGTCTTCGACCAGGCGGAGAACCGGATGCACACGATCAAGGCCGTCATGGTGGCCACGCTCGCCGGCGGCACGGCGGGGGCGGATGCCTCCGACGCCTAGATCCTGTCCGGGCGATCTTGTCGGGCCTGCGACGACAGCTGCGGCACCGCGCTGTGTTGTCGGAGTGGCCCACGTACGTCCAGTACGAGGGTGATGCTCCGCTTTGCGATGCGTCCCCTCGGCCCTGGCGGGCCTGGGGAGACCCCATGCCCTTGGCGGGCCTGGGGAGACCCCATGCCTCGGCCTTGGTGGGCCTGGGGAGACCCCATGCCCTTGGTGGGCCTGGGGAGGCCGCATGCCTCGGCCTTGGTGGGCCTGGGGAGGCCGCATGCCTCGGCCCTGGTGGGCCCGAGGAGACCCCACGCATCTGACGCCGCAGGCCGACAAGATCGCCCGGACAGGGCCTGGTGCTGCCGCATCCGCCTGGCCATGCGTCGCCCCCCCGTGGCCCCGGCCCGGACCGGCCCGCCGCATCCGGCGTGAGAGTACCGACGCGGCCCGCCCGCGGCCGCGTCAGGACCGTGCCGCCGGCGTGAACCGGACCGCCTCCCGTCCGCCGCCGGGCGGTGACCGCGGCCGGCGCTGAGCGCCCGGACCGGTACCAGGCCCCCGGCCGTGCTCCTGCATGGGTCGGGCGCGTCGCCGTGCGCTCAAGGACGGGACGGATCGCCGGGCCGGGTCGGGTCCTGCTGTCGCCGGGAGTACTGCCACATCGCGGCGTATGTTCCGGGCCGCGTATAGCGCAGTCGTGACGGCAGTCACGTAAGAGTGATAGCTTCGGGAGACAGGCAGAAGCCGGACCGGCCCCGGCCGGCAGACCGCCCGCCGAAGGAGGCCACACTCCATGAGCCCCTTTACCGGTTCCGCAGCGCGCACCGAGAACTGGCGCCATCTGCGGCTGACCAGGCACGAGGGTGTCGCGACCGTCACCCTCGCCCGCCCCGAGAAGCTCAACGCGCTCACCTTCGGCGCCTACGCCGACCTGCGCGATCTCCTCGCCGAGCTGGCCCGCGAGCGTTCCGTACGCGCGCTGGTGCTCGCCGGCGAGGGCCGCGGCTTCTGCTCCGGCGGTGATGTCGACGAGATCATCGGCGCGACGCTCTCCATGGACACCGCCCAGCTGCTCGACTTCAACCGCATGACAGGTCAGGTCGTCCGGGCGATCCGGGAGTGCCCCTTCCCGGTGATCGCCGCGGTCCACGGCGTCGCCGCAGGAGCGGGCGCGGTGCTCGCGCTCGCCGCGGACTTCCGGGTCGCGGACCCGTCCGCCAAGTTCGCCTTCCTGTTCACCAAGGTGGGCCTGTCCGGCGGAGACATGGGCGCGGCCTACCTGCTGCCGCGGGTCGTCGGGCTCGGCCATGCCACCCGGCTGCTGATGCTGGGCGATGCCGTCCGCGCACCCGAGGCCGAACGGATCGGTCTGATCAGCGAGCTCACCGACGAGGGCCAGGCGGATGTGCGGGCGGGCGAACTGGCCCGCCGGCTCGCGGACGGTCCGGCCCTGGCCCATGCGCAGACCAAGGCCCTGCTCACCGCCGAGCTCGACATGCCGCTCGCCGCGTCGGTCGAACTGGACGCCGCGACCCAGGCGCTGCTGATGAACGGCGCGGACTACGCCGAGTTCCACGCCGCCTTCACCGAGAAGCGCCCGCCCAAATGGCAGGGGAGATAGCCATGACCGCTTCCCTGCGCGTCGCCGTCATCGGCGGCGGACCCGGCGGGCTGTACGCGGCCGCGCTGCTCAAGCGGCTCGGCCCCGACCGGGACATCACCGTCTGGGAGCGCAATGCACCCGACGACACCTTCGGCTTCGGCGTCGTCCTCTCCGACGAGACCCTCGGCGGCATCGAGCACGCCGACCCGGTCGTCCACCAGGCACTTCAGGCCGAGTTCGTACGGTGGGACGACATCGACATCGTCCACCGCGGCCGCACCCTCACCTCCGGCGGCCACGGTTTCGCCGCACTGGGCCGCCGCAGGCTCCTTCAGATCCTGCACGAGCGGTGCGAAGGACTCGGCGTACGGCTCCGCTTCCGCTCCGAGGCCCCGCCCGCCGCCGAACTCGCCGCCACGCACGACCTCGTCATCGCCGCCGACGGTGTGCACAGCGCCACCCGGGACGCCCATGCCGACGCCTTCGCACCCCGCATCACCGCGCATCGGTGCCGCTACATCTGGCTCGCCGCCGACTTCGCCTTCGACTCCTTCCGGTTCGAGATCGCCGAGACCGAGTACGGCGTGATGCAGCTGCACGGCTACCCCTACTCGCGGGACGCCTCCACCGTCATCGTCGAGATGCGCGAAGAGGTCTGGCGGGCCGCGGGCTTCGACCAGCTCGACGAGGCGGAGTCCACCGTCCGCTGTGCCAAGATCTTCGCCGACGCACTCGACGGCCGCCCACTG
Organism: Streptomyces sp. NPDC006208; assembly: GCF_040613775.1. Classification (NCBI taxonomy): domain Bacteria; kingdom Bacillati; phylum Actinomycetota; class Actinomycetes; order Kitasatosporales; family Streptomycetaceae; genus Streptomyces; species Streptomyces sp. NPDC006208. The sequence continues at coordinate 23,031 of NZ_JBEXSW010000013.1, read as the reverse complement.
CGCGGCAACACCTCCGCCTGGACCGCGTTCCGCACCGTCGTCAACGACCGCTGGTCGCACGGCAATACGGTGCTGCTCGGCGACGCCGCCCATACCGCGCACTTCTCCATCGGCTCCGGCACCAAACTCGCCGTCGAGGACGCTCTCGCCCTCGCCGCCTGCATCGAGGAGCAGCCCGGCCTGTCCGCTGCCCTCGCGGCGTACGAGAACGAGCGCCGACCGGTCGTCGAGTCGACCCAGCGCGCGGCCGCGGCCAGCCTGCGCTGGTTCGAGGAGCTCGGCACCTATGTCGACCAGCAGCCCCGTCAGTTCGCCTTCAACCTGCTCACCCGCAGCCGCCGGGTCACTCATGACAATCTGCGGCTGCGTGACGCCGCCTTCACCGACTCCGTCGAGAAGGACTTCGGCTGCCCGCCCGGCACCCCGCCGATGTTCACCCCCTTCCGGCTGCGCTCCCTCACCCTGCGCAACCGGGTCGTCGTCTCACCCATGGACATGTACGTCGCCGATGACGGGCTTCCCGGCGACTTCCACCTCGTCCATCTCGGCGCCCGCGCGCTGGGCGGAGCCGGCCTGGTGATGACCGAGATGGTCTGCGTCAGCCCCGAAGGCCGCATCACGCCCGGCTGCACCGGCCTCTGGACCCAGGAGCAGGGCGACGCCTGGCGCCGTGTCACGGACTTCGTGCACCTCGGCGCGCCGGGCACCGCGATCGGCGTCCAGCTCGGCCACTCCGGCCGCAAGGGCTCCACCAAGCTCATGTGGGAAGGCATCGACCAGCCGCTGGACCAGGGCAACTGGCCCCTGGCCGCCGCATCCCCGCTTCCCTACCGCGCCGGTGTCAACCAGATCCCGCACGCACTGGACCGCACCGGACTCACCGAGATCCGCGAGCAGTTCACCGGCGCGGCCCGGCGCGCCGCGAGCAGCGGCTTCGACCTGCTCGAACTCCACTGCGCCCACGGCTACTTGCTCTCCGGGTTCCTCTCCCCGCTGACCAACCGGCGCACCGACGCCTACGGAGGTCCGCTGGAGAACCGGCTCCGGTTCCCCCTTGAGGTCTTCGACGCGGTGCGGGCCGTCTGGCCGGACGAGCGGCCCATGACGGTCCGTATCTCCGCCACCGACTGGGCGGACGGCGGCACCACCGCGGACGACGCCATCGCCATCGCCCGCGCCTTCGCGGCGCACGGCGCCGACGCCATCGACGTCTCCACCGGCCAGGTCGTCCCGGAGGAGCAGCCCGAGTACGGCCGCTCCTACCAGACCCCGTACGCCGACCGGATCCGCAACGAGGTGAACGTCCCGGTCATCGCGGTCGGCGCGATCTCCTCCTGGGACGACGTGAACTCAGTGCTGCTGGCCGGCCGAGCCGACCTCTGCGCCCTGGCCAGGCCACACCTCTACGACCCGCACTGGACGCTGCACGCGGCGGCCGAGCAGGGCTACACCGGACCGGGGGCGCCCTGGCCGCTGCCGTACCGGGCGGGCAGCCGCACGCCACCGACCGGCCGCACGGACGCGCCCAAGCCCCGGCTCACGCTGAGCTGAGGCACTCGTGACACCGGCAGGGGGTGCGGCACCCCGGCACCCCGGCACCCCGGCCCACCGCACCTCCCGGGCCGTGCGTGCCCGCAGCTCAAGCTCCTCGGCGCACTCCCGCAGCCGCCGGGGGCCGCATCGGCGCCTTGGTGGAAAGGATCCTTGCGCCGCGGCACTCCGGGCTGCGGACCAGCCGCGGCCGGAACGAGTGCGGTTGGCGTACCGGCACGACGCCGGTGAATGACGCGCCGGTGTGGCGCCCGTGTCCGATCACGGCGACGTCCTGATCGTCGCCCGGGCCGTAATCGCCGATGACATACACCTTCGCCCCGCCCTGGAACGATGTGGTCCCCGGCCGCAGGTCCCGCCCGTCCTCGCCGTGACGTCGCCACCGCACCACGTTCGCCGCAACGAGCCGCACCGGCTCGCGCACCCCGCTCACTCCACCCCGCCCCCCAGCACGAACTTCGCCCCGGCCTCCCGCAGCCGTGCGTGCAGCCGGGCGAAGACCTCCGCCGAGCGGCCGCCCGGCCATTCCCCCGGCAGCAGCTCGGCCGGCAGGCCCGGGTCCGCGTACGGCAGCCGCCGCCACGAATCCAGGGCCGGCAGATAGTCCTGGTAGGCGTCCGCGGGCGGAGTGTCGTCCCGCGCGTCCCACGCGCGCAGCACCGGCTCGTGCAGATCCAGGAACTCCTCGTGCAGCTCGGCGATCGCCCCCAGGTCCCACCAGCGCGCAACCGCCTCGGCCGTCGCCGCGAAGCCGAGGTGCTCCCCGCGGAACAGGTCCACGTACGCATCGAGCTGAAGGCGCCGCAGCGTGTGCCGCGTCTCCTCGTAGAGCCTCGCCGGCGCGATCCACACCCCCGGCGCCGCCGAACCGAAACCGAGGCGCACGAGCCGTGAACGCAGCAGATGACGCTTGTGGCGCTCGGCCTCCGGTACGGAGAAGACGGCGAGGACCCAGCCGTCGGACAGCTGTGGCGCGGGGCGGGCGTAGATCCGCCGGTCGCCGTCGTCGAGGAGCTGGCGCGCGTCGGCCGACAGTGCGTAGCCGGCCGCCCCGTCCTCGGTGCGCTCGGGGATCAGCAGACCGCGGCGCTTGAGCCGGGACACCGACGAGCGCACCGACGGCGCGTCGACGCCGAGCACCCCGAGCAGCCGGATGAGCTCGGCCACGGGAAGGGAACCCGGTCGTTCGCGTCCGTACGCGCCGTACAGGGTGACGATCAGGGAGCGGGGGGTGTGCTGCTCGGCCACGTGATCACTCTATGGCCCGCAGCCGGTAGCGCTGCAGCTTGCCGGTCGCCGTGCGGGGAAGGGCGTCCAGGAAGACGATCTCGCGCGGGCACTTGAACGGTGTCAGCCGCTGCTTCACCCAGTCGGTGAGCGCCTGCGCGGTGTCGTCGCCCGGCTCGCTCCCGCCGCGCAGCACGACGTACGCGACCACGATCTGCCCGCGCAGCTCGTCGGGGCGTCCCACCACGGCGGCCTCCGCGACCTCCGGATGGTGCAGCAGAGCCTCCTCCACCTCGGGTCCGGCGATGTTGTACCCGGCCGAGATGATCATGTCGTCGGCGCGCGCGACATACCGGAACCAGCCGTCCGGCTCGCGCACATAGGTGTCGCCGGTGCGGTTCCAGCCGTCCCGTACGTACTGCGACTGGCGAGGGTCGGCCAGATAGCGGCAGCCCACCGGGCCGCGCACGGCCAGCAGCCCCGGTTCCCCGTCCGGCACGGGACGGCCCTCCTCGTCCACCACGCGCGCCTCCCAGCCCGGCACGGGAACCCCGGTCGTGCCCGGTCTGATCGCCTCGTCCGCCGCCGAGATGAAGATGTGCAGCAGTTCGGTCGCGCCGATGCCGTTGATGATGCGCAGCCCGGTCCGCTCCTGCCAGGCCTGCCAGGTGGCCGCAGGCAGATTCTCGCCGGCCGACACGCAGCGCCGCAGCGAGCCGGTGTCGTGCCCGTCGAGCTTGTCCAGCATCACCCGGTACGCGGTCGGTGCGGTGAACAGGACCGACACCCGGTGCTTGGCGACCGCCTCCAGCAGCTGTGCGGGGCCGGCCTGCTCCAGCAGCAGGGCGGACGCCCCGGCCCGCATCGGGAAGATCACCAGACCGCCGAGCCCGAAGGTGAAGCCCAGCGGCGGGCTGCCCGCGAACACATCGTCCGGCTCGGGCCGCAGGACCTGCTCCGAGAAGGTGTCCGCCACCGCCAGGACATCGCGGTGGAAGTGCATGCATCCCTTGGGGCGGCCGGTGGTGCCCGAGGTGAAGGCGATCAGCGCGACATCGTCGGCGGCCGTCGCCACCGGCTCGTACGGCTCGTAGGGCCGCGCCGAGGCCAGTCGCAGCAGATCGTCGGGACCGTCGCCTCCGTAGGCGGTGATCCGCAGGCCCGGCACCTCGGCCTTGGCCAGGTCGTCGAGGGACCGGATGTCGCACAGGGCGTGGCTGACCGCGGCGATCTCGCAGACGGTCGCGAGCTCCTTGGCCCGCTGCTGAGCCAGGACCGTGACCGCCACCGCCCCTGTCCTCATCACGGCGAGCCAGCAGGCGGCCAGATGGGGGGTGGTCGGGCCGCGCAGCAGCACCCGGTTGCCGGGTACCACCCCGAGCTCGGAGGTCAGGACATGCGCGATCCGGTCGACCTGTTGGCGTAGTTCTCCGTACGTCCAGACCTCGCCGCCCCCGGTGCGGAAGACGGGCCGGTCCGCGCCGAAGCGCTCGATCGTCCCGTCCAGCAGCTCCGCCCCGCAGTTCAGGCGCTGTGGATAGCTCAGCGCCGGCAGGCCGAAGACGAGATCGGGCCACTGCCCGGCGGGCGGCAAGTGGTCGCGCGGAAAGGTGTCGAGGTGGGCCGAGGGTGACAGCTCCATGGTTCGCCCCCTTCTCGTGGTGGGGTCGCGCATCGAGCGTATCGTTAAGGTGACGACAGTCAATGGTCCGCGATACGGTGCTTTCCGGGGAGGCTGTCCGCGGTGCCGCCGCGGGGCCCCGGAACCCCGGCCGTCGGAAGTGGGGGCTCGAATGCCCGTATTCTCACTCGATCCGGAACAGACCGCATGGGGTGCGCAGCTGCGCATCGCGGCCCACGAGCGACTGCGGCCGCTCGCCGAGAAAGGGGAACCGGGACGGATCAACCGGCCCTTGGTCGCCGCCCTTGCCGAACTGGGCCTGCTGGAACGCCTCTTCACCGCAGGTGCGCTGGAACTGTGTCTGCTGCGCGAGTCCCTGGCCTACAGCTGCACGGAGGCCGAGACCGCGCTGGCCCTGCAGGGACTCGGCAGCTACGCACTGGTCCACTCGGGTACGCCCGCACAGCGCGAGCGCTGGCTCCCCGAGGTGACCGCGGGGCGTGCCGTCGCCGCCTTTGCACTGTCCGAGCCGGACGCGGGATCGGACGCCGCGGCCCTGGACCTCAAGGCGGCGCCGGACGGCGCCGGCTGGCGGCTGAGCGGGGAGAAGCGCTGGATCTCCAACGCGCCCGAGGCCGACTTCTACACCGTCTTCGCCCGCACGACCGACGGGGCGGGCGCCCGGGGCGTCACCGCCTTCCTCGTCCCCGCCGACCGTCCGGGCCTGGACGGCACCGCCCTCGAGATGCTCTCCCCGCACCCGATCGGCGCACTGACCTTCACCGATGTGCCGGTCACCGCGGACGATGTGCTCGGGGAGGTGGACCGCGGCTTCCGCGTCGCCATGAACACCCTCAACCGCTTCCGCCCCAGCGTCGGCGCGTTCGCCGTCGGCATGGCCCAGGCCGCCCTGGACGCCACCCTCCGCCACACCGCCACCCGGCACGCCTTCGGTGGCCCCCTCAAGGACCTCCAGTCGGTCGCCCACAAGGTCGCCGAGATGGCCACCCGCACGGAGGCCGCGCGGCTGCTGGTGTACGCGGCGGCCTGCGCGTACGACGACGGCGCCGCCGATGTGCCGCAGCGCTCCGCGATGGCGAAACTTCTCGCCACCGAGACCGCGCAGTACGTCGTCGACGCCGCCGTCCAGCTGCACGGTGCCCGCGCCCTTCAGCGCGGGCACCTCCTGGAACACCTCTACCGTGAGGTACGGGCACCCCGGATCTACGAGGGCGCCACCGAGGTCCAGCGCACGATCATCGCCAAGGAGCTGTACGCCGGAGCGCTTCCCGCCGGAGCGCTTCCCGCCGGAGCCGTACGCCGAGGAGAGGTCCCGATGAGCCTGCAGCGCCACAATCCGGCCGAGCTCTCACCCCCCACCGGCTTCTCCCATGCCGTCACCGCCAGCGGCTCCCGGCTGGTGTTCCTGGCCGGCCAGACCGCGCTGGACACCGCCGGAAAGGTCGTCGGTGCTGCGCTGCCCGAACAGTTCGAGGCCGCGCTCACCAATCTCCTCACCGCGCTCGCCGCGGCGGGCGGCACCCCGCACGACCTGGCCCGCGTCACCATCTACGCCACCGACGTGGCCGACTACCGTGCGCACGTGAGCGAACTGGGCCGCATCTGGCGGCGGTTGGCGGGACGCGACTACCCGGCGATGGCGGTGATCGGGGTGGTGCGGCTCTGGGACGATCAGTGCCTGGTCGAGGTGGACGGGGTGGCCGTACTGCCCTGAGGGGCGGTAGGCGCGTCCTTGTCCTTGTCTAGTCGGCCGGGCTCTCGTCGGCGGTGCGCCCCCGGTCGTCGACCGGATCCGAGCCGTCGTCCGGGAACACCTGCGTGTTGTCCTTGTACGGCGTGAGCTCCTTCGCCCGCTCGTTGACCTCCGGGTCCACGTGCATCTGCCAGCGCGGGCTGGTGACGACCGCGCGCAGCTCGTCGAGGCTGAAGGGCGGCTGCGATCCGATGACCGGCCCGTCCTCGATGTCCACGCCGTTGGCCGTGCCCACGGAGATCCGGGTGCCGTCGGCCCGCAGCAGTTCCGCATGTCGTCGCAGCAGCAGCCCCGACCGGTCCTCGTACAGCATCAGCACCGAGCCGTCGGCGAGTTCGGTGACCCCGCAGGCGGTCATCGTCCCCTCCGGTTCGCGCTGCTTGCAGGAGAAGAGCCCCTGGAGATCATCGATGTGCCGGCCGAAGCCGGGTTGGAAGTTGACCTGCACCTCGGCGCCGGCGAGCCAGCCGTCGGCGCTGAGCCGGCCGAAGGTGCCGCCATCAGGAAGAATTGCGGGTGCGCTCTGCCCTTCGTAGCCGGACGTCCCGCCCTTCCCCGGTAGCAGTTCCTTCAGAATCTGCACAGTCGCCCGACCGGACAGCCACTCCTTGCCGGCCGGCGGTGCGGCGGGCTTCGGACGCCCGCTGAAGTCCGGGAGCGTGACCTCGTCCAGCGCGCTCGGCAGGGAGGAGGTGACCTCACCGGTATAGGTCGGCAGATCAGCGCCGAACACCGACGCCCCCAGCACCGCACCGGTGACCGCGAAGACGCCTGCACCCGCGGCGAGCCGGCGCCGTACGCGCAGCTGCCGCCCCGTGCGCGTCGCCCCCTCGACCAGGGCGTGCGTCTTTGGCCGCACCCCGCCCACCGCGTCGTCCATGGCCCTGCTCAGTTCCTGCTCGTCCATCATCGTCAAGTTCCGCCCCTCCTCACACCGTGGTGAGTGACTCGCGCTCGTCACCGAGCAGTTCACGAAGCCGTGCCAGTGCGCTCATGCTGCGGTTGCGCACCGTGCCCGCCCGCAGGCCCAGTTCGGCCGCGGTCTGTTCCACGCTCTGGTCCTCCCAGTAGCGCAGTACCAGCACCGCGCGGTCCTTGGGAGGCAGCCGGCCGAGCGCCGACAGCAGCGCGACGCGCAGCTCCGGATCGCCCCGGTCGCCGTACGCGCTGTCCGGCACCGTCTGCACAGGCTGCTCCGAGCTGCGCCGCAGCCGTCGCTGCGACAGATGGATGCGCACCAGGACCTTGCGGACATACGCGTCCTGGTGGTCCGCGCGCTGCACCCGCCCCCAGGAGGCGAACGCCTTGCCCAGTGCCGTCTGCACCAGGTCCTCGGCCAGATGCCAGTCGCCGCCGGTCAGCAGCAGTGCGGTCCGGAAGAGCCGCGCGCTGCGCGTACGCGCGAATTCCTGGAATTCCTCCAACCGGGTGTCTCCGGACACTCCTGCCCTCCCTCACCAGCCGCGCTGTCGCGGACTGCTCACCCCCAAGACGCGGCGGCGGCACGACTCTGTCACTCCCAAGTCAGTGGCAGCGCGCCGGTGACGGGGCATAACATCGTTATCCATCGAGGGGAGCCACTGTGCCGGAGATCGAACTCACCGCAGGGACCATCCAGTACGAGGACACCGGGGGACCGGGCCCGGTCGTCGTCCTGCTGCACGGTCTGGTGCACGACGCGACGGTCTGGCGCAAGGTCGTCGCCGATCTCCGCAGCGACCACCGCTGCATCACACCGACCCTGCCGTACGGCTCCCACCGCACGCCCATGCGCCCGGACGTCCCGCTGACACCCGACTCCGTCATCGAGCTGATCGCCGAGTTCCTGGACCGGCTGGATCTGCGGGAGGTGACCCTCGTGGAGAGCGACTGCGGCCGGGCGCAGACGGTTGCCGCCGCTCACCCCGAACGCCTGGCCAGGCTGGTGCTCATCTCCTGCGAGGCGTTCGACAACTACCCGCCGGGCGCACCGGGCAAGATGATCTCGCTCCTGTGCAGGGTGCCGGGCGGTGTGTTCCTGATGGCGCGGGTCCTCGGTCTTCGCGCACTGCGCAGGTTCCCCGTCGGCCTCGGCGCGCTGACCAAGCGCCCGGTGCCCACCGGGATCACCGACGGCTGGCTGCGCCCGCTGCGGACGGACAAGGCCATCAGGTACGACTTCAAGCGCTACAACACGAGCGTCCGCAGGACCGAACTGCTCGAAGCGGCCGAGGCGCTGCCGTCGTTCGACCGGCCCGCCCTCGTGGTGTGGGCGACCGAGGACCGCATGATGCCCCGCGAGCACGGCCGGCGGCTCGCCGAACTGCTGCCGCAGGGACGGCTGCTGGAGATCGAGGACAGCTGCACCCTGATCGCCGAGGACCAGCCGGAACAACTGTCGGCGGCACTGCGCGCATTCGTCGCGGAGAAGACGGCCGACGGCGCTTGATCGACTGGTGGCGGGGACACCAGGGGCTTAGCGTCGAAAGGGTGGCGGGTACCGTCTCTTGACCCGCCACAAGGTCGCGATGCGCCATGACGAGCCCCAAGCCGACAGCCCCCGTGCAGACCGCCGCTCCGGACCAGGGCGGCGGACACGGGATCGCCCTTCTCGTCATCGCGTCCTGCCAGTTGATGGTGGTGCTCGACGCCACCATCGTGAACATCGCGCTGCCGCACATCCAAAGTGCCCTGGACTTCTCCACCACCGGCCTGGCCTGGGTGGTCAGCGCCTACACGCTCACCTTCGGCGGTCTGCTCCTGCTCGGCGGCCGTGCCGGTGACATCCTCGGCAGACGGCGCGTGTTCATCTCCGGCGTGCTGCTCTTCGCACTCGCCTCCCTGCTCGGCGGACTCGCGCAGGACTCCGGCCAGCTCCTGGCGGCGCGCGCCCTGCAGGGCGTCGGCGGCGCCATCGCCTCGCCGACCGCGCTGGCGCTGATCACCACCACATTCCCCGAAGGCCCCAGACGCAACCGGGCGTTCGGTGTGTTCGCGGCCGTCTCCGCCGGAGGCGGCGCGATCGGTCTGCTGGTCGGGGGCATCCTCGTCGAATGGCTCGACTGGCGGTGGGTGCTGTTCGTCAACGTCCCCATCGGCGTGCTCATCGCGATCGTCACGCCTCGCGTCATCGGCGAGTCCGAGCGCCATCCCGGCCACTTCGATCTTGCCGGCGCAGTGACCTCCACGCTCGGCATGTTCTCGCTGGTCTACGGATTCATCCGGGCCGCGCAGGAGGGCTGGCGCGACGGGCTCACCCTGGCGTCGTTCGGCGCGGCGGTGGTACTGCTCTCCACCTTCATCATGATCGAGCGGCGCTCCACACAGCCGATCACGCCGCTGCACATGTTCGCCGACCGTAACCGCGCGGGCACCTACGGCATCATGCTCAGCCTCGCCGCCGCGCTCTTCGGCATGTTCTTCTTCCTCACGCTCTTCGTGCAGGACGTGCTCGGCTTCAGCCCGTTGCAGGCCGGCCTGGCCTTTCTGCCGGTCAGCGCAGTCATCGCGGTGGGTGCGGGCCTGGCCTCCCAGCTGCTGCCCAGGTACGGTCCGAAGCCGTTCATGGTCACCGGCGCCGTGCTGGCCGCGGCCGGCCTGTCCTGGCTGACCCTCACCGACGTCCACTCGACATATCTGGGCAGCATTCTCGGCCCGATGCTCGTCTTCAGCCTCGGCATGGGCATGGAGTTCGTCTCGCTGACCCTGATGGCGGTCTCCGGGGTGGCGTCCCACGAGAGCGGCGCTGCCACCGGTCTGCTCAACACCAGTCAGCAGGTGGGCGGTTCGCTGGGACTGTCCATTCTGGTCACCGTCTTCGGCACGGCCAGCCGCAACGAGGCGAAGGAGCAGGTACCGGCGTTCCTCGCACAGGCGACCCCGGTCGAGCGACTGCAGTTCCACCGCACCGGTCAGCTGCCGGCGCCGTGGAGCGACGAGGTGCTGACCTCGGGAGCCTCGGCGGCCTTCGTCATGGCCGCCGTCTTCACCGTCATCGCCGCGATCATCGCGGTGGTCGCCATCCAGGTGAGGCCGTCCGACATCGAACGCCTCAAGGGCGGCGTCACCCCCGGTCCCTGACGAGGGCCCTGGACCGGGCGAAGGCCCCGCTTCCCGAAGAAGGCGGGGCCCTGGCGGAGCGCGACGGGATCAGCCGAGGGAATCAGCTCATGGGGCCGGGGCCGACGCGCTTCCCCGCGCCGGTCCGTGCGCTCGTGGCCATGGCCAGGCCGCAGAGCAGTGCGACCAGGCCGACGATGATGTTGTTGACCACGGTGCCGGTCGTCGCGACATTGCCGGCGACGACCCATGGCGAAATGATCGTCCATACGCCTATGGCGCACGCGGCCCATGCCATGGCATGGGTGCGTTCGTATGCGGAACCGAAGCCGCCCATGCACAGGGCATAGGCGAGACCGGTGATCAGGTTGCACACGGCCAGGTTGGTCAGGTCGCTGAATCCGGCGATCCATGGCGAGGCCGCCAGGTAGAGCCCCGTCAGCAGGGCGAGGGTCTCAACGGCCTGGGCGCGAGGGGTGGTGGTCACCCGCTCGAAGCGGGTACGCATCTCGGCCAGGTCCGGATGCTGCGAAATGTCTGCGTGGGTGGTCATGGTGGGCCGCCTCCTGTCAGCAGCCTTATCTTTCCTTTATGTCCATGGAACCCCTGTCCCGGCGGCCGGTCAATGGGCAATTTCCCGGACCGGATCACCACCCGGACGCAGGCCCGCCAAGCGGTCGAGTACGAGCTCCGCCGGCGCTCGTCTCCACCGGGGCCGTTCGCCGGCCGTCCGAGGACCTTGTCGCTGACACGACCGCCCGGGACCCGCGCCGTACGCCGACCTCGATCTGGGTCCGCTGCGGTGAGGTCGAAGATCGCCGCTTCTGTACAACCATTCGCGGAGCCCACCCGTCGGACCAGGTGTCAGAGAGTCAACTTCCAATGAACGGGACGGTATCCAAGAGATGTCACCACGCAGTCGGCACCGGTGGTCCGCCATCGTGACAGCGACCGCAGCTGCTCTTCTGGGCGCCGTACTCGTCGGCACTCCCGCCCACGCGGACCCGCAAGGCACCCTTGCCGCGCAGGACGGCCCCGTCCTGAACTTCACCGTCGTCCGGGACGAGGTCGGTCTGCCCCAGCCTGCCGACCCGACCGACCCGCCGCAGATCAGCTGGGGCCTGGCGGGCGACCCCGACGGCGGCACCGCCGAAGACGTGGTCGTCAAGATCGACGTATCCGGCATCTCCGCCTTCACCGATGTCAGCGACCGTGACTGCAAGGCCGGCGTGTGTGCCTGGCCCGCCAAGGACATCGCATCGGACGGTTTCCACGGCGGGCTCCTCGAGATGAACGCCAAGCCGAACGCTCCGCTCGGTACGACGGGCAAGGCCCGGCTCTTCGCCACGTCCTCCAACGCGACCGTCGCCGACACCACCGTGACGGTGACCGTCGGCGCGGTGGGCCTGGTCGTCAACAGGATCCCCCAGACGGACACCGCAGAGCCCGGGGCCCCTCTCGACGCCCCGATCACGATCGCCAACACCGGATCGCTGACGGCCCAGGGGGTGGACCTGAGGCTCGCAGCCACCCAGGGCCTCGGCTTCGCGCAGCGGTTCTCCAACTGCACCTACGGAACGACCGACGACATCGCAAGCGCCTCCGGCCAGACGCTGGACAGCGCGGTGTGCCACATCAGCACGCCGGTCGAACCGGGCAAGCGCTACCGGCTGTCCGCGCCGATGATCCTCGACGTCAAGCAGACCGCGCTCTTCGAGTTCCTGGACTACACCGCGACGCCCATCGGCGCCGGCGTGCCGGCGACCGCGGACAAGGCGCGTGGCAGCGGGCCCGTGCTCTCGCTGGTGCCGGACGGCAGCGCGCCTCCGGCGCCCGCGACGGATCATGCACTGTGGATCATCAATGCGGTCAACACCGCTGATTTCGCCGTCACCGGCGACACTGCCACCGCCGACCCCGGCGACAGCGTCACGCTCACGGCGAAGGTCCGCAACAACGGTCCGGCGTCCTTCAACCTCCTCACGTCCGACGACCACCCCGGGCTGCTGGTCGACATCCCGAAGGGCACCACTGCGGTGAAGATCCCGAAGGGCTGTGGCCCCTGGACGGGCGGGGGGATGAGCGAACCCCGGCTGGGCGCCCCGCAGTACCTCTGCGCGATCGACTCTCCGTTCAACGCGGGCAAGGCCGTGACGCTCGAGTTCACGGTGAAGATCGGCAAGGACGCGCCGGCCACGACCGGCGGTGATCTGCGCACCCTCTCCGTGAACGGTGGTGAGCTGGAGGTCGACACCAACAAGGCGAACGACAAGGCCCTGTTCACGGTGGATGTGAAGGGCTCCTCGGCGAGCACCGGCGGCTCGACCGGCGGGGACGGCAACCAGCCGGAGCCCCAGACCACAACGCCGGCCAACGCGTCCTCGGACAACGGGGGCGCGCTTGCCGAGACCGGCAACAGCGGCACGCTGACGATCGCCTGGACAAGCGCGGCGGTGCTCGCCGCAGGAGGCCTGCTGATCGCCGCAGCCCGCAGGCGCAGGACCCGCACCGGAGCCTGACCGCTCCTCTGCGGGGGTTGTGCGCTGCACGGTACCGCGCGATGACCGACCGCATCCTGGGCCGCCTCCCCCGAGGCGGCCCAGGGTGCTCGAAGCTGGTCGGCTGCGGTCAGCGTGGTCGCTGTACTCCGCTGCTGTACAGCGCGACTCCTGACCACTGCTTTGTAAGCCTGGCGCCACGCGTGGATACGTCCTCGCTGGTCGTCGTGCGTGCCACGGTGTCGAGTCTGCCGACGGGCGTTCGCCCCGCTACGCGCTCCGAGTGTCCGTGGTCGACCGCTCGATCTGGCATGGATCTGGCACGGGAACGCGACGGGGCTATGGGGTCAGTCGTGTCGCGAAGCGGGTATGCGGATGCAGGGGCCAAGGTCGGTAGAAGCTGCCAGCAACTTGGCTGCCGCTTGTAGATCGTGTTCCCATGCCGGGAGATCGTCCGGTCCGATCCATTCGCTGTACTCCGCTGCGATGGAGAGGAACTGCGTCTCCTCCTGGGTGTGAGCCGCGACGGTCATCGAGAGCCGGTCGGCCACTTGCTTGGGACTCAGCCCGCCTTGCACGAGACCGAACGCGAGGCTCAAGAGGAGACGTCTGCCGGCCATCTCCTCGTCAGGAAGAGGCACGTCGAGTTCGCGCAGGGCCTGGACGTACAGCTCGCGGACCTCAGTCGGATCGCTCCTGCGCGGCAGGCCAGCCAGCTCACGCAGGGCAGGAGAGTCGTGGCCATCAACCAGCGCGTGCGCAGCGAGCATCGGAAGATCCTCAGAGTGGAGTACCTCTGCCACGTACTGCCAAGCACTGTCCTGCAATCGGTCCATGACGACCATCGTGGAGGGCGCGAGGCGTTCTGGCCAGCAGATTGCTGTTCAGTTTCGGATGCCCCAGTGGCTTCCTGCACACGGGCTCCGGAGGCCGGTGAGTGAGGCCCTGACCGACAGGCAGGCACGCATCCTGCGCTGCGTCGGGGCGTGGATCGCCGAGTACGGCGAGTGGCCCACGATCCGGGAGATCGGCTGGCAGGTCGGGCTCTCCAGCACGTCATCGGTGGCTTACCAGCTCGAGCGCCTGGAACAGCCCGGTGCCATCAGCCGCAGCGGACGCCGGTGGCGCCTGGGCGGCCAGCTGGACCACCCCGGAGGTAGAGCACCAGGTCAGTGCCGGGTTCCTCGACAGGAAACCGGCACTGACCGACTGTGTCAGCTGTCGTCGCAGTCCCGGACACGAGGGGTGGGCATGGAGTCACTCCTGCCGTTCACGATCAGCGTCGCGTAACCCACACCGCGGTTGCACGTCGTGGGCGTGAAGTGGCCGAAACACCCTCGCGTGAAACCGGCGTTGAGCGTCGACTGCGCGCAGAGCGTCTCCGAGCCATCGATGTTGTCGATGATTCCCTGGATCGAGACGGGCCCCGGACCGTCGTTGCGCACGACCAGGACGACCTGCTTCTTCGTCTGCGGCAGAGCGATGTAGCACGCCTGGAAGCTGACTTGGCGCACATAGGCGTGTTCATCGGTCCGTGTGCAGTGCCAGCGGGAGCTGGTCTGGACGGGGCTCCAGTTGGCCGCGGCGGCGGGACCCGCCGTGAGAAGTACGCCCGCCACGGCGGCGGCCGTGCAGCCGACCGTCCGCAATACCTTGTGCATGCATCCCCGATTCATGTCGGTTGATCACGGTCAGTGACCAGGTGTGGACCCTAGGGACCCAGGGCCGGGCACCGCAAGCCGATTTCGGCCGAACCAGGCTTCTCCGCACCCTCGACAACACAACGTCATCCTGACAGCCGAAGTCAGTAGGGAGCGTCGCCCGGCCGACGGGCCGGGCGCGCGGCGAGCGGAGCGAGCCCTTGATGATGTAGGGAAAATCAGGCAGGAAGAAACCCTCGTATCAGCGGGTCATCTTCGCCAACGTCTCGTCGGTGTTCGGCGCCGCGGTCGACGACGGAATCATTGTTCGGAATCCCTGCCGCGCGAGCTCCGTACGGCCGCCGCGGGCCGACAGTCGCAAGCTCAAGCAGTGGTCTGAGGAACGCGTCTTGGCTGTGCGGGACGCCCTGCCGACGGCGTACCGCAAGGTGGTCGACCTAGGGGCCGGGTGCGGTCTCCGGCAAGGGTAGATCTTCGGCCCGGCGGTTGACGAGCTCGACTTCCTGGGTGGGGTCGTGCACGTCGTTCGGCAGGTGAAGCTGGTGAAAGCGCAGCTGGTGTTCGCCCCGCCCAAGGGCGGGAAGCTGCGGGAAGTGCCCCCTGACGCCGTGGCGTTCGCCCTCGCGGAACACATCACGGAGCGGCCACCCCTTGAACTGACCCTCCCCTGGAAGACCCCGGACGGGCCGCCGGTCAAGGCCTCGCTGCTCTTCTACTCCCGGGAGCGCAAGCCTGTGAACCGGAACTCAACATGCGTGTGTGGAAGCCGGCGCTCGCGGAGGCCGGTGTCATACCGGAGCGCGAGGCGGGGGAGAGGCGCTTCGTCTCCTCCCGCGAGCACGGCATGCACGCACTCCGGCACTTCTACGCGTCGGTCCTCCTCGATGCCGGGGAGAACGTCAAAGCCCTCGCCGAGTACCTGGGGCACAGCGATCCGGGCTTCACCCTGCGCACGTACACCCATCTCATGCCGAACAGTCAGGCGCGAGCGCGTAAGGCCGTCGACCGTGTCTTCCGCAGGGGCGATGACACAGCCGACGGCCCACAGACGGCCCAGGACGGAGAAAAGGCCTCCTGACCTGCGGCCGCGTCAGATGTCGCGGAAGATCTCGATCTGCGCGCCCACCGAGTTCAGCCGCTCCGCCAGATCCTCGTAGCCTCGGTTGATCACGTACACATTGCGCAGCACCGACGTGCCCTCCGCCGCCATCATTGCCAGCAGGACCACCACCGCGGGGCGCAGCGCCGGCGGGCACATCATCTCGGCCGCGCGCCAGCGGGTCGGGCCCTCGACCAGGACGCGGTGCGGGTCCAGCAGTTGGAGACGGCCACCGAGGCGGTTGAGGTCCGTCAGGTAGATCGCCCGGTTGTCGTAGACCCAGTCGTGGATCAGCGACTTGCCCTGGGCAACGGCCGCGATCGCCGCGAAGAACGGCACGTTGTCGATGTTGAGTCCGGGGAACGGCATCGGGTGGATCTTGTCGATCGGCGCCTCCAGCTTGGAGGGCCGTACGGTCAGGTCCACCAGCCTCGTCCGGCCGTTGTCCGCCGCGTACTCGCCGGTGCGGTCGTGGTCGAGACCCATCTCCTCCAGCACCGCGAGCTCGATCTCCAGGAACTCGATCGGCACCCGGCGGATCGTCAGCTCCGACTCCGTGACGACCGCCGCGGCGATCAGGCTCATCGCCTCGACCGGGTCCTCGGAGGGGGAGTAGTCGACGTCCACGTCGATGTTCGGCACGCCGTGCACGGTGAGCGTCGTCGTCCCCACGCCCTCGATCCGCACGCCCAGGGCCTCCAGGAAGAAGCACAGGTCCTGGACCATGTAGTTGGAGGAGGCGTTGCGGATGACGGTTATGCCGTCGTGCCGTGCGGCGGCCAGCAGCGCGTTCTCGGTCACCGTGTCGCCGCGCTCGGTCAGTACGATCGGCCGGTCGGGGGAGGCCGTACGGTCCACCCGGGCGTGGTAGATGCCCTCGGTCGCGGTGATGTCCAGCCCGAACCGGCGCAGCGCGATCATATGGGGCTCGATGGTCCGGGTCCCCAGGTCGCAGCCGCCCGCGTACGGCAGCCGGAAGCTCTCCATCCGGTGCAGCAGGGGGCCGAGGAACATGATGATCGACCGGGTCCGGCGCGCGGCCGCGACGTCCATGGCGTTCATGTCCAGCTCGGTGGGCGGCACGATCTCCAGGTCCACGCCGTCGTTGATCCACCGGGTGCGCACACCGATGGAGTTGAGCACCTCGAGCAGCCGGTACACCTCTTCGATCCGGGCGACCCGGCGCAACACCGTGCGGCCTCTGTTCAGGAGCGAGCCGCACAGCAGGGCCACACACGCGTTCTTGCTCGTCTTGACGTCGATGGCACCGGACAGCCGACGGCCGCCGACCACGCGCAGATGCATGGGGCCCGCGTAGCCGAGCGAGACGATTTCGCTGTCGAGCGCTTCACCGATGCGCGCGATCATCTCAAGGCTGATGTTCTGGTTGCCGCGCTCCACGCGATTGACCGCGCTCTGACTGGTACCGAGAGCGTCGGCGAGCTGCGTCTGTGTCATGCCACGATGCTGGCGAGCGTCACGGATGAGCTTGCCGATACGTACGAGGTAATCGTCGACCATGCGTCGGACATTATCTCAGATATGAGATGGACTCGCGTGGGGATAGGCCATCAGGGTGAAATACCGTGCGCGGTGGCATGTCGCGGTTCGTAGAGCGGGAGTTCGGCCCCGCTCGGCATCCGTACCGAGGCCAGCACCCCCCAGCCCTGGTCGCTCGGTGGCCGCGAAATCTCCACATTCTGTTCGGCGAGTCGGGACAAAGTGCCCTCGAGGTCGTCGCACATCAGATAGAACTCGTGCTTCGTGTCACCGGTCGTCGGGTGCACGGCGACCTCCGCCGGCGGCAGTTTGAAGATGAGCCAGCCGCCTCCGGCGTCGACATGCGGGAACCCGAGCACGTCCTTGACGAACGCCCGGTCCGCGTCGGCGTCCGTGGTGTAAAGGATCACATGCGCTCCACTGAACATGCTTCGATGCTCGGCCCGCGCCGCTGTCGCGGCAATCGCAGTGCCGTCGCACGCGCCGGGGCGGTTGCGCTCCGCATGGGCCTCCGGCGACGCTCCGCACCGGCCCCCGGAAGCGCAGAGCGATGCAGACGCCGTCGCAGTGGCGCACCGTGAGCCCGCCCGCCAGGGCGACGACCGCACCTTCGGCCATACGGGTGTGTCCGGCCTCCTCCAGTGCTGTGGCCGGGCCGCCGGTGGATGCAGATGACCGGGCTCAGTGGTTCGCTCCGGCGCCTCGGCTGTCAGCGGGAGCGGCGCGGCCTTCGTGAGCTCTGGACCCGGAGCGAGTGCCGGCGGTGTGCGCACAGGCCTGGCCGAGCCCCCGCCGGCCTGTGCCGTCGTCGACGCACCGAACGCCCGCCGGAGGAATGAGCAACCGCGCCGGATCCGGCGTACTGAGGGTGGGGACGAACCCAACCATGAAGCCTCTCCGTACCGGAGGAACCTCACCCGTGACCACCACCGAAGCAGCCTCGACTCGCGGTGACGGCCGCGGGGCGGACGCGACGCAGGGTTGGCAGTTCAACTCGTCCCTCGTGCTGACCATGGTGCTGGTCCTGGTGGTTGGGCTGCAGGGGCCGATCCGGCGGGCGTTGTCCGCGCCGGTCATGCAGAGCTGGATGACCGTGTTCGTCGCGGTGGTCGTCCAGGCATTGCCCTTCCTCGTCCTCGGCGTGCTGCTGTCGGCGATCATCGCGGTGTTCGTCCCGCCGTCGTTCTTCGCCCGCGCGCTGCCGAGCCGGCCCTCCCTGGCGGTGCCGGTGGCCGGGATGGCCGGGGCGGTCCTACCGGGCTGCGAGTGCGCTTCCGTGCCGGTGGCCGGGGCGCTTGTACGCCGGGGTGTCACCCCTGCCGCGGCGTTGGCGTTCCTGCTGTCCGCCCCGGCGATCAACCCGGTCGTGCTGGCCGCCACCGCTGTCGCGTTTCCCGGCAACCCGCAGATGGTTCTCGCCCGGTTCGTGGCGAGTCTGCTCGTGGCGTGCGCGATGGGCTGGTTGTGGCAACGGCTGGGCCGCACCGACTGGATGCGCCCACCGGACCGTCCGTCGTTCGGCGGCCTCGGCAAGGGGGCGGCGTTCTGGGGATCGGTACGGCACGACGTGGTGCACGCCGGAGGCTTCCTTGTCGTCGGCGCGATGGCCGCGGCCACGCTCAAGACCGTGGTACCGGCCGGCTGGCTGCGCGCCGCAGCCAATGATCCGCTGGTGTCGATCCTCGCCCTGGCGTTCCTCGCTGTGGTGTTGTCGATCTGTTCCGAGGCCGACGCGTTCGTGGCCGCGTCCCTGTCGCAGTTCTCCCTCACCGCCCGGCTGGCCTTCCTCGTCGTCGGACCGATGATCGACCTGAAACTGTTCGCCATGCAGGCCGCCACCTTCGGCCGGGGGTTCGCGCTGCGGTTCGCCCCCGCCACCTTCACCCTGGCCGTCCTGGTGTCGGCCCTTGTCGGGGCGGTCCTGCTGTGAACCGGCAGGCGCAAGCAGCCGTGTTGTTCCTCATCGGCGGGGCGGTGCTGCGCGCCGGCCTCACCGACCTCTACCTGCGCTACGTCAAGGCCGGGCTGCGCCCGTTGCTGCTCGTGGCAGGCATGGTCCTGATCGCCGCCGCCATCGCCACGGTCTGGTACGAACTGCGACGGCAGCGCACGGACCATGAGAGCCGGCCCGAGCGTGAGCTCCACGACGAGCACGGCCACGCCCACCGCGAACCACGGATCTCCTGGCTCCTCGTCCTGCCTTTGTTCGCCCTCATCCTGGTCGCCCCACCCGCACTGGGCTCCTACAGCGCCATGCGCACCGGCACGGCTCTGCAAGAACCCCTGGCCTTCCCCGCCCTCCCCGCCGACGACCCTCTCCGGCTCGGCGTCGTCGACTATGCCGGCCGCGCCGCTTACGACCACGGACACTCCCTCGGCGGCCGGAGGATCAAAATCACCGGCTTCATCACCCTCGACCGCGGCGGCGCGCCCTATCTCACCCGCATGGTTCTCAACTGCTGTGCCGCCGACGCTCAGCCCGTCAAGATCGGCCTGTCCGGAGAGGTTCCGCCCGTCCTGCAGCCCGACACCTGGGTCGAAGTCACCGGCACATACACCAGCAAACAGACCAAGGACCCCGTCAACGACGGCGTCATCCCCTTCATCGACATCAGTCAGGCCAGACCGGTCCCTGCCCCGCCCGACCAGTACGAAGACTGACGAGGCCGAGTGCGCCGTCGGATCCGAAGCGACTGCGCCGGGCGGGGATCACCCCACCCCTGGTTTCCCCCGGCGTGCGCCGGCTTGCCTCGGCGGTCCGGGATGCGCAACAGGGCCGCGATGTCGGTCACGTACTTCTTGGGGACGTCCACGGCTCCATGCGGCTGCAGAGCCGGTCGACGCCGACGCCCTGCGCCGACTGGCCGTGACTGACACGGCCGTCCCCGGGCCTGCCGGCTCCGCCGCGGCGACCGGCCGTCAGTATCGAGCCACTGACCTGCGACGACTTCGTCGGATGAGACAAACGCCCGGTCGCGTGCGTTCCATGAGACGACGACCGGGTCGGATGAGAGCGGACAGGGGGCGTCCGGGCATGACCCTGTAGCGGTCATGTACTAGAGTTATCTCGACATCGAGATATCTGCCGAAGGCGTACCGCAAGCCGCCACTCGGTAAGGGTTACCTAACTAAGCCTTACCTTAGCGGATCGGCGAGGAGCCGGGGCGGCAGCATTGAGGTAGTACGCGCACATTGATGAAGGAGACTGTCGTGTCGGCGAACAGCTTCGACGCCCGCAGCACGCTGCGCGTGGGCGACGAGTCTTACGAGATCTTCAGGCTGGACAAGGTCGAGGGCTCCGCGCGCCTCCCTTACAGCCTGAAGGTGCTGCTGGAGAACCTGCTCCGCACCGAGGACGGCGCGAACATCACCGCCGACCACATCCGGGCGCTCGGCAACTGGGACTCCCAGGCGCAGCCCAGCCAGGAGATCCAGTTCACGCCGGCCCGCGTGATCATGCAGGACTTCACCGGCGTTCCCTGTGTCGTGGACCTCGCCACCATGCGTGAGGCCGTGAAGGAGCTCGGCGGCGACCCGGCGAAGATCAACCCGCTGGCCCCGGCCGAGCTGGTCATCGACCACTCCGTCATCGCCGACAAGTTCGGCACCAACGACGCCTTCACGCAGAACGTGGAGCTCGAGTACGGCCGAAACAAGGAGCGCTACCAGTTCCTGCGCTGGGGCCAGACCGCCTTCGACGAGTTCAAGGTCGTCCCGCCCGGCACCGGCATCGTCCACCAGGTGAACATCGAGCACCTGGCCCGCACCGTCATGGTCCGCGGTGGCCAGGCGTACCCCGACACCCTCGTCGGCACCGACTCCCACACCACCATGGTCAACGGCCTCGGTGTGCTCGGCTGGGGCGTCGGCGGCATCGAGGCCGAGGCCGCGATGCTCGGCCAGCCGGTGTCCATGCTCATCCCGCGCGTCGTCGGCTTCAAGCTCACCGGCGAGCTGCCCACCGGCACCACCGCCACCGACCTCGTCCTCACGATCACCGAGATGCTGCGCAAGCACGGCGTCGTCGGCAAGTTCGTCGAGTTCTACGGCGAGGGCGTCGCCGCCACCTCGCTCGCCAACCGTGCGACCATCGGCAACATGTCGCCGGAGTTCGGCTCCACCGCCGCGATCTTCCCGATCGACGGCGAGACCCTGAACTACCTGAAGCTGACGGGCCGCTCCGAGCAGCAGGTCGCGCTCGTCGAGGCGTACGCCAAGGAGCAGGGCCTCTGGCTCGACCCGGCCGCCGAGCCCGACTTCTCCGAGAAGCTCGAGCTGGACCTGTCCACGGTCGTCCCGTCGATCGCCGGCCCGAAGCGTCCGCAGGACCGCATCGTCCTGGCCAACGCCGCCGAGCAGTTCACGCAGGACGTGCGCAACTACGTCGACGAGGACGACGAGGCGGGCAAGGAGTCCTTCCCGGCCTCCGACGCCCCGGCCGAGCACAACGGCGTCCCGACCCGCCCGACGCTGGTCACCGCCCCCGACGGCTCGACCTACGAGATCGACCACGGCGCCGTCACCGTCGCCGCGATCACCTCCTGCACCAACACCTCGAACCCGTACGTCATGGTCGCCGCCGCGCTGGTGGCCAAGAAGGCGGTCGAGAAGGGCCTGACCCGCAAGCCGTGGGTCAAGACCACGCTCGCCCCGGGCTCCAAGGTCGTCACCGACTACTTCGACAAGGCGGGTCTGACCCCCTACCTCGACAAGGTCGGCTTCAACCTGGTCGGTTACGGCTGCACGACCTGCATCGGCAACTCCGGCCCGCTGCCGGACGAGGTCTCCAAGGCCGTCAACGACCACGACCTGGCCGTCACCTCGGTGCTCTCCGGCAACCGCAACTTCGAGGGCCGGATCAACCCCGACGTCAAGATGAACTACCTGGCGTCCCCGCCGCTGGTCGTCGCGTACGCTCTCGCGGGCTCCATGAAGGTGGACATCACCCGCGAGGCGCTCGGCATCGACACCGAGGGCAACCCGGTCTACCTGAAGGACATCTGGCCTTCCGAGGCCGAGGTCAACGACGTCGTGGCCAACGCCATCGGCGAGGACATGTTCAACAAGTCCTACCAGGACGTCTTCGCGGGCGACGCCCAGTGGCAGGCCCTGCCGATCCCGACCGGCAACACCTTCGAGTGGGACCCGCAGTCCACCTACGTGCGCAAGCCCCCGTACTTCGAGGGCATGACGATGGAGACCACCCCGGTCACCGACATCGCCGGTGCGCGCGTGCTGGCCAAGCTGGGCGACTCGGTCACCACCGACCACATCTCCCCGGCCGGTGCGATCAAGGCCGACACCCCGGCCGGCCAGTACCTCACCGAGCACGGTGTGGAGCGTCGTGACTTCAACAGCTACGGCTCGCGCCGAGGCAACCACGAGGTCATGATCCGCGGCACGTTCGCCAACATCCGCCTGCGCAACCAGATCGCGCCGGGCACCGAGGGCGGCTACACCCGCGACTTCACCCAGGCGGACGGCCCGGTCTCCTTCATCTACGACGCGTCGCAGAACTACCAGGCCGCCGGCACCCCGCTGGTGATCCTGGCGGGCAAGGAGTACGGCTCCGGCTCGTCCCGCGACTGGGCCGCCAAGGGCACCGCGCTCCTCGGCGTCAAGGCCGTCATCGCCGAGTCGTACGAGCGCATCCACCGCTCGAACCTCATCGGCATGGGCGTCCTGCCGCTGCAGTTCCCGGAGGGCGCCTCCGCCGAGTCCCTCGGTCTGACCGGCGAGGAGACCTTCTCCTTCACCGGTGTCACCGAGCTGAACGACGGCACCACGCCGCGCACGGTCAAGGTCGCCACCGACACCGGTGTGGAGTTCGACGCGGTCGTCCGCATCGACACCCCCGGTGAGGCGGACTACTACCGCAACGGCGGCATCATGCAGTACGTGCTGCGCAACCTGATCCGCGGCTGAGCGGTCGGGCAACCGGCAACAGGACGGGCCGCGGCCACCAGGATGCCCAGCCCGCATGCGGTGATGACCCACCACGCGGGGCGGCCCGCCCCGACCGGGATCCGCCCCATCGGACGCCTATGCTGCGTTCACAAGGC
>NZ_JBEXSW010000012.1:0-188991 GCF_040613775.1 Streptomyces sp. NPDC006208 | reverse complement strand
GACGGCGTGACGTCGTTGTGGGAGTTGGGAGTTCGCCGGTTCCTCGAACTCGGCCCCGACGGCGTACTGACCGCCATGGCACGCCAAACCCTCGAAGAACTGGACGAGACCAGCGACGCGGTGCTAATGCCGGCGCTGCGGGCCAAGCAGGCGGAGGCGGCCACGTTCGCCGCCTTCCTGGCCCGGGCACACATCGCGGGCGTGGATGTGGACTGGTCCGCGTTCTTCGCCGACAGCGGCGCACAGCGCGTCGAGTTGCCCACCTACGCCTTCCAGCGCGAGCGCTACTGGGTCACCGGCGGGTCCGCCGAACCGGTCCGGCCGGCCGGAGACGCGTCGGCGCTCGCCGCTGAGGTCGAGCAGCCGGTGACGGCCGACGCCGGCCCGCCGGCCGCCCGGCTGACCGACCAGGAGCTGTGGCGGCTGGTCCGGTCCCATGCGGCCGCCGTGCTCGGGCACACCGACGCGGCGCTCGTCGAGTCGGACAGCACGTTCAAGGAACTCGGCTTCGACTCGGTGACCGCGGTGGAACTGCGCGACCGCCTCAACGAAGCGGCCGGTCTGCGCATGCCGACCTCACTGCTGTACGACCACCCGACGCCCAAGGCGGTGGTGCGGCACATGCGCGGCGAGCTGTCCGGGCATGAACTGCCGGAACAGCGGCCGGACACGGGCGGCACCGCCGTCTCCCACGACGACCCGATCGCGATCGTCGGCATGGGCTGCCGGTACCCCGGCGGTGTGTCCTCGCCGGAGGACCTGTGGCGGCTGGTCGCCGACGGCACCGACGCGATCACGCCGTTCCCTCAGGACCGCGGGTGGCCCGCGGCGCCCGGCGGGGACTACGCCCGCATGGGCGGATTCCTGCCTGACGCGGGGGACTTCGACGCGGGTTTCTTCCGGATCAGCCCGCGCGAGGCGACGTCGATGGACCCGCAGCAGCGGTTGGTGCTGGAAGTGGCCTGGGAGGCGCTGGAGCGTGCCGGGCAGGACCCCGAGGCGCTGCGCCGGACCCCGACCGCGGTGTTCATGGGGGCAATGAGCCAGGACTATCTGCCCCGTCTGTCCGAGGTGCCGGAGAACCTGGCCGGCCACGCCCTGACCGGGGGCGCGTCCAGCGTGGTGTCCGGCCGGATTGCCTACACCCTCGGCTTCGAGGGCCCGGCGGTGACCGTCGACACTGCCTGCTCGTCGTCCCTGGTGGCGCTGCACATGGCGGCGCAGTCCCTGCGCTCGGGTGAGTGCTCGATGGCGCTCGCCGGCGGTGTGACGGTCATGTCCACGCCCGGTATGTTCGTCGAGTTCTCCCGACAGGGCGGGCTCGCCGCCGACGGCCGGTGCAAGGCGTTCTCCAGCTCGGCCGACGGCACCGGTTGGTCCGAGGGCGTCGGCGTACTGGTGCTGGAACGCCTGTCCGACGCCAGGCGCAATGGCCGCCGCGTACTGGGAGTGTTGCGCGGGAGCGCGATCAACCAGGACGGCGAGAGCAACGGACTGACCGCCCCGAACGGCCCGTCCCAGGAGCGGGTGATCCGCCAGGCCCTGGCCGGAGCGGGCCTGTCAGCGGCGGACGTCGACGCGGTCGAGGCCCATGGCACGGGCACCCAGCTCGGTGACCCGATCGAGGCGCAGGCGCTGCTGGCCACGTACGGCGAGGACCGGACCGAGCCGCTGTGGCTGGGCTCGCTCAAGTCGAACATCGGACACACGCAGGCCGCCGCGGGCGTCGCGGGCGTGATCAAGATGGTCATGGCCATGCGCCACGGTGTCCTGCCGAGGACTCTGCACGCCGATGAGCCGACCGCCCACGTCGACTGGTCGGCGGGCGGGGTGGAGTTGCTGACCGAGCAGCAGGCATGGCCGGATGCCGGCCGGCCGCGCCGCGCAGGTGTCTCCTCGTTCGGCATCAGCGGGACCAACGCGCACGTGGTCATCGAACAGGGCGATCCGGACGAGGTGCCCGACGCCGATGAACCGGCCGGCACCGAGGAGCGGACCGTCCTGCTCCCGTGGCTGGTGTCCGCGCGAACCGCGTCGGCGCTGACCGCACAGGCCGAACGCCTGTCCGCGGCGGTGTCCGCCGAACCGGCGCCCGTGGCCGCCGATGTGGCGTGCACCCTCGCGACCGGCCGGGCCGCCCTCGACCACCGCGCGGTGGTGCTCGGCTCCGGGCGCACGGAACTGCTGTCCGGACTGGACGCGCTGGCCAGGGGTGAACGCGCACCGGGCCTGACCGTCGGCGCCGCTGGTGCCGCGCCGAGCGTCGCGGTCCTGTTCTCCGGGCAGGGCAGCCAGCGGCTCGGCATGAGCCGGGAACTGGTGCGGGACTTCCCGGTGTTCGCCGAAGCCTGGAACGCGATCGGCGAGGCGTTCGCCCCGCTGCTCGACCACACGATCGACGACGTGGTGGCCGCCGAGCCCGGCTCCGAACAGGCCGCGTTGCTCGACGAGACGGCCATGACGCAGCCCGCGCTGTTCGCCTTCGAGGTGGCGGCGTACCGGCTGCTGGAATCGTTCGGCGTCGAGCCGTCGGTCCTGGTCGGCCACTCGATTGGGGAGCTCGCCGCCGCGCACGTGGCGGGCGTGTTCTCGCTCGCCGACGCGGCGCGCCTGGTCGCCGCACGCGGCCGGCTGATGCAGGCCCTGCCCCGGGGCGGGGCCATGGTGGCAGTCCAGGCAAGCGAGGACGAGATCCGCGAGGCGCTGGACGGTCAGGAGGGCTCCGTCTCGGTCGCCGCGGTGAACGGTCCCACCTCCACCGTCATCTCCGGTACCGAGGACGTGGTCCTCGGCATCGGGTCGATGCTCTCCGGCGCGGGGCACAAGACACAGCGACTCCGCGTCTCGCACGCCTTCCACTCGCCGCTGATGGAACCCATGCTGGCAGAGTTCGAGCAGGTGGCACGCTCGGTGTCGTACGCGGCGCCCCGCGTCGCGGTGATCTCGAACGTGACCGGTGGACCGGCTGAGAGCGGCCGGCTGGAGCGGCCCGAGTACTGGGTGAGCCATGTACGCGAGGCCGTACGGTTCGCCGACGGCATACGGGCAGCGGTGGCCGCAGGGGCCGAGGTCTTCGTCGAGGTCGGCCCGGACGGGGTGCTGTCCGCCATGGCCCAGGAGACCCTGGCCCAGGCCGCGCCGGACACGCCCGCGATCCCGGTGGCGCGCAAGGCGCGGTCCGAATCCCGCTCGGCCACCGAGGCCCTGGCCCGGCTGCACGTCATCGGCGTGCCGGTGGACTGGGAGGCCTATCTCGCTGTCGCCGGTGCCGCGGGCCGGCGGGCCGACCTGCCCACCTACGCGTTCGACCGGCAGCGCTACTGGGTGCCCGCCGAAGCGCCGAAGGGTGACCTCGCGGGCTCGGGGCTCGACATGATCGACCACCCGTTCCTGGCCGCAGCAACCGACCTCGCGATCGGCGACCAGACGGTCCTCAGCGGCCGGATCTCGCCCGCCGACGACCCCTGGCTGGCCGACCACGGCATCGTCCGCGGTGCCGTACTCCCGGGCGCGGCCTACGTGGAGATGGCGCTCCAGGCCTTGGACGTGGCCGCGTGCCGCCGTATCGAGGAACTGACGCTGCAGGCTCCACTGGCCCTCGGCGACGACGAGGTCCGGTTCCAGGTCACCGTCGGCGCTGTCGACGACACGGGTCGCAGCGAGATCGCCTTCCACTCCCGGGCGGCAGGAGCGGGGTCATGGACCCGGCATGCCACCGGTGTGCTGTCCACGGCCCCGGCACCCGTCCCGGAGCCCGTGTCGGAGGCCTGGCCGCCGCCCGGGGCGAAGCCGGTCGAGCCGGCCGGCTTCTACCCCGCCCTCGTCGACCGCGGTTACGTCTACGGCCCGGCCTTCCAGGGTCTGCGCGGCCTGTGGCACGCGGGCGACGAGGTGTACGGAGAGATCCGGCTTCCCGACGGCGTGCCGCACGCTGCGGCGGGCTTCGCCGTACACCCGGCCGTGCTGGACGCGGCGCTGCACCCGGTACTGTCGCTGCTCGGCGCGGACCCCGGCCAGGTGCTCCTGCCGTACTCCTTCGCCGGGGTGTCGATCCACTCGACCGGCGAAGCGGACCTGCGCGTCCGGGCTGCACGGGTCAACGCCCACGAGGTGTCGCTGACGCTCACGGGCACGGACGGCGTACCGGTGCTGTCCGTCGAGTCGCTGACGTTCATGCCCGCCTCCATGGAACAGCTGGCCCGCCAGGCGACGGCGGAGTCCCTGTCCACCGTCGAGTGGACGCCACTCCCCGGCGCGACGGAATCCGGCCGCCCGGTTGCCCACGGGGAGTTCACGCACGTTGGCGCGAGCGGGGACGGGGACGTTCCCGGCTCGGCGCGGGCGACCACACAGGACGTACTCGCCCTGGTGCAGAGCTGGTTGCACGACATGCCCGACGAGAACCGGCGGGTGATCGTGACGCGCAACGCGGTCGCGGTCACCGCGGACGACACCCCCGATCTCGCCTGCGCCCCGGTCTGGGGCCTGGTGCGATCGGTCCAGGCGGAGCACCCGGACCGGTTCGTCCTCGTCGACACCGACGGGCACGAGGATTCGCTGCGTGCCCTGCAGTCGCTGGATCTGTCCGGCGAACCCCAGATAGCGGTGCGCCGCGGCGTGGTTCACGTGCCGCGGCTGGCTCAGGCTCAGCCCCCGGCCCCGGCGGACGGCGGCCCGGCCTGGGACCAGGGCACGGTGCTGCTCACGGGCGCGACAGGCGGGCTCGGCGCGCTGTTCGCCCGGCACTTGGTGGCCGAGCGCGGGGCGCGGCGGCTGCTGATGCTCAGCAGCCGCGGACCGGCGGCCCCGGGCGCCGCCGAGCTGGCCGAGGAGCTGACCGCGCTCGGCGCGGAGGTCACCCTGTCCGCCTGCGACGTGTCCGACCGGGACATGCTGGCAGAGCAGATCGCCCGGATCCCGGCGGACTCGCCGCTGACCGCGGTCGTGCACATGGCGGGTGTGCTGGATGACGCCAGTGTGGAGTCCATGACACCGGAGCAGGTCGACCGGGTGTTCCGGCCGAAGGCCGACGCCGCGTGGCACCTGCACGAACTGACGAAGGACCATCCGCTCTCGGCGTTCGTCCTGTACTCGTCCGTCGCCGGTGCGATCGGTACTCCCGGCCAGGCGAACTACGCCGCGGCCAACACCTTCCTGGACGCTCTGGCGGCCTATCGCAGGGCGGCGGGCCTGCCCGCGGTCTCCCTGGCCTGGGGTCCCTGGGCGCTCGGTATGGCGGGCACGCTCAGCGATGTCGACCTGGCGCGGTTCCGGCGCAACGGGATGGTGCCCGTGGAGGCCGCGGAGGGAACCGTGCTGTTCGACACCGCGCTCGCACTCGACACGTCACTGGTCGTACCCGCCGTACTCGACAAGGCGGCACTCCGACAGCACAAGAACCTGCCCACCCTGTTCCGCGGCATGGTCACACCGCGGCGCGAGCAGACGCCGGCGAGCGGTGAGCCGAGCGAACCGCCGGTCGTGGGGCGGCTGGTGGACCTGACACCCGAGGAGCGGTCCGACGAACTGATGGCACTGCTGTTGTCCACCTCGGCCCTGGTACTGGGCTATACCTCCACCGACGACATCGACGCCGAGATGTCGTTCAAGGAGATCGGGTTCGACTCCCTGAGCGGGGTGGAGTTCCGCAACCACGTCCGGAAGGACACGGGCGTGGAGATCCCGGCGACGGTGATCTTCAACTACCCGACCCCGGCGGCGCTGGCGGTCCACCTGCGAGACCGGATGTTCCCCGATGACGGCCTCGCCCCGGAGCTGGAGGACGACGAGGCCGAGGCAATGGACGAGCTGGACGAGGAGATCGACGCCATGGACATCGCCGAGCTCGTGCAGCGAGCCTTCTCCGAGTGAAGAACAAAACGATGACCAGGCAAGACCTGAGGAAGAGAAGGAACTCTCCGGCGACGGCACGCAGTAGGACGAGCTGGTGGGGGAACCCCTCCGACGCGTACGGCAGGTTCCGTGAGACCGGTCCGGCCAACCGGTGCCTCCTGGACAGCGCCGATATCGCCTGCGGCGACGCGGGGGTGGCGTTCACGCTGTTCCCCGTCGTCGAGGGCGGCGGGGAGGCCAGGCGTGAGCCGGTCTTCAGCCGCTCCGTGATCCGCGTACCCGGCAGGACGTAACAACGACGAAGGGGCGACCAGGGCCCGGGAATCTCCGGAACCCTGGTCGCCCCCTGCCGGGCGCCGCATCAGCGGACAAGCACCTCACGGATGCGGGCGATCACGGACGACGCGTGCTCGTTGAGGTAGAAGTGGCCACCGGCGTACTCGTACAGCGTGAAGTCGCCCGCCGTGTGGCCTTCCCACGCCTCGGCCTCGGCGCGGGTGACCTCCGGGTCGACGTCGCCCGTCAGCGTGATCACCGGGCAGCGCAGCAGCGGCGTACCGGGATGCCTGCGATAGGTCTCGGCAGCCTTGTAGTCGGCCCGGATCGCCGGCAGCAGACTGCGCAGCAGCTCGTCGTCCTCCAGCAACTCGGGGCTGGTGCCGCTGAGCGCCTTGATGGTGCCGAGCAGCGTTTCGTCGTCGCTCAGATACACCGTGCTGTTCTCACGGTGGCAGGACGGCGCCCGCCGGCCGGAGGCGAACAGCATCATCGGATCGAAGCCCCCCGCCTCGAGCCGCAGCGCGACCTCATAGGCGAGGGTCGCGCCGAGGCTGTGTCCGAAGAGCGCGAGCGGACGGTCCGTCCAGGGCTGCAGCTCATCGGCCAGGATGTCGGCGAGCTTGAAGAGGTCGTCAATCGGCGCCTCGGTACGCCGGTCCTGCCGTCCCGGGTACTGCACGGCCAGTACGTCGACGGCGGGCGACAGCGCCTGGGTCACCGGAAAGTAGTACGTGGCCGACCCGCCCGCGTGCGGAAAGCACACCAGCCGCGTCGGGGCCGCGTCAGCCGGGTGGTAACGCCGCAGCCAGTCGCCGGTCTTCGTGATCGATTCGCTCATGTTCTCCTTCTCCCCCATTGATTGCTCACAAATTATGAAAAACCAAACAGCAAACGGTCTTTGACGATTGATGATCATCAAAGTCCGACCGCCCCGACTCCACCGGCCCGGAACGGCGCCCAGCTCTGCGCGCGTACGAGGCGGCCGTCCGCCGACTCCCCGACCGCAGCTCGCGCAGGAGCTGCGGCCCGGCGACGCGAGAAGGAGCCCGCGGCAGACCGGGGTTGGACCCGAAGAGCGAACCGCGAGGACGCTCGTCCGTCGCCGACATCACCGACCTGCTCAGCGACCTGAAGTCAACAAGACCGACAAGACGCGCCACCGCGAAACAAAGTGACCAAGTGTCCAACATTCGGACTCGATGGAGACCGAAATGCGAAAGCCCAACGGGCAACACACTCACCGCATTGTCATTCGCTGAACTTTGCCCTACCCTACGTGTAGTTTAGAGGCGAACTAAATGATGGAGGTGAGCAGAGTGGAAGATACTGTCGGCGAGACGCTGAAAAAGCTTGCGGACGCGGTCGGACAGCCGTCCCCCAGGGCACTTGAGAGCGCCAAGGCCCTCTTCCCGTTCATCGCGCACGAAGCCGTGATGAACGGCGATGCACCCGTCACCCCGGAGAGCAGGCTGCCCGAATCAGCCGGCCGACACCCTGCCGCCCCCGGCCCCCGGCCCTAGCCCGGCACCACTCTCCAGAGCGAAAGCCCGCAGACCCATTCCCTTGATGGTGTCGAACAGTTCCCTGGCCCGCTCGGAGCGGTCCGCCTCGACCGCCATGGCGCGCTCCAGATGCTTCAGGCACCGGCCCCTGAGGGGGCCGATGGATCCGCGCGCCAGCCCCAGCGTCGCACTGACCTCGTCGTACGACATGGGCGGATCGGCCACCAACAGGCCGAGGAGAGCCTGGCACTTGGGCGAGAGCGAGCAGTAGGCGAGGAGGACCTCGTCGCGCGTCTCCTGCTTGAGTGCCGCCTCCTCCGGCTGGTTCGCCGACAGCTCGGGGCGGTCGAACACCTCGGGCTCCCCTGCGGGCACGCTCCGCCCCGACTTCCGAATGTGCTTGAGGCTCTCACGACGCGCCGAAACGGAGAGCCAGTGCGCCAGCTTCTCCGGCTCCCTGAGCTGCCCCAGATGCTGGATCGCCCGCATCCAGGTCGTCTGGATGACGTCTTCACAGTCGGCCGTGGAGAGCCGGTATCCGCGGACTATGGCCCAAATCAGCGGCGTGTAATTGTCGACAATCTTGTTCCAGCTGTCCTGGTTTCCCGCTAAGCATTCATCTACAAGCCTATGCAAAGCATGAGCCTTCACATCTCCCCCGTTCACCCTCATGCGCTCGTCCAGTCGGCGGCTCTTACGCTGCTGCACAGCCGATCACTCACGATGAGAATACATAGCGTCTCGATAACTACCGTCCCTGGCGCTACAGCCGTTAACTATACGGCGCCCCCGGGGTGCGATGTCAACGCTGCCTTTGCGAATCCAAAACCTGGACAGGGCTGGCGAGAAGGAGTAAACGGACTTTGTCAAGAGGCGGAACTTGGCCTCCGTTTAAGCACTTTGACGATGCTTCACCTGCCCTTCACCAACACTCCCAAAGCGTCAACCCAGAGTTGACAGAAGCTCAGCATCTCCCTGAAGCGTTCGGGGACGCATTGGTTGGAGCAGGTGCCGGCTGAGCTCGTGGCACGGTCTGCTGTCGGTGACCATGTGCCGGATCGCGGTGGTGATCGAGTACTCGACGGCGACCAGGCCCCCGAGGGGACCGCGGCGGGCGGTCAGCCGCGCGTAACAGGCCTGCGGGTAGGTGCCCTTGGGCTCTCACCGCGCCGACTGCCACGAGGCCGAGTGCTCCCTTGAGACAGGGGTTGCCGGGCCGGACTTGATGTTCCTGTCGCCGCGGGACTCCGCGGTGATCACTTCGGTGGTGACCTGGTTGATGCCGGGACGCGCGCCGTACGGCCGCCGCTGCCGCTCCGGTTGCGGAGCCGCAGCCCGGGCGGGGTTCGCCCGGATACACCTCATGACGTTGGCCGGCGTCCAGGTGCGGTGCTTCATCAGCGAGGCAGCGGATCGGGGAAGTCGGCCCGGTTGTGGCCGGTCGATGACCGTCAGCGCGCACTGGTCCTGGCCACCGAGCCGGTCGAGCAGACCCTGCATCGTCTCCCCGATGACCACGGCGTCCCGCTCTCCTGTGCTCATCGGGGCATTGCCTCCACGAGGACTTCAGATCATCCACCCCTTCAGATCGCCCCGGGCCCCCGAAAACAGCTGTCAGGCGTCGGGGGCGGGCGACTCGGGTGCGGGGGGATCGGGCTCGAAGCCCGGCATTCCCGCGACCGCCTCGGCACGGTACGGAATCCGGGCGCCCAGCTGGCTGAGCATGGCCAGTTCCCCCATCCACACCCGCTGTACGATCGCGTGCTCCGGGTGCATCACCATCCGGCTCCTGAGGATCTCCGCATCCTTGGTGAGCGTGGCTCTGCGCACGGCCTCACGCATCCATTCGCGGTCGAAGGCGAAGACCTCTTCGTTCAGCGGCTGCACCAGCATCTCCATCGACCTGCTCAGCCAGCCCAAATCCTCGGGCTTCTCGTCCCCTTCGTCCTTACGTTCCTTGAGCAGTCCCGCCTCCCGCATCACCTCCGCCATCTGCTCCGGGTCGCCGTCGGCGCAGGCCCGCATCACCGGGCCCATCCATGGCACCAGCCCGTCGGGGAGCCGGGCCACGGCGCCGAAGTCGAGCACCCCGAGCCTGCCGTCGTCGGTGAGCCGGAAGTTCCCCGGGTGCGGGTCGGCGTGCATCAGGCCGCAGCGGTTCGGTCCCGCGTGGTGGAACCGCGCGAGCAGCAGCCCCAGCCGGTCCCGGTCCTCCTGCTCGCCGTCGGCCATGACCACGGACGCCGGTGTGCCGTCCAGCCACTCGGCCACCAGGACCCGGTCGGTGGCCTCGACCACCCGGGGCACCACGAAGTCCGGGTCGTCGGCGAACGCCTCGGCGAACGCCGCCTGGGACTCGGCCTCCATGAGATAGTCCAGCTCCTCGGCCATCTGCTCGCGCAACTCCGCCACCACCTCCTTGACGTCGAGCTCGCCGCCGGTCACCCGGTCGATGATCCAGCCCATCCGGGTCAGATGACCGAAGTCCGAAGTGAGCGCCTCGGCGGCGCCGGGGTGCTGGACCTTGACCGCGACGTCCCTGCCGTCGCGCCAACGCCCCCGGTGCACCTGGCCGATGGAGGCGGTGGCCACCGGTCGGTCCGTGAACTCGGGCAGCAGCTCACGCCAGTCGTCCCCCAGCTGCTCGCGCAGCACGGTGTGGACCGCACGGGCCGGCAGGGCGGGCCCGCTCTCCTGCAGGCTGGTCAGCGCCGCCCGGTAGGGCCGTACGAGATTCTCCGGCAGGGCGCTCTCCATCACGCTGAGCACCTGGGCGAACTTCTGTGCACCACCCTTGAGTTCACCGATGACGGCGAAGAGCTGCTTGGCGGTGCGCTCCTCGATCTCGGTCCTGATCAGGTCCTCGGCACCGCCCGCAAGCCGCCGGGCCAGCCCGAAAGCGGTGCGCCCCGCGAAACCGAGCGGCAGCGACGCCATCTTCAGGGACCGCCGCACGGTCCCCTTCGGCAGCTCGCTCACCGGTCCGTACCACCGTTCCTGGAGAGCAGGACTATCCCGTCGTCGACCTGTACTGCGAAGGTCTCGACCGGCTCGGACGCCGGGGATTCGAGCGCCGCACCGGTGCGCAGACAGAAGCGGCTGAAGTGCCAGGGACAGCTGACGCTGCCGTCGTCCTCCAACTCGCCTTCCGAGAGCGGAATTTCCTCGTGTGTGCACTTGTCACGCACCGCGTACACCGTGCCGCCGGAGTTGGCGAGGAGGACCTGCACCCCGTCGAATTCCACGCTCAGCAGCTCCCCTTCCGGCAGGTCTGCCAGCTTCGCCACGGGGATTCCTTCCTTGATCTCCACAGCACTCTTCCTCTCGGTCGGCGGGGATCCGGCCGCGGTGACAGCCGCTCTCCCTCCTCTCTGATCCGCCCGGAGGCGCCGTGGATACACCTGACAGCCGCGTCCTGTCCGCGTCGGTGCTCAGGGTGTACGACGCGTCCCGCCCACCATGGACGTGGCCGATCCGGTACTCGCTCGCGCGCACGGAGTCACCCGGCGCTGCCGCCACGAGATGCGTATCAAGTGGCCGACTCCCCGCCACCCCATTGCCCCAGCTTGACCGAAAGCGTCGCCGACGCTGAGCGGCAGCGGCAGCGGCAGCGGCAGCGGCTCGCCAACGACAACGCCTCCGCGCTGTCGCACGTTCCGGGTCGTCATCACCTCCCGCACGTCCTCGCCCCGGCACAGGTCGCGGTACGGCGCCCTAAAGGGCAGCGACGGGCGCTTCCGTGGTTGCCCTTGCAGGCGTGTGCCGGAGGCACCGCCTGGCGCAGCATGGGTGGTGGAAGGGGTGAGGGGTCCGTGGACAACTGCACAGTGTGCGGGAATCGGTGTGATCCCGGGGAGCAGTTCTGCGGCGCCTGCGGAGCCTTCCTCGAGTGGTCGCGGCCGAACACCCCGGCAGCCGCGGCTCAGCCGGATGCCGCAGTCCCGACCCCGACAGGGCCGGACGTCGCCGTGCCTCGGGAGGAACCCGCAGCCCAGGCGAGCGGGCCGACCATCCCGCCGAAGCCCACCGCCCCGCCCCTGCGCGCCGTTCAGCCTCATGTCGAGGAGCCCGGCAGGCCGGTGCCGCCGTCGCGGCACGGGGATGCCGCCGAACCGCCGCCCCAGGCCGGGGACCTCATCTGCGGCCAGTGCGGCAGCGGAAACCTGCCGACGAGGCGTTACTGCCGACGTTGCGGTGCCTCTCTCGCGGACGCCCCTGTCGTACCCCGGCCGCCCTGGTGGCGGCGGCTGTTCACACGCCGCCCCAGGCCGAAGCCCGTCGCCGGGGAGCGGCCACCGCGCCGGGAGTGGCGGCGGCCACGATTCGTCCTGCCGCTGCTGGTGCTTTGCGTCCTCGTGGCGGTCGGGTACGCCTTCCGCGGCGAGGCCGGTCGAATGCTGGAGGCCGTAAGGGACCGGACGTCCAAGACCGAGCAGATGCATGCCGTGAACGTGACGGCGTCGAGTGCAGGGAAACAGCACCCGGCCACCCTTGCCGTGGACGGGACCACGGACAAGTATTGGACGCCCGCGCTGCCCGGAGCCTTCAAAGGGGAGTATCTGGAGGCCGCGTTCGCCGACCCCGTTCGCCTGCTCGATCTCGTCGTCCATCCCGGCAGCTCTCCTACTGCCGAGAAGTTCCTCACCCAGGCGCGGCCCAGCAGTCTGCTGATAACCGTCACCTCGAAGGACGGCCGGACGACCGTCAAGACCGTCCAACTGGCCGACGTGCCGGGAGGGCAGCGCTTCCACCTCGCCGTCAGCGATGCCGTCCGGGTCCGGCTCACGGTCCAGGGCGTGTACGGGGGCGGGGCCGACCGGTATCTCGCCTTCGCCGAGGTCGAGTTCTTCAGACGGCGCTGAGCCGGGTGCCTCAGACGACACCCAGGGTATGCAGCATCTGCGCGTGCCGGCGCTCCGCGTGCCGGGCCGCCACCGGGTCACCGGCCTGCCTGTGGGCCGCGATCAGCAACCGCCACACCGCGTCCTGGAACGGGTCCAGGGACAGCGCGTGCGCGGCGGCCGCCACCGCGGCCGCCGCGCGGTTCCGGCCGAGTTCCACTTCGGCCAGCGCGTGGGCCGCCCGCACCGCCTGGTTGCGATACTGCTCACGGATCGGCACCACCCACTCCGCCGGGCCGTCCTCCGGCAGCAACTCCCCGGTGTAGAGCCGCAGGGCCCGCCCCAGCGCCCCCGCCGCCCGATCCGCCTCCCCGCGCGCTGCCGCCCGCAGGCCCTCCCTGGCCGCGGCCTCGAAGGCCTGTACGTCGCAGCTGGCCCCGGGGTCCAGCACCAGCATGTACGCCTCGCCCGACCGCACCAGCACCTGGGCCCTCCCCCGTCCGGTGCCCGGTTCCAGGACGGTCCGCAGGGCCGAGACCGCGACCTGCAGTCCGCGTCCCGCCGTATGGGCCGGGCTCTCCGGCCACAGGGCGGCCATCAGCTCCTCCCGGTGGACGGGCCGCCCCGCGTGGACGGACAGCAGCCGGGCCAGCGCCCGTACTCGCGGCCGGGTGCGGCTCCAGTCCAGCGGACGCCCCGCCAGTGTGGCCTCGTACCGTTGGAAGCAGCGCAGAGACAGCGACGCGGACGGGGCCCCGTCGGTGCGGTGCAGGGTGCCCGTGTGCCGGTCCGGCCGTGCGCAGCGCCTGGCCAGGTGCGCCCGCAGCAGCGGCACTTCGGTCTCCAGGCCGTACTCCTCGGCGAGTTCCGGCGCGTCGGCCCCGTCGTGGCCGCCGGGGTCATCGGGTCCCCGTTCCATCGCACGCACCAGCCGGGGCGGTAACGCCTCCAGCACTTCCCGGTCCAGATAGGTGCGCAGGGCGGCGGACTCCAGCGGGTCGCGGCCCGTGAGCACCGCCTGCCTGCTGAGGCTGAGGACACCGGGCCAGCCCTGGGTGAGTTCGGCGAGCTTCCGCGTGACCTCCGGGGCGTCGGGGAAGACGGAGGCGATCTCGCTTTCGCCCAGCCGCAGTTCACGGGCGCGCAGCACGGCGGTGTCGGCCAGTTCCAGCCGGGTGAGGTTCAGCGCGGGCATCCGACGGCCGGCCAGGATCAGCCGCAGGTTCCGCGGCGCCAGCACGGCCAGTTCCTCCAGTGATGCCTCGGCAGGGCTGCCGTGCACGTGGTGGACCCCGTCGACGAGCAGCAGGACCGGATCCGCGCGGCGCTCGACCGCCAGCAGGACGAACTCCACTGACACCGGGTCGGGAAGCTCCAACTGCTTTCCCAGACTGGCGAGCAGCGAAGGCACCCCGAGAGTGTCGCGGCACGGCCGCCAGTGCAGCACCTTCCCGGGGAAGGCGTCCGCGGTCCGCGTGAGCAGGGTGGTCTTGCCGTACCCGGCTGGAGCGACGAGCAGCGTCAGCGGTGCCGTCCCTCGAGCGAGCCCCGGCACCAGACGCTCGCACACCGTTTCGTGCATAAGGGCCTCCTCCCCCGACAGGAGGTCAAGGATGGTGCTCACTCTCCGCACCGGCGGAGTAACTGATTACCCCATATGAGCTTGGGCGTGCAACATGCATGCTTCCCTGGGTGTTCCATGCGCCCCTGGTCATTCGGGGCCGCGAGCCGGGTGGCGCGCGCTGGGCGTACGCCTCGCTACGGCTCCGCGACCACCTCGACGGTGAACGGCAGGTGCACCGGCCGGTTGCGGGCCACGAGTGCCGACACGGCCGCCTTGTCCACCGACTCCACGTCAGGGACCCGCAGCCGCACGGTCAGGTGCGGCCGCGATGCACCGGGGAGCGGGGTCAGCGCGGTGGCCGACCACACCGTGCCGCCGCTTTCCTCGATCTGCGGGGTGACCCCGAACACCTGGCGGATCTGCTCCGCGAGTCCCTTGGCGGTGCCCCGGGTGGCGTGCCCGGGCACCGCTCCGCGCACCTCGCCCTCCGCGCCCACCCAGGCCGCGAGCAGCGCCAGGAAGTCGTCGGGGGCCAGGCGCGGGTCGAAGTACGCGGGAAGGCTGTCGAGCACGCCCAGCACGGGCGCCAGGACCTCGTCGAGAGCATCCGTGAGCCGTTGGACGAGGTCGTCGTCCGCGTACACGCCCGGCAACTGGGCTCCCAGCGGATGCCTGGTCCGCAGCCCCGGCACGATCCGGCGCTCAGTCATCACCCGTCACCTCCACTCGTGTCACACCACCCGCACCTGGTGGTCGTAGCTGAAGACCAGCGAGCCCGCGTCCAGCGTGATCCGCTCCGCCGGTTCGCCGCGCCGGCGGGTCTGAAGGTCCGCGGGGAACAGCCGTACGCTCTCCACCGCCTCCACCCCGGCGACCTGCTGGAGCACCGCGAAGACCTCCCCGCTGTGCACGGTCCGCCCGAACGGCCAGCCGTTCCCGTCCGGCCCGCCGGTGAGCGGGTTCAGACGGCGGTACAGGGCGGCGAGCGCGGCCCGCTGCACCCTGGCGGCCGGGACGCCGGCCGCTGCCTGGAGTACCGCGACCACCGTCACGCCCTGGTAGTACGGCGGCTCGACGACGAGCCGTGCGCCCAGCATGCGCCGCGCGTCCAGATACGCCGCGACCCGGGCCAGGAGCTGCTCCGGGCAGGCCATCTGCCCGAACTCCAGGCGTCCTTCGCCGTCGTCCTCGGCAGCCGGGATCAGCAGCACCCGTACCCCGCCCGCGCCCGCGTCCACGCACCGTACCCGGGCAATCTCGGGGGCCGTCTGCCTGGTCAGGTACTCGTAGTCGTCGGCCGTCACGGCCCGCTCCCGGGTGCGCAGCGCCGATGCACCGCGCAACCGGGCGTTCGCCACGTCCTCGCCGTCGACCCCGCCGCTCGCCGCCCGCCGGTTCTCCACCCGTGCGATGTACGGGATCGAGCTGCGCAGCACGGCGAGGGCGCGGCGTGCCACATTGCCGCGCCGACCGCCGCCCGCGAGATACGAACGGACCCGCACCGGGACGCCCTTGGCAGGAACGGCCCCGTAGTGGCTGAGGGTGCCGTCGGCCTGCCGTACCGCCGGGCCGAAGCTCACCTCACCGGTGCTTCGGTCCAGTCGTATGTGCCGGTCCAGGGGGCCGGATTCGCCGAAGTGCTCGACCTCGGTCCACTCCGTCCAATCGCCTCCGGGGGCCGCGGTCTCCATGACGAACGGCGGGCCGCCCGCCACCACGGGAGCCCGATCCAGCGTGAACGACTGGGCGGGCACGCCTTCGGAAACCCCGAGGATTTCCTCACCGGCCCGCTCGGCGTGCACGGCCGGGGCGGTCCCGCCGATGGTGAACGCCTCGGCGGACAGCAGCTCCGGGGTCGCCGAGTACGTACGCTGCCCCTCGACGGGGGCCTGCACCACGCACCGCAGCCAGCCTGCCCGCTGCCGGGCCTCCACAGAGGCCAGGTGCCCGGCTGGCAGCTGGACCAGTACGTCGCCCGGCCGGTTGAAGCCGCCCGTGCTGTCGCGGTCGACCTCGCAGGAGGTCCAGCCCTCGGCCGTCCACGCCTCCCAGGCCAGCGGCGGGTGTTCGGGGTCGATGCCGTGGCCGGCTACCGGGAAGTCCAGCCGCAACGCCACCACACAGGAGGGCGCGGCCCGGGAGAGGCCGAAGAGCACGGCGTCGCCGGGGCGCGGCACGGCGGAGAAGCAGGGCACTCCGTGGCCTCCGGCCAGCTCGGGCCCTTGGTCGGCGGCCACGGAGCCCGATTCTCCGGTGACGACGGCGAGGGCGGTCAACTCCACGGGGACGACGACCAGTTCCCGGACCGTCGAGAAGACCACCGCCTCCTCCGTCTCGGTGCGGTGCGTGGCGACTTCGGTCCCCTCCCGCACCTGCACGGTCTGGTCCTGCGGCGCCGAGAGCCAGAAGGTGACGTCGGTACGGGCCGCCGTGGGCGGGTGCAGGGCGAGCCCGATCAGGTCGAGGAACGCCAGGTGGTTCTTGTCCGGGACCCGGTTCAGCCGATAGATCAGCTGATCGGTCATGTGTGCGAAGGCCTCGATCAGCGTGACGCCGGGGTCGGAGACGTTGTGGTCGCTCCACTCGGGGCAGCGCTGCTGCACCATCCGCTTGGCCTCGTCGACGAGGTCCTGGAAGCGCCGGTCATCGAGATGGGGTTCGGGCAGGCTCACCGGTCACCCGCCTCCGCGGAGCTGTTCTCGTGTGCGGGGATCACATAGAACGGAAACACCAGGTTCCGGGGGTCGTTCGTGCCCCGGGGCGCGTACCGGATGTCGATGTAGAGGGTGCCCTCGTCCTGCGCGTCGAAGGTGACGTTGACGTCGACCAGATCGATCCGCGGCTCCCAGCGCTCCAGCGACAGCCGCACCTCGTACGCGAGGTGTGCGGCGGTGGCCGCGTCGGCGGGCGCGAAGACGTGGTCGTGGATCGCGCACCCGAACTCCGGGCGCATGGGCCGCTCGCCGGGCGCGGTGCCGAGGATCAGTCGCATGCTCTCCTCGATCTCCCGGTCCCCGCCGACCAGGGCCACGGCCCCGGTCGCGTCGGTCCGTACCGGAAAGGCCCAGCCGGAGCCGATGAACTGCTCCCCCACAGCCCTCAGCCCCCGATCAGCACGGTGACCGCGCCCATGACGATCGGCGCCCCGCACGCGGCCAGGTCGCCTACGCGCGCGGCCGGCATGCCGCCGATGAGAACGGTGGGGCAGCCGGGCGGGGCGATCGCGGACGGAGGGTGCACGGCCGGGGGCGGGAACGAGCAGATGTGGGGGGTCGAGACGACGGCGGCGGGCATCCCCGCGATGAGCACGGTGGGCACCCCGGGCGGCCCGATCACCCCCGGGTGCCCGGTGGGGTCACCGACGCGTGCGGCAGGCGGCATCTCGTACGACTCCTCAGGCTGGTTGATTCGTTGGGTTGATTCGGTTGGTTGTCACGGCTGGTCGACACGGCTAGTTGATGCGGACGAGGGCGGCGCTGATCGAGCAGCTGGCACCGCCCTTGATCTCGGTGCGCACCTTCCCGTCGACCCCGACGGTGGTGCCCTTGACCTCGACCTGGCCGTTGGTCTGCAGCTTCACCGCGCCCGCACCGCCGTCGACGTCGACCCCGGTCTGGGCCTTGACCTGGACGGACTGACCGGACAGTTCGAGCTTTCCCGTGCCGGCGTCCATGCTGATGCCCTGCTCGGCCTTGACGGTGACCTTCTCCTTGGCTGTGATCTCGACCTTGCCGTCGCTGTGCACGGTGACGGAGGTGGCCTTCTGGTCGAGATGCAGGGTGAGTTTGCCGTCGCCGGTTGCCAGGCGTACGCCCTTGGGCCCGTTCGCGGCGTCCAGCAGCTCCAGCCGGTTGCCGGAACGGGTCACCAGGGAACGGCGGTTGGTGGCCCCGCTCGTGGAGTCGACAAGCGGACAGTCGTGCTCTGACGGCTTGTCCTGGCCGTTGTAGAGCCCGCCGAGAACATAGGGACGGTCCACCCGGCCCTGTTCGAAGCCGACCAGCACTTCGTCGCCGACCTCCGGACCGAAGATGCCTCCGCCTCCCTTGCCGCCGAGGTCCGCGGTCCTGGCCCAGTCGCTGACGTACTCCCCGTCCAGCCAGGGGAAGGCCAGCTTCACCCGGCCCCGGCCCTCGGGGTCCCGGGTGTCGGTCACCGTCGCGTTGACGAGCCCGCCGATTCGGTCCTGGGGGAGTCCGCCGCCCGCGCCCGAAGCCAGCCCGTACAGCGAGCGGTTGGAGCGGCCGCCCACCGTGATCCATGTCTGGTAGCCGGTGTCCGGATCGAAGACGTGCCGACTGCCGGAGATCGTGTACTTCCCCTCGAAGGGGGCCCCGACGTTGGCGAGAGTGACCGCCGTCCCGGCGCGCAGCTGCGGAATGCCCATGGCGACCGCGTCGAGCTCCGCGAACGTGGCGGCGAGGTCGGCGGCGAGTGCCTTCGCGGCCTGGTCGGCCTCGGCCTGCGTGCCGTGCGGGGTGTCCGTGGCCAGGAAGACGGCCATGCCGAAGGGACCGGCGGCCTGGCCCGGGGTGAGCCCGAGTTGGAGCCGTTCGCTGCGGTCGGCGGGAGCCCGGCCGACGACGGCGGCCTTGGCCTGCACGTCCCAGCCGCGCACCTCGACCTGCTGGACCTGGTCGCTGGCGGTGACCGCGGCATGGCAGCGCAGCAGGTTCCGCCCGAACTCGAGCACGTAGGGGCTGGCCTGTGGCCGGGTGGAGGTGGCGGGCGCCGTCTCGGCCCTCGCCGGATCCCGGAAGGTGAACTTCCCGTCGACGACGGCGACTTCGGCACCCGCGAGATCCGCCAGCCGGTGCAGGAACTCCCAGTCGGTGATGCCCGGCTGGGCCAGGTGCTCGTACACCGTGGTCGTGGAGTCGACCCTGCCGACGGGCAGCCCGGTCCTCTTGGCCACCTGCACGGCGATGTCGGAGGCGGTCATCTGCCGGTACCCGGCGACGCGGCGGCCCCGGAAGAACCGGTGCGCATGGTCGAGCCCGCGGACCACGGTGAAGGTGCCGGTGGCGTCGAGGTCGATCTCGACGGCCGTGACCTCGCCGGACACCAGGAGTTCGCGCTGCGGATCGTCCCCGGCGCGCGCGTACAGCTTCATCGGCGTGCCGATGGTGATGCCCGTCTTGGGCAGCACCAGGTGGTGGGGGTCGCGGAAACGCACGACGAACAGATCGGGCAGCTGGGTGGAGTCGTCGACGTAGGCGGAGACGATCAGTTCGGCGACGGGCGCGGGCAGCGGCTGTCCGTTCACCTCGACGGCAAGGGTGTTGGCGAAGCTCTCACCGGCCATGCGGGACCCCGATCTCCTCGGCGGCGGGCAGCAGCAGCTCCGTCCCGGGCGACAGGCGCATCGGATCGTCGATGCCGTTGGCCTCGGCGATGTCGCGCCAGGCGGCCGGATCCCCGTACTCCCGCCAGGCCAGCAGCGCGAGCGTGTCCCCGGACACCACCCGGTGCACCCGGCGGGCGGCGAGCGCGCCCGAGGTGGGGTTCTGGCCCGGCACGGGCCCGCTGATCTCCTCCAGGGTCACCTGGCAGGTCGCCCGGACGGGCAGGCCGCCAGGCGTGAACAGGGTGTACTTGGCCTGCACTTGGCTGACGTACCCGACGAAACCGGTGAGCCCGCCCCAGTGGAAGATCACCCACGGCGGCACGCCCTGCTGCTTCTGGTGGGTCTGATCGGTGGGCACACAGCAGGACAGCAGCGACTCGACGGCCGCCACCACGCTGTCGTCCTGCTTGCCGGTGGCGTCGAAGAACATCTCCAGGGTGAGCTTGGACGGCCCCGCGCCCTTGAACTCCGCGGGCCCGGCCTTCTTGGCGCCCTTGGCGGTCTTCCGCTCCCACTTGGCGGTCTTGGCGAGGGTGAGTTCCTTCGGGTTGAACTGGAAGTCGATCTGTC
The DNA here is from genome assembly GCF_040613775.1 of Streptomyces sp. NPDC006208. Taxonomy (NCBI): domain Bacteria; kingdom Bacillati; phylum Actinomycetota; class Actinomycetes; order Kitasatosporales; family Streptomycetaceae; genus Streptomyces; species Streptomyces sp. NPDC006208. The sequence continues at coordinate 169,035 of NZ_JBEXSW010000012.1, read as the reverse complement.
CCATGCGCGGGCCGGGTGTCGTCGTCCCGCCGTCGGCCGGGGGCTGGCGCAACTCCAGATAGGCCCGTTCGAGCTTGGGACGGGAGCCGCTGCTCCCCTTCGGATCGGCGGGGCCGGGCGGGGACGCGGAGGCGATGAACGCGACAGGTCGGCCGGCCATGTGCCTCAACTCCCCGCGTGGAGAAAGCCGTGGTGGGCGATCTCCAGGGTCTCGGTGGCCACCTTGACGTTCTCCGGGCTGAGGGACGGCCCGGTCCAGCGCACCGGGACCACGTCCATCAGACTCCAGCGCGCCACGACCGTGCCCTCGACGGTCATCGCGCTGATGTGCGCGGTCTTCCGGGCACCGCCGTTGATCATGCCGGACAGCCAGGCGGTGACCTTTTCGGTGTCCTTGGTGACGGGCCGGCTCAGCTTGATGTTGGAGTACTTGATCCGGGACGGCAGCTGCCAGACGTATAAGTTGTTGCCGCCTTCCTCGCGTTGCTCCATGACCACTTCGCAGCCGAGGCCCTCACAGCTGTTGAACGCCCCGAGGTTGATGTTGTCGATCTCGACCGTGAAGCACACGCTCACGGCCGGGTCCGGCTGCTGGTTCTGAGCCATGTCTTCCCTTCAGGACTTTCGGTGACGTTCAGTGGCGGGGGTCGAATCAGTGACGGGGGTCGAGTCGTACGCCGGCCCGCTCCCGGTCGAGCCGCAGCTCGGCGCGGAGAAGTCGGCTCAGGGGCCCTACGAGCCGCCGGACGAGCTCGTCGGTGGACTCACCGCCGCCGGGAGCGGCGGGGGCGGCCGGGGAGGCAGCCTGTTGCCCTGCCTGGGCAGGGGGTGGCTGTGGCGGTGGGGGCGGCTCAGGTGCCGACGCCGGTTCCGGCTGCGGTGCCGGCTCGGGTGCCGGGGCCGGCTCGGGCGCTCGCTGTACGGGAGCGGGCGCGGGCGCCCATGACACCGGCACGGCCGCGGGCGACGCGGGCGGTGGTTCGGGCAGCGGGACGCGCTGCAGAGGCACGGAAGCGGGTACGGGCCCGAGCTCCCAGGGCACGGACGCGGGTGAATCGGGCGCCGCGGATCGCTGAACGGGCAGAGGCGCGGTCGGGGGCAACGGTGCCCAGGACAGCGGCGTGGCAGTGGGGGGTACGCCCAGAGGCGGTGCCCAGCTCGCCCCGATGCGGCTCGGCACTACCGGCTCCGCCCGCACGGATCGCTGCACGGGTGCCGGAGAGGCGGGCGAAGGTACCCAGCTCACCGGCACGGCCGCAGGTGGCGCGGGCGGTGGTTCCGGGCTCGAGACCTCGGCGTCAGGCCCGGGCACGGGTGCGGACTGCAGCTCAAGTCCGCGCTCCCCCACGAGCCCGGCCACGGTGCCCGGCCCCGGCTCCGGTACCAGGGGTGGCTCCTCCACGGCCCGTTGAAGCGGGGTGGCCCGTACGACGGTCAGCGGCTCCTCTTGGCGCTGAACGGGAACGGGTACCGCGGTCGGTTCCTGCACGGCCGCGGGCAGGGCCTCCGGTCGGGCGGACACGGGCACCGCCGACTCGAGGGCCGGAGGCGGAGCCGATACGTGTGCGGGCGCGGGTGCGGGTACGGGCGCAGGTGCGGGGACGGCGGGCAGCGGCGCCCCGAGTCCCAGCCGCCGAGGCGCGGGGGCGGCGCCCGGTGGGACAGGAGACTGCAGCTCCTGTCGCTGCACGGGCGCGGGTCCCGGCACGGACGGCAGCGGGCCCCCCAGTCCGACCCGCGGGGCCGGAGCGTGCTCCGGCATCCCCGGTGATGGAGCGCCCGCAGGGCTGAGCGGCTGCTCCCCCACCAGCGGGCGCTCCGCCGGCGGTTCGGCAACCGTGGCCGGGATCTCCTCCGTCAAGCGCTGTACCGCGGGCCCGTCGTGGCGGACGTGCCGCCCCATCGGCAGGTGCGGGGACAGCGGCGCGGGCGCCGGAGGTACCGACGGCTCCGGGGCTTCGGGGGCCGCCGGGGGCCGTGCGTCCACGGAGGACATCGGCTGCTCCCCGATCAGGGGCCGCTCCTCCGTCGGCGCCAGCGGATCGGCATCGGCCCCCTCGTCCGTCCGGAGTTCCGGCTGAGGATCAGGCCTCGCATCCGGCGGATCCAGCGGGTCCATGGGAGGCGAGGGCGTGCTCGGCCGCTCCTCGCGCCGGGGGTAACCCGGTGGGTCGTCAGCCACCCTCTGCACATGCTGCACAGGAGCCGGAGCCCGTTCCGGCTCGACCGACGGTCCTTCCGGGACGTGCGGGACGTGACGGTGCTGCCCGCTCCGCGGGGGGCTCGGGAGAGCTGGGGCGATGACCGGCAGGACGGGATGCTGCGCCGGCAACGGCCGCTCCTCTCCCCCGGAAACGGCAACGTCCTGCACCCGCTGCACCGCAGCGGGCGCGACCGGAGCGAGAGCGTCGGCGGGCCCGGTCTCGTAGGCGGGCCGTTCCCCCAACAGGGGGTGCTCCGCATCCGCGGAAGCCGCCATCGGCTCGGGTCCCAGGTCGGGCTGCGGTCCCTCTTCCACCCGCTGGACGGGCACCGCCTCACGCACGGCCGTCACCGCCGCAACCGCCGGCAACGCCCTGACCGGAAGCGTCCGCAGCGGCAGCTCCACCGCCCGGGCCACGATGAGCGACTGCTGCGGCGCGAGCGGAACCACCACAGGAGCCACCGGTGTCACAGGGGCGACCGCCTCCGTGACGGTCCCAGGAAGGGCCGTTTCGACCGACGGAACCGGTCGGTCCGGCTCGACCGGCCGGGTGGCCGCAACCACCTCGTCGCCGGCCGCCTGCCCCAGCGGCCGGCCGTGCGGCGGCACCTCTCCCGCCCCCGACGACTCCCACCTCTGCACGGACGCAGGGCGTGGACGCGGCTCCAGCACTCCACCGACGACCCCCGCCGGCGCATCCGCGCTCACCGCATGCGCCAGTCGGCGCTGCAGCGAAGGATTGCGCCAGGAGGCCAGCGAGTCGCCGAATCCCTTCGAGGCGCTCACCAGCTCCGGCGCACCGAACGTCAGCCGCTGCACCGGTAGTTCACGCCAGCCGCCATCGTCCTCGCGAGGCGGCACGGCGGCCGGCGCCGTGGCCGGCCCCGGGTCGGCCGAAGGCGCGGGGGCGCTTCCCTTGAACCAGCTCCGCAGCGCGTCGAACACCACCGCTCACCGCCCCCCGGCCAGCCGGTTCAGCCGCGCAATCTGGTCGACGTACCGGCGCCGCTCAAGGTGTTCCAGGTCGAGGATCACATCCATCGGCCAGTGGAAGTGGTAGGCGATGTACGCGACTTCGTCGTACAGCTGCTCCGTCGCGTACATCACGATTCCCCCAGGCGCCCACCACCCGCAAGGTCGACCGCGAAGGCCGTGTCACACGACGGGCACGTCACCTGCGCCCGGGTATGCCCCTCGGCGTTGATCCGCCGATAGAAGTCCTGCAGGAACGCCAGGTCCGAGGCGAACAGGTCCTCGATGACACCCGCGTGGATATTCGTCACCGAGCCGATCCGCTCCACCACCCGCCCTATCAGCACCACCGACAGATACGCAGGGTTCTCGCGCACCCTGTCGTCCCGAAGCGGTACGAGTTCGTCGCGCGCAGTGGCGAGCCGCATCACCCCGCTGCGGTGCACCCGCCCTGCCTCGTCGACGTATCCGCGGGGCAGTTCGAAGCTGAACTCGGTCCGCATCGAGTCGGCTCCGCCCCCAGCCGGGGCCTGGACCGCCTCGGCCGCCTCGACCGTTTCGACCGCCGCCTCGGCCTTCTCCCCGGCGGCCGCCGTCGGCGCAATCTTCCGTCGCATCAGGCGATCACGCCACGTCCATCTGCTCGTACGTGATGACGAGCTTCTCGGTCAGGACACTGGTGTCGCCCGCCTTCAGCGAGCTGATCTCCAGGCTCTTGGGCCAGGCGTTCACCAGGGTGTAGCGCTTGATCGCCTGGCCTTCGTAGTCGAAGACGATGATCGCGCCGCCCTTGCGGGCCGTGCCCATCTTCCCGAACCGGGCGTCCTTGATCCATTTCTCGAAGTTGTTGTCCGCGGTCAGACCGCGCGTCAGCGTGACCTCGCCCGCCTTCGGCCGGCCCGGCAGCTTCTTGATGACGTACTTGCCGTCAGCCGTGTTCTGCTTCAGCTCGATGACGTCCTGCTCCATCTTCAGGCCCGTCACCTCGTTGATCTGCTTGATGACGACCCCGTCGATCTCCAGCCCGAAGGAGTGACCGACCGAGGTGTCCATGTCCGGCAGTGCCATGCCATCCGCCCCTTACCTGCTCATGCTCTGCTTGGCTGCTCTACTCGTTGACGAGGCTGGTGCCGCCCGAGAACTGGGCCAGCCGGAAGATCACGAACTCGGCCGGCTTCACGGGCGCGATCCCGATCTCGCAGACCACCTGACCGGCGTCGATCCCCTCGGCCGGGTTCGTCTCGCGGTCGCACTTCACGTAGAAGGCCTCGTCGGGCGTCAGCCCGAACAGGGCGCCCCTGCGCCACTCGTTGACCAGGAAGGCCGAGATGGTCCGCCGGACACGGGCCCACAGGGCGTCGTCGTTCGGTTCGAAGACCACCCACTGGGTGCCGATGAGGATCGACTCCTCGATGTAGTTGAACAGCCGCCGGACGTTGAGGTAGCGCCAGGCCGGGTCGGACGACAGGGTCCGCGCGCCCCACACCCGGACTCCGCGTCCCGGGAAGCTGCGGATGCAGTTCACACCGATCGGATTGAGCAGATCCTGCTCGGCCTTGGTCAGATGGACCGCCAGGTCCACGGCTCCTCGCACGACCTCGTTGGCCGGGGCCTTGTGCACGCCGCGGCTCTCGTCGTTCCTGGCCCATACGCCCGCCATGGCCCCGCTCGGCGGGACGAACTTCGTCTGGTTCGGGGCCGTGGGGTCGGCCACCTTCACCCAGGGGTAGTACAGGGCCGCGTACTTGGAGTCGTATCCGGCGCCCGTCATCCGCCAGTCCTTGACCCGCTGCGGCGAGAGGTCCGGCAGCGGGTCGAGGATCGCCACGCGGTTCCCCATCAGTTCACAGTGCGCGATCATCGCCAGCTGGACGGCCTTGACGCCCTCGGCATCCAGCGCGCCCTGCTGGTAGGCGCTCATCAGGTCCGGCACGGCCAGCATCGTGATCTCGTCGATGGTCTCCAGGCCGCCGAACCCGGTGCGTTCGTCGGTGCTGCCGACGTAGTCGGACGGGCTGAGGACCGCCGGAACGGCGGCCGGAGCGGCGGGCGCGGGCGCCGGGGCGAGACCCACCGTCTGGTTCTCGGGCCGGTCCAGCGCCTGCGCGGGACCGGCGTCCTCCACGGTGATCAGCCGTGACTTGTCCCGTACCACCGTCACCACGTAGTTGCGCTGGCTCCGCTTGGCGGAGACCTCCCAGGTCTCCTCGACCCGGTCCCCCCGCTTCACGTTCAGCGTGAAGGCGTCCTCGCCGGGGGAGTCCCCCTTGGCATCGGCCACCTCGACAGCGATCCCCTCGCCCGTCCCCTCCAGGGCGGCGACCTGAAACCCCCCGAGCGCACTGCGCGGCCCCGCGGGCAGCGACCCTGCCTTCCCCCGCTTCCCGGCAGCGGCCGCGGGCCGCGACTCCTGGGCGGCAGGCGCGGCGTCCCCGCCGATCCGTACGACGTAACAGGTCCCGCCCCCGTTGAGGAAGTAGCCGTAGACGGCATGGGCAAGGTACGACCCCTCCAGGAAGTCCCCGAAGGTGGAGGTGAACTGGCTCCAGTTCGTCACCAGGGTCGGCGTGTTGTACGGCCCCTCGGCCGCCAGCCCGACGAAGGCGGCCACGGCGGTCCCGACGCCTTCGATCGGGCGCGAGCCGGCCTCGACCTCTTCGACGTAGACGCCTGGTGACAGGTACGACGGCATCCTGGCCCTCCCCTGGGACGTAACGGTCGCCCCAAGCGTGCGCCGCGTGCGCCTTCAAGGTCATGACCTGTCGTACGGCCCTGGGGGAATCCCGGGGTGCCCCTTCGGGCAAGCGGCTACTCCAGCTTGGCGGCCAGCTTCTTGCCGTTCACTTCCCACTGCCCACCGAGCAGGGTCTCCGCGGCGTTGGTTCCAGTCCCCTCCCAGCCCTTGTGCTCCTTGGCGTCGTAGCTGATCGAGGCGGCGACTGCGCCACCGCCACCGAGCCGGGCCAGCAGCTCGTTCAGGGTGCCCGTGCAGCCCGGGCAGGGCCCCTTACCGACGACCCGCAGGCTGAGCTCGGTCACCTTCGAGCCCCGCTTCACCGTCTTTTCCAGCCATGTCGCGAACTGGTACTCGGCATGGCTCTTGTGGGAGTCCTTGACAGGGTCCCGGGTGTTCCACGTCTCCACCTTGGCGACCTTCGCACCCGGCTTCATGGGGAGGATCTGGCCACCGATCTGAGTACCGCGCCTGGTCGTGCCTCCATGCCCCTCGATCGCCGCCGGGAGGGAGTTGGGGACCATGACCGGGCTGCCGTTCTGCATGACGACGCGGCCATTCCCGTCCTTCAGGGCCTGCGAGCCGAACCGCTCGTCGATAGCGGGCGGCTCCTCGAAGGTGACGGTCGCCTCGCAGCGGACCGTGGCCTGCTGCTTCAGTGTCACCTTGCCCGCGCCGCTGGTCGGACTCGCCGTGGCCAGGACCTCGAAGCCCTCATCCCCTCGCTTGACCACCTCTAGCCTCTTCAGGCCCTGCCCCCGCAAGTCGCCGGCGATGCCCGCCACGACCCGGTGCAGTCCGGCCTCGTCGTGGACGGTCGGCCAGGCCTGCTGCAGCCTGCTGCGGGCCAGCGCCTTGACCTGCCTGCTCTGCTCGGTGTCCGCGCCCCCGCCCCTCAGGGACCGCAGAATCCTCTTTCCCGCGCTGACGATCTTGTCGATGACCCAGTCGACCGCCTTCATCACAGGCGCCTGGACCTTCTGCAGGATCTCCTTGATCTTCGCCGAGATGCCGCCCAGCCCCAGCAGGCTGGCCAGGAAGTCCAGGACCACCGGGACCGCCTTCGCCAGGCTCTGCTCGATCAGGGCCGGGACGCCTCCGCCACCGCCTCGCGCGATGCCTTCGACGGAGTCGAGGACGGAGTCGACGAAGCTCTTGATCTGCGCCGCGCGGTTCACGAAGAACATCACCACGTCGTAGATCGCCTTGCAGGCCCGCACGAACGCCGATGCCGGGTTCAGCATGGAGACGATCCACGTGATGCCCGCCGTGACGATCTTCTCGGTCACGAAGTCCTTGATCGCGCCGATGACCGTGTCCTTGAGGTCGGACAGCTTCTCGACGATCCACTTCCAGAGGCCGCCGACGCCCTCCGTCACCAGGACCTTGACCATCTCGAAGCCGGTCTCCAGGGCCCCCATCGCACGCTCGCCGATCCGGGCCACGATGCGGGCGCGGATGTTGGACCAGGTCAGGCCCAGGATGGAGAGGATCAGCTTGATGATGCCCTTGGCGTCGAAGGTTTCCGGGATCTCGATGCCGCCCGCCGAGAGCTGGCCGAACAGCCACTGCTTGAGGCCGTTCTTGAGGTGTTCACCGATCCGCGCGGCGAAGCCCGTCACGCCCGCTTTGACCGCGTTGAGAAGGTTACCGAGGAAGCCGATCGGGTTGGAAATGATCTTGTCGATCGCACCGGCGGCCCGGGCCAGGACGCCGAGGAGCATGTCCTTCAGCTTCAGAACGGTCGCGGCGGTCTCCGCGATCGCGTCCTTCGCCTTGCTCAGCAGGCCCTTGTTCTCCTCCTGAAGCTTCTTGATCTCCTCGTCGAGGTCATTGCGCGCCGAGACGTACTTGTCCGCCAGGTCCTGCACCAGGCTCTGGGACTTCTCCGAGACCGAGGACTCGAGCTGCTCGAACTCCCCGCCGATGTCGTTCGCCGCCTGCTGCGCGAACTGCCGTAGGTTCTTGGGCTGTTCGGCGACCTTGTCGGCGATCTTCTGCTTGCCTCGTGCGATCGCGTTCGACGCGTCGGCCAGCCGCTTGCCGATCAGGTCCGCGATGTTCGAGATGACCGCCCGCATCTCGCGCTCGTAGACCAGTCGCGCCTCGGCGAAGATCTGGTTGGCGCGCGGCGGCGGGTCCAGCACCGCGTCGGCGAGCCAGCGGGCCGCCCCCGTGATGCCCGAGTAGCGCTCGTCCTTCCAGGCCTTCATCTTGGTCTGGTGGTCGGCGTCGAAGGCGGCCTTCGCCGCCTTCTGCCCGTTGTCGAACGCTGTCTCGACCTCGGTGTCGAGGGCGCCGAGGATGCCCTCGACCTCCTTCTTCGACGTGTCGAAGATCCCCCTGATCTCCGCCGCGACGCGCGCCCGCTCCTGCTCCTCCTTGGACTGCGCGGTGCCCTGGCCCGCCGCGACCTGCTGCGCGGCACCCGCCTTCGCCGTCGTCATGGCCTGGATGCCGGCCGGGCCCGCTGCGGCCGCGCCGCCTTGCTCGGCGGCCACCCGGACCCGCTCCGCCGCCCGGAACTGGTCGGGTGCCGTCGCCGCGTGCGCGTCGGTCGCCTTCTTCGCGTCCAGCGCCTCCTTGAACTGCGGCTCGTTGGAGTGCGCGAGTTGCTCCGGGGTGACCTTGGCCTCCGCCATCATGGCGTCGGTCTCCTTGGGCCCCGTACTCAGGTCGGTCTGCTCGGGCGGGGCCTTGGCCACCGCGGCCGCCTTGGGGTCCGGGGGCGCGGGCGTGGACGGTGTCGGCTGTCCCGGCAGCGGGGTGACGGGCTTCTCGACGGCCTTCGACTCGTCGGGGGCCTTGGCGGTCTTCTCGGTGATGTCCTTGGCCGAGCCCTCCTTGCCCGCCTTCACCTGGCCGGAGACCTGGGACTTGATCTCGTCCGTCTTGCCCGACCGGGTGAACGTGTCGGCCTCGTCCAGGGTCTTGGGCGCCTTCGCCGCGATCGCGGCGGACACGGCCGCGATGAAGGCCTCCTTGTTGAACGTGCCGGGCTTCGCCGCGCCCATCTCCCCGGCCTGCGCTGCCTTGGCCTGCGCCTCCTTGTCGTCCCCGGGCGGCTTCGCCGCGTCCTGGGCGGCCTTCACCTGGGACGACGCACTCGGATGGGCCGCCAGGGCGTTCTTCTTGGCCCGGATGTCCCCTGCGACCTTCTGGAAGCGCGGGTCCGTCTCCGGTGTCAGGCCGGTGGGTGCCACGGGCAGCGCGGAGCCGGAGTCCAGCCGCTGTACGGGTGCGGGCTGCGGCTTCGCCACGAGGCGGGCCACTGCGGCGTTCCCCGCACGGGCCTGCAGCCGCTGCACCGCTCGTGGGTCCAGTGCCCGGGGCCGGGTGACCGCGCCCGGCCCGCCGTCCGGAGCCCGGCGCAGCGGCGCCTTGGTCTCCCGTGCGGGCTCGTCCCCGGCGGCCCGGTCCGCTGTGGCCTTCACCCCTACTCCGCCGGGGCCTCGTCCTCTTCGGCCTCCTCGGCCGCCGCGCGCTGCACGAACATGCCCTGGACGGAAGCCTCCTGGCCCTCTTCGGCCTCCCGCTGCACGGGGGCGGCGGGGACCACGGGAGCCGGGGCGGCCATCACTCGTTCGGCATTGGCCACGGCCTCGCGCTCGAACCGGTCGGACGGATCGCTGACCTTGATGCCCCCGGCGGTCTCCGTGCCGTCCACCGGGCCCGACCGCTGCTGCACGACATGCGTCAGCTCATGCGCCAGAGTCGTACGGCCCTGGTCGGAGCCGGGATCGTACGCGTCCCGCTGGAAGACGACGTGCGAACCCGCCGTGTACGCATGGGCGTTGACCGATTTCGCCGATTCATGCGCGGCGGAGTCCGTGTGAACCCGTACGTCGCCGAAGTCGTGCCCGAGCCGGGCCTCCATGTCGGCACGGACCTCGGCATCGAGCGGCCGGCCGCCCCCGGAGTTCACCACGTCGTGGACGGAAGAGCGCTGCACCGCCGCCCCGACACCGCTGTTGCCGAGCGCGCGTTGCAGTCGCAGCATCCCGCCGGGGCCGAGCACATCGGCCCGCCCGCCGGCTGCCGCCTTGAGCAGCAGGGCATCGGGGGCGCCCGTGTTCTCCTGCTCGGCCTTGGGCCGCGGACCGGCCACGCACTCCGTGTCGTGCTCGTGGCCGTGTTCGTGTCCCTGCATCTCTCCCCCTGACCCGGGTGCCGCTGTGAGGGCTCGGTTCGCCTTGCTCACCCGCCACCATCCGCCGTGCGGCGCCTCTCGGGTAGAGGCCTCCGGTGTCCCGTGGGGGCACGGCCAACTGCCCCTTCGGGCAGACGGCACCGGTCGACGGCTACCGCACAAGGCCCACATACGGCCCGAACTCGCTCTCCAGGCACAGCCGGCCCAGCTTCCGGTACTCCCTCGCCACCGCTGCCACCAGATCCGCCATCGAGACCGGACGCTCAGCCTCCGCCGCCAGGTAGGCCGCCGTGACCGCCGCCGAGCGGATGTCTCCACCCGCCAGCTCGAACGCCCTCCCGCAGAAGGCCAGGTCGATGTCGTCCGCTCGCGGGAGCGCCGTGCCCAGGCAGCGGTCCCACAGCGCCTCTCGCTGCTCCGCGTCCGGCAGCGGGAAGTCCACCACCAGGTCCAAGCGGCGCGTGAACGCCTGGTCCAGGTTCGCCCGCAGGTTCGTCGCCAACACCGCCAGCCCGTCGAAGGTTTCCATCCGCTGCAGCAGATACGCGCTCTCCACATTGGCGTAGCGGTCGTGCGCGTCCTTCACCTCTGAGCGCTTGCCGAAGACCGCGTCCGCCTCGTCGAAGAGGAGCACCCCGTTGACGCCGGCCGCCTCCGTGAAGATCCGCTCCAGGTTCTTCTCCGTCTCCCCCACGTACTTGTCCACGACCGTCGCCAGATCGACCGTGTACAGGTCCAGTCCCAGCGCCCCGGCGATGACCTCCGCCGACATCGTCTTGCCGGTGCCCGAGTCCCCGGCGAAGAGCGCCATCACCCCGCGCCCGCGCCCGCCGCCCGGCCGCATCGCCCAGTCCCCCAGCACCTGGTCACGGTGCCTGGCCCGTGCTGCCAGCTCCCGCAACTGGCGCAGTACGCCCGGCGGGAGTACGAGGTCGTCCCAGCCCACCGCCGGCTGGATCCGGCGGGCGAGCCGTTCCAGACCGGAGGTGTTCTGCGCCCGTGCCCCGTGGAGCAGTTCCGCCTCGCCCGCCGGGCCGCCCGCCAGGACCGCCTGTTGTCGTGCCGTCGACGCCGCGCGCCGCATCTGCTCGGGGGTGAGGACGAAGGCCGCCACGGCGTCCCCCGTGCTCCCGTCACCCAGCACCTTCCGCCACAGAGCCGCTCGCGACGCGGCCCCCAGCCGCCCGACCTCCACCAGCAGGGGCGTGCGGTCCGACCACTGCGGGTCCCAGCCCGCCTGGCCTGCCAGCACCACCGGTACGGGCAGTCCGGCCAGGGCCCGCAGCAGCTCCAGCCGCTCCGTCAACGCCTCCACCGGGGCCGCGATCAGGCCCGCCCCTGCCAGCGCGGCCTCCCGGCCGACCGCCCTGACCAGCGCCTCGGGGCCGGTCTGCCGGGCCAGCCGTGCCAGGTCGAGGACGAACGCCGTGCGCCCCGCCCCGGCCAAGGCGTCGACGGCCAACTCCTGCGCGGTGCCGCCCGCAGGCTCCCGTAGATACACCGGGGAGATCCCGTCCCGTACGGCCCCGGCCAGCCGCTTCGGCAGATCGCCCAGGACACCCTCGGGCAGGGCCTCGGCCCGCGCCGGGCGCATCACGTCCACCAGTACCGGGTCCATGGCGTCATCACCCAGCAGATGGCTGGTGACCCGGTCCGGGACGCGCAACGACCGGCCCAGGAAGGGGCGCTCCGGCTCCTCGACGAGCAGCAGGCCACGCTCCACCAGCGGTGCGTCGGCCGCCAGCCGGGCCCGCGCCCCTGCCGAGACCGCGGCCACCCCGCACAGGCCCAGGGCCAGCCCAGTCGTCGGGCGCCGGCGCGTCACGTCGTCGTTGAGGTAGCCGTACAACTGCTCGAACCGGCGGTCGAGGTCCGGTGCCAGCGCGATCAGCAGCAGTTCCACGTCCAGCGGCGTCAGGCCGAAGTTCCGTTGGAGTGCGGACAGCCTGGAGGACTCGGCAGCCCGCTCCGGGGCCTCCCGGTCGGGCACGTCCACCGGGTCGTCCGGCCATGGCACGGCCGCCGGTTCGTCCAGGATCCGCAGGACCGCGTCCTCCGACAGGTACAGGCCCCGGAAGGGGTCGTCCGCTTCCGGGTCCACGGCCCGTCGTGCCTGCACGGCCCGGCGTACCCGCGCCTCGACGATCCCGAGCCGTCCCAGCAGATGTTCCATCAGGCTCCCGTCCGGTCGCCCGGGCGGCGCGTGCGTCGCGGGCCACGCGGCGCCGGGACCGGCACGGACGCCGGGGGCGTGGTCGGCGCATGGACGTCCGACAGGTCGACCGCCAGCCCCTCCTCCACCGGTGGCCCCGCCGGGTAGACCGGTGCCGTGGTGACCGGCGCGCTCACCACCACATCGAGTGAAGGCTTCAGCTCCCCTCCCAGCGCCGACCACACGTCTGCGAAGGCCCGGTCCTCCGGCGGTGGCAGCGCGATCGACACCGGCACCGGCAGCCCCGTCGCCGTCAGCTCGGGCCCGAGTCGTCCGCCCGGCAGGGCGTCATGCCGCAGGAAGCATGCCAACAGGGCGGACAGCAGCCGGTGTTCGTCCTCCGGCCGCTGCGTCCACGCGCTGATCAGGTACGAGAGTTTGAAGTAGCGCGGCGGCAGGGTCCGGGCCGTGACCCGGCCCTGCTCGTCGTAGATGTTCTGCCGTCCGCGAGAGCGTCGCCGCAGGTCCTCGCGGATGTCGTACAGGTACAGGTTCACGGTGGGAGTGTTGCGCCGGGCCGCCCACTCCCTGGTCGGCGCGTCGAAGACGACCTCGACGTCCGCGCCCTCCCCCAGCGCCTCCCCCCGCACCAGGTCCCGCAGTGCCTCGTCCACTTCATGGATCATGTCCGGTCACCTGCGCCACTGGAAGTCGGACGGCTGCAGCACTCCGGGTACCACCAGGTACTCGGCCTTCACTTCGCGGAACAGCGGCACGGGCACTGCATCGTGCGTCGCCCGCAGGTCCCGCGGCCCCAGCGCGTCCTGTACGAGGACGAGCACCGGGGCCGAGCAGGTCCCGTCCGCCCGGACCACCACCGGCGCAGACGCCGGCGTCACGCCCTCGCTCCAGCGCAGTCGGACCGTGGCCCCGGGCGGGAAGGAACTGCCGCGGGCCTGGGTGACCGCACCGGGCGGTCCCAGCTCGGGGCTGAGCTGCAGCACGGGTCGGCGCACGGTCAGCGGTGCGCTCGCCGTGTTGTTGGCGGGATTGCTGTCCGAGCCAGTTGTCGTGACCGTCGCCGTGATCGTCCCGGTCAGCGCCCGATCCGCCGTCAGCTGCAGTCGTACGGTGGTGGAGGCAGCGGGCGCCAGGTTCCCGAGCCCGCAGCCGTCAGCGGTCAGGCACGGCGGCCGGGACACCGACACGACCCGGAGCCCGGGCGGCACGGCAACCTTCAGTGTCAGCCCGGTCGCGGTGACCGGCCCGCCATTGCGTACGGTCACCTCGGCGGTGATCCGGCCGCCCGAGTACGCGGTGCGCGGCCCGGCGGTCACCGACACGGACGGGTCCGCGGAGCGCCGCGGGGGCGTCGGCCGCTCGTCCACGGTCAGCGGCGCCGAGGCGGAGTTGTTCCCCGGGTCGGTGTCGGGGCCGGGAGTGGTGACCGTGCCGGCGACGGACCCGCGCAGGGCGTTGCTCGCGGTCACCACCCGGGTCACGGTCACCGTGGCTCCTGGCGCCAGGTCCCCGAGGGCGCAGCCGGTTGCGGGGCAGGCGGGTGTGGCGGTGACGACGGTCAGCCCGCTCGGCAGTACGGGCGTCAGCAGCACCGACTTCGCGGGGGCGTCGCCGAGGTTCCGTACGGTGTAGACGACGGTCGACCGGTCACCGGTCAGTACCCGGGAGGGCGTCGCGGTCACGGTGATCGCCGGGTCGGGCATCCGGGGGTCGACGACGGTCAGGTCCACCGACGCGCGGTCGTTGTCGGGGTTGATGTCCCGCGTGGTCGCGGTGACCCTGCCCTCGATGGTCCCCGAGAAGGCGTTCCCGGCTGTGTAGACGAGGGTGACTTTCTTCTCCGCTGCGGGAGCGATACTGCCCAGGTCGCAGCCTGCGGCCGGGCATTCCGTGCCGGACACGAGGGTGAGGCCGGGCGGGACGGTCAGCGTGAGCCGGGCGTTCGCGGCGGTGGCGGTGCCGGTGTTGCGGACCGTGAACTCGACGGTCGACCGCTCGCGGATCTTGATGACCGGCGGGGTGGCCGTGGCGGTGACCGCCAGGTCCGGGACCACGACCTGGACCACCAGCTCGTCGGTGTTGTCCTGCGGCTGATGGTCGGTCAGCCCGCCTTCCGCGGTCGCGGCGATCGTCTGTGCACCCGGCGCCACGCCCTTCACACGCAGCTCGATCCGCACCTTGGTGCCGGACTTCAGCACGCCCGCGTCGCACGCCAGTTGCCTGGCGTCGGCCGGATCGGCCGCGCAAGCCCCCTCGGGGTCGGACGGCGCGACGAAGTCCAGCCCGGTCGGGAGCTCGACGCGGGCCCTGGTCCGGGGCGAGTCGGCGACGCCGTGGTTCCACACGACGAGGACGACCGTGCCGGTGTCGCCCAGCATCAGCGGCGAGTCGTTCGTGGTGAGGTGGACCCGCAGGTCGGAGCTCGGCTTCCAGGTGGGCTGCTGCTGCCCGTTGTAGAGCTTGCCGGGCAGCGTCTCTCCCCGGCCGTCGGCCGGGTTGACCACCCGGATCCGGCGGTCGGTCACCGAGTCCCAGCCGGACACCACCACATCGACGGCCAGCCGTTGGCCGTCGGGCGACCAGGCGGGGTTGTCCGGCATGTCGTGGCCCGGCCCGTCGCCGTCGGGCTCGGGCACGGCGAGGGGGCATGCGTCGCCGAAGGGCACGAGCCCCCGGCAGCGGGTGCCGTCGTCGCCCACCTCCAGCACCATCCGCGGCCCTTCGTAGCCCGAGACGGGTGCAGCACGCAGGACGGGCTCGCTGGGCACGCCGGTCTGGCGGACGAAGGCGATGCTGCCGGTGCCGGGCCGGTAGGCGGGCCGTACGTCGACCACGCGGCAGTCGGGGCTGCCGCACTGCGCGGCGGACACGTCGAACTGCACGCCGCCCGGCTTCGCCTCGGCCGTCCAGATGTGGCGGTCACGCGTGTCGCCCTGGAGCCGGACGGGACCGTCGGAGGTTCCGGCGCCGTCGTCCGAAGACGGCCCGTCGTCGAGGGGCGGCCCGCCGCCGTCCGACGTACCGCCGCTGCTGTCGTCGACGGCAATCCTGGCGCCACCCGGGGCCGCCGCCTTCAATGGTTCCCCCGGAACCGCGTTGATCCTCGCCCGGCAGTAACTCCACCGTGAGAAGGCGAGCTTGCCGCCGTCCGGTGACCAGGCCGGGTCACGGTCGTCCGAGTAGCACACGTAGCCGGGCCTCGTCCGCTCCGGCACCACGTGGAGCAGCCGTGCGTCCTGCGGTCCCCCGGAGATGTCCACGACCACGATCTCCGCAGCCGGATCCGGGACGTCGGGGTCGGGAGGCGCCGATCGTGCGAAGGCCAGCTTGGTGCCGTCCGGGGACCAGGCCGGCCGCTCCTGGTGTTCCCCCTCGTCCATCCCCTCGTACCGGAGCGGCACCGCCCGGGCCAGCCCGAGCTCGTCCCCCACGAGGATCCGCTCGGTGTCCGGTGCTTCCGGCCGCCCAGTGGTCCGTACGAAGGCCATCCTGCGCCCGTCCGGCGCGTACGCGGGGTCGGACAGGGCGCTCTCCTGGCCCTGTGCGGCCCGCAGTTCGAGCCGGTCCAGCGGCACGGCGGCCCGTTGGCTCTCGATGTTGAAGTCCTCGGGATCCTTCCCGGACACCAGGACGACGGGCCGGCCCCCGGCCGGGCTGTACCAGCCGACGTTCTCGGTCTCGTACAGCACCACGTCGTCGGGGTCGAACAACGGTGTGCCCCGGCAGGTGCCGCAGGCCTCGGCCCTGGCATCGACGAGGTACGGCTCACCGGACAGGAACACCAGCTGCTTGCCGTCGGGGTTCCACGCGGCGCCGTGGCGTGCGTCCTGGTAGAGCTCCCCGACGGCCAGGACGTCGGCCGGTGTCTCGCCGCGGCCGGCCGCGGGGACCGTGGCGAGCGCCTGCTGACCCTGGCCGGTGCGGGTGACGTACGCGATCCGGTCCCTGCCGCCCGCGACCGCGGGCTCCCAGACCGGCCTGGCCGCGGGAGTCTGCCCGTACGAGACCGGGACCTCGGCTCCGCCCGCGGCCAAGGTCGTACGGTAGGCCCGCTCGTCCCGTGTGAAGACGAACTCGGTGCCGTCCGGGGACCAGTCGGCCCAGTCCGCGTTCCTGACGGCCTCGCGCAGCCCCGTGCCGTCCGTACGGACGACCCACACGGAGGGCTGCGCACCGCCGAACCGGCCTCGGGAGTCGTCGCAGCGGTCGGCCGACGTGCGGCTGCCCTCGCCGTCGTCGTTCTCCCACGACACGAAGGCGATCCAACGCCGGTCCGGGGACAGCACGGGATCGGCCAGCCGCCCGCCGTCCAGTTGCACAACGGGGGTCACCGGTCCGTCGCCGGTGCGCCGGAACAACCCCTCCCCCGTGCCGCTGCGGTCGCTGACCCAGACCATGTCGTCGCCGCGTGCCGATGCCTGGCAGTCGTTGCCCGCCGCGCCGGGCGGCAGCAGTGACGTCAGGGCGCCGCGCGGGCCGATCGTGGCCACGCTGCGATGGGGGCCGTCTCCGACGTAGGCGATCCGGCCCGGGTCGGGCGGGAGTTCGTCGACGGCCCGCGCAGGCGGGGGGTCGGCAGCCGTGACGTCGGGGCCCGCGGCAGGTGTCGCACTCACGAGCACCATGGCGAGCAGCAGACCCAGCCCTCGCCGCCCCCGAACGGAGCGGAAAACACCTTCAAGCACACGCGTCCGCCGGACGTTTCCCCCGCGCCTCCCGGGCGCACCCCCGGGACGGTGCCGACAGCATCCTGACAGCCCTCCTCAGAACAACCCTGTCCCGAAGCGCATCCCGCAGGCAGCCCGGGAAGGGGCACCGGTCGGGGTAGACCCGACTGCCCTAAGAGGCAGCGCGTCCGGGCTCAGCGCGAACGAGCCGGTGTCCGGCGGCTCGCGGCGACTGCGGCAGGGCTGCGCGCCGGATCCCGTTCCGGGGCTCTGCCGGGCTCACCACGCACGGACCACCGGACCCCGTCGCGAGGAGCACCGGGGCTCGCTGTCCGGCGGAGGCTGCCCGGCTTGCGCCTGGCCGCGGTGGCCCCGGGCCTGTCCAGCGCCCGGCCCGGCCTCCGGCGGGCCGGGGCTCACCTTCGTGCGGGCCCGGTTCGGGCCGGATCAGATGAAGCCCTGCCGCATCGCGTACGCCACGGCGTGCGAACGGTTGCGCAGCTGCAGCCGCGTCGTCACGTCATGGAGGATGTTCTTGACCGTACGCTCCGAGAAGGCGAGCGTCCGCGCGATCTCCGCGGTGTCGCTGCCCTCCGCGATCAGCCGCAGCACGTCGACCTCCCGAGGTGCCAGCCCAGTGAACGCGAGGCCGCGCGGATCCAGCACCTGCCGCTGCAGCCGCCCCACCTGGTCCAGCAGGCGCCCCAGCAGGTCCGCAGGCACGCTGCCCTCGCCGCTCGCCGCGGCCGTGATGACCTGCACCAACCGGTCCGTGGACGCCTCGGCGCGCCGTACGACACCGAGCACTCCGCATTCGGCGGCGGCAACCAGCCCCGCATCATCGATCTCGGTGGCCACGAGCACGGTTCCGCATCCGTCGCCTCGCTGGAAACGGCGTAACGTCTGCATCTCCGTTTCCCCGATCCGGTCCACGGACACCACGGCCACGGCCGGCCCGTCGTACTCCTCCTCACCCAGCAGCTCGAGTTGGGGACAGTTCCTCAACTGCCCCGCAAGCCCGGCGCGCGAAATCGGGTCCTGGGCCATCAGCCGCACCCGGATACGCTCCGCGCCGCTCTCTCCTTGGTATCGCATGTTCAGCATCCCCCTGTTGGGCGCGCCCCCACGCCATGCGAGAGCGGCGCCTGTCGTGCCAGGCACTTCCTCACCGGTCGTCCAGTGAACACCCGGGCAATCAGCAGCCGCTCCACGCCGGCTCAACGGGCAACGCAACGTGCCCCTGGGTGTGTCCGTAGGGGAGCGGAGCCCTCCGGCCCGGGTCCCTACCGTCCCCTCATGACCACTTCCGCTCTTCTGGATGCCTCCCCCGCCTCGGTGCTGCCCGGCGAGGAGGCCCGGATCCCGCTCGAAATCCGCAACGGCGGAAAGGTCGTCGAGGCCTACAGTTTCGAGGTCCTGGGCCCCGCCGCCGGCTGGAGTGTGGTCGAGCCGGCGACGCTGTCCCTGAACCCCGGCACGGGCGGGCAGGTGGAGCTGGTGGTCCGACCGCCCCGGGACACCACTGTCCCGCCGGGTGAACTCACCTATGGCGTAAGGGTGCTGCCACAGGAACAACCGCAGTACGCCACGGTGCCCGAGGGTGTCCTGCACGTCCGGCCGTACGCCGACTTCACTGCGGAACTGAGCCCGCGGCTGGGACAGGGCCGCACCGGTGCCCGATTCCAGGTGGCGTTGGACAACCGCGGCAACTATCCCCTGTCCGTTGCCCTTTCGGGCAAGGACCAAGGTGATCTGCTGAGGTTCGGGCTGCTTCCCGGGCCCACAGTGGTGGAGCCGGGGCGGGCGGCGTTCGTGAAGCTGTCCGTCAAGCCGAAGAGGTGGGTGTGGCGCGGGGTGGCCGTGCCACACGTCTTCCAGGTGATCGCGGCCCCGTCCCCCGGCCCGGAGGGGGCGCCGGAGGTGGCCCCGGAGCCGCTCGACGGCAGTCTGCTACAGCGTCCGATCGTCTCGGCGGGCTTGCTGAAGCTGCTGATCGCGCTGCTGGTGCTCCTCGGCGTGCTGGCGGGTCTGTGGTTCGGGTTGCTGCGGCCGGTCGTCCGCAGCGCCGCCAAGGAGGCGGTGAAGGCCCCGGTCGAAGCGGCGGAGTCCAAAGCGGCCGAGGCGCAGGAGGCGGCGGCCGAGGCCAAGGAGGCCGCGTCGGCGGGTGCCGGCGGCGGCAAGCCGGGCCCGGGCGGCAGCGCGGCGCCGTCCCCGTCGGCCTCGGCAACTCCGGGCACAGGCCCGGCCCCGCTCCCGCAGGCCGCCCTGTTCTCGTACCGCCTGACTCCCTCAGCCGCAGCGCGCGACACAGCCGCGGCGACGTACACGGTCCCGGACGGCAAAGTGCTGCGCCTGACGGATCTGGTCCTGGAGAACCCTCAGGGCGACACGGGCACCATCACGCTGTCGGTGGGCGACAAGACCCTCCTCGCCCCCGCGCTGGAGAACTTCCGCGAGCAGGACTTCCACTGGGCATCGGCGATCCTGGCGGGCCCGAAGCAGAAGATCACGGTGACCCTCACCTGCCGCACAGTGGGCCGCCCGCCCTCCGGCCCGGCCCCCGACCGTTGCAACTCGGCGGTCCTCTTCAGCGGCACGCTGGAGTAGTACGGCCGGAATCGCTACGCGACGGAGCCGACGGGAATCTCGCACCGGGCGTGGTGAGCGACTCTTCTCACAACAGCGACGATGCCGACGCACTCCACGTGACGTTTACCCGGAAACAGGTCAGACAGAGCGCGGAGAACCTGAAAATCGCAGGTCAGTGGCCCTTTTCCGCAGGCTCGAGGATCGCGACGCACTCCACGTGATGCGTCATCGGAAACAGGTCGAACGCCCGCAGCGTGCGCGGCTTGTAGCCGCCCTCGCGGAAGTACGCCAGGTCCCGGGCGAGCGCCGCGGGGTCGCAGGCCACGTAGGCGATACGGCGCGCGCCCAGGGCCGCGAGCTGCTTGACCGTCTGCTTGCCCGCGCCCGCGCGCGGCGGGTCGAGGACGATCAGGTCGACCTCGTTGATCCCCGTCCGGGGCAGGACCTGCTCCACCTTGCCCTGCTCGATACGGACGCGCTCGAAGTGCTGGAGGTTGTGGCGCGCGTCCTCGACCGACCGCTTGCCGGACTCGATGCCGAGCACCGCTCCCTGCTCGCCGACCCGGTCCGCGATCGCGCCGGCGAAGAGGCCGACGCCGCAGTACAGATCGAGCGCCATGTCGCCCTTGCGCGGCAGCAGACCCTGCATCACGGCGGTGACCAGGACGTCTGCGGCCTGCGGGTGCACCTGCCAGAAGCCGCCCATGCCCACGCGGTAGGTGCGCTCGTCGGCGCGCTCGCGGACGAAGGCGCGGCCGTGCACGCGGTGCACCGAACCGTCGCGCTCCTCGACCCGCAGGACCGAGACGGGCCGGTCCAGCTCGACCAGGGGCAGCCGACCGCCGGGCCGGGGGGTGAGAACGACCTGGCGGTCGCTGGAACCGATCGCGGCGATGGCCTCGACCGTCTCCATCTGCGGCCAGTCCTGCTTCTCGATGCCCAGCTCCGTGACACCCGGTGCGGCGATCATGCAGTGGTCGATCGGCTGTACGTCGTGCGAGCGGTGCTTGCGCAGACCGATACGGCCCTCCGCGTCGACCGCGTACTGGACCCGGGTACGCCACGCGGGCACCTCGCCCGCCGGGAGCTTGTCCCCGGGGGCGGGCATGACGGTGCCGTCCCAGCCGGCCTCCTCGGGGGTCAGACCTGCGAGCCGCTGGAGCTGCTCGGCGATCACCTCGCCCTTGAACCGCCGCTGCGCTCCGGGCTTCGCGTGCTGCCAGTCGCAGCCGCCGCACTTGCCGGGGCCGGAGTACGGGCAGGGCGCCTCGACCCGGTCCTTCGACGCCTCGATGATCCGTACGGCGTCGGCACGCAGGAAGCGCGAGTCCTCCGCACCCTCGGTGATGCGGGCGACGATCTTCTCGCCGGGCAGCGCGTGCCGTACGAACAGCACCTGGCCCTCGTCGGTGCGGGCGATGCAGTGGCCGCCGTGCGCGACGGGGCCCACCTCGACCTCGTATTCCTGCCCGACCAGCGAAGACTCGGGGGCGTTCTGCATGGCGGGGTGACTCCAGAGGGTCAAGGGGACAAACGCGGCTACGGCCGGAGGGCCAGCCCACCAGTCTACGTGGCTGTTCTCCGGCCGTTCGCCATGCGCGTGGCTCAGCTCTTGTTGCTGGGCTCCTTGGCCCGCCGGTCGACGGGACCGCGCCGCACCGAGCCCGGTGCGTTCCAGTCCTGGCGCTTCCTCGCCCGCTTCTTCGCGACCTCGGAGGACTCCAGCTGGTACGGCACCGAGGTCACCATGATGCCCGGGGTGAACAGCAGACGGCCCTTGAGGCGAAGGGCGCTCTGGTTGTGCAGCACATGCTCCCACCAGTGGCCGACCACGTACTCGGGGATGATCACGCTGACCGCGTCCCGCGGGCTCTCGCGCCGCAGCCCCTTCACGTACTCGATGATCGGCCGGGTGATCTCGCGGTAGGGCGAGTCGAGGATCTTGAGCGGCACATTGATGCCGCGTCGTTCCCACTCCGCCTTGAGTGCCTTGGTGTCGGCCGGGTCGACGTTGATGCTGAGGGCCTCGAGCTTGTCGGAGCGCATCAGCTGCGCGTAGGCGAGGGCGCGCAGGGTCGGCCGGTGGACCTTGGAGACCAGGACGATGGAGTGGACCCGGGAGGGGCGCACCGTGTCGTCGGTCGGCTGGTCGGGGGCGGCGATCTCCTCCGCGACGCGGTCGTAGTGCCTGCGGATGGCGGACATCGTCCCGTAGAAGATCACCATGCCGAGGAGGGCGACCCAGGCGCCGTGCGTGAACTTGGTGACCAGGACGACCACCAGCACCAGTCCGGTGAAGAAGGCGCCGAAGGTGTTGATCGCCCGGGAGCGGACCATGTGACGCCGTTTGGCCGGGTCACGCTCGGACCGCAGATGGCGGTTCCAGTGCCGGACCATGCCCGTCTGGCTGAGCGTGAAGGACACGAAGACGCCGACGATGTAGAGCTGGATCAGCTTGGTCGAGTCGGCGCCGTAGATCCAGACCAGCAGGATGGCCGCTCCGGCCAGCAGCACGATGCCGTTGGAGAACGCGAGCCGGTCACCGCGGGTGTGCAGCTGGCGCGGCAGGTAGCGGTCCTGGGCAAGGATCGAACCGAGCAGCGGGAAGCCGTTGTACGCGGTGTTGGCGGCGAGGAACAGGACGAGCGCGGTGGCCGCGGCGAGCACGACGAAGAAGAAGGTGCCGTCACCGAAGACCGCGGCCGCGACCTGGGAGATCACCGGGTCCTGGACATAGCTCGAGCCGACCGGTTCGCCGTTGCTCAGCAGATCGTGCGCGGGGTTCTCGGCCATCTTCACGTCGGTGGCCATGGCCAGGCCGATGATGCCGCAGAACATGGTGACCGCCAACGCGCCCATGAGCAGCAGCGTCGTCGCCGCGTTCTTGCTCTTGGGCTTGCGGAAGGCGGGGACGCCGTTGCTGATCGCCTCGACTCCGGTCAGCGCCGCACAGCCGGAGGAGAAGGCGCGCAGCAGCAGGAAGACCAGCGCGAAACCGGCGAGGCCCTGGTGCTCGGGCTTGATCTCGAAGTCGGCGGTCGGGGCCTGCATGGTGTCGTCGAGGACGAGTCCCTTGAACGCGCCCCACGCGATCATCGTGAAGACGCCGAAGACGAAGACGTAGGTCGGGATGGCGAAGAGCTTGCCCGACTCCTTCACGCCGCGCAGGTTCATCAGCGTCAACAGCACGATGATGACGATGGCGCTGAGCACCTTGTGCTCGACGACGAAGGGGACGGCCGAGCCCAGGTTCTCCACGCCGGAGGAGATCGACACGGCGACGGTGAGGACGTAGTCGACGAGGAGTGCGCTGGCGACGGTGAGGCCCGCCCTCGGCCCGAGGTTGGTGTTCGCGACCTCGTAGTCGCCGCCGCCGCTCGGGTAGGCATGCACGTTCTGCCGGTAGGAGGCGACCACGGTGAACATCAGGACCACGACCGCGACGGCGATCCAGGGGCTGAAGTGGTAGGCCGACACGCCCGCGATGGACAGGACCAGGAGCACTTCGCCCGGCGCGTAGGCCACTGAGGAGAGCGGGTCGGAGGCGAAGACGGGGAGTGCGATGCGCTTCGGGAGGAGCGTTTCCCCCAGCTTGTCGCTCCGCAGGGCCCGGCCGATCAGGATCCGTTTGGGCAGGTCGGTCAGTTTGGACACGGAGAGGATCGTAAGCGTTCGATATGAGCGGCGCCCATCCACCACCCGCTCCTGCACCAAATCTCCGGCGACGTCCGGTCCCGTCCGCTGCTGAATCGCCCTTTCATGGAACCGGGACCGCCCGGCAGGAGGTCCATGAGGTGACCGCGCGTGTGTAGCCTCAGCGGTGGTCTGAGACCCTGTAATGCCTTGACACCGAGCCGCAGGGCACTGTGAACACCGACAGCCGGAAGGACGGTCGTGCACATCGTCATCATGGGATGCGGGCGAGTGGGATCCGCTCTCGCGCAGACCCTGGAGCAGCAGGGGCACACGGTCGCCGTCGTCGACCAGGACCCCACGGCCTTCCGTCGCTTGGGGTCCGGATTCGGCGGCCGCCGGGTCACCGGAGTCGGCTTCGACCAGGACACCCTGCGTGAGGCGGGGATCGAGGACGCGGGCGCGTTCGCCGCGGTCAGCAGCGGCGACAACTCGAACATCATCGCCGCCCGGGTGGCGCGCGAGATGTTCGGCATCGAGAACGTCGCGGCCCGTATCTACGACCCCCGGCGCGCCGAGGTGTACCAGCGTCTGGGGATCCCGACGGTCGCCACGGTCCGCTGGACCGCCGACCAGATGCTGCGCCGGCTGCTGCCGTCCGGCGCGGAGCCGCTGTGGCGCGATCCGAGCGGTGCGGTGCAGCTGGCCGAGGTGCACACCTCCACGGCCTGGATCGGTCACAAGGTGAGCAGGCTGCAGGACGAGACGGGTGTGCGCGTCGCGTTTCTCACCCGGCTGGGCGAAGCCGTACTGCCGTCGTCGCAGACCGTGCTGCAGGAGGGTGATCTCGTCCACGTGATGATGCGTACCGACGAGATCGCGAAGGTCGAGGAGGCCTTCGCCGAGGGTCCTGAGGAGGGCGGTCACTGATGCGGGTCGCTATTGCGGGCGCCGGCGCGGTGGGCCGTTCCATCGCGGGTGAGCTGCTGGAGAACGGGCACGAGGTGCTCCTGATCGACAAGGCTCCGACCGCCATCTCGGTGGAGCGGGTGCCGCAGGCCGAGTGGCTGCTGGCCGACGCCTGCGAGATCACGTCGCTGGACGAGGCGGCGCTGCAGCGCTGCAACGTGGTGATCGCGGCGACCGGCGACGACAAGGTCAACCTGGTCGTCTCGCTGCTCGCGAAGACCGAGTACGGGGTGCCGCGTGTGGTCGCGCGCGTCAACAACCCGAAGAACGAGTGGCTGTTCAACGAGTCGTGGGGCGTCGACGTGGCGGTGTCCACGCCACGCCTGATGTCGGCCCTGGTCGAGGAGGCGGTGAGCGTCGGCGACCTGGTCCGGCTGCTGCGCTTCAGCCACGGTGACGCGAACCTCGTCGAGCTGACGCTGCCTCCGGAGTCGGCGCTGGCGGGGACGCGGGTCGGCGATGTGGCCTGGCCCGAGGACACCTCTCTGGTGACGATCATCCGTGGCTCGCGGGTCCTGACACCGGGCCCCGAGGAGTCGCTGGAGGCGGGTGACGAGCTGCTGTTCGTGGCCGCGCAGGCGCGCGAGGAGCAGCTGGAGGATCTGCTCTCGGTCCGCCGCGAGGACTCGGCGACGAGCTGACGCCCGCATCCCGCTGCGCAACAGCGGGATGCGGGACACGGAAGGGCCCGGAACCGTACCGGTTCCGGGCCCTTCCGTGTGTCTGTCCGGCCGGCGAACTACGCCTCGTGCCGCTGCGCCGCGGCCTCGTTCCGGGCCGCCTCTTCCGCGCGTTCCTTCGCCTCCATCTCGGCGAAGACATCGATCGGCGGCGGGGCCTTCGCGAGGAACACCCACGTCAGATACACCGCGAGCAGGAACGGCGGGATCTTCAGCGTCACCAGCACCCAGCCCAGCTGGGCCGTGTCGGCCCACCAGTAGAGCGGGAAGAGGATCGCGCACTTGGCCAGCAGGATCAGGCCCCAGGCCCAGCTCGCCTTGGCGTACGCCTTCTTGCGGCCCGGGTTGCGGGTCCGCCAGGAGAGGTTCTCCTTGAAGACCGGGCCGAGCATCAGGCCGATCAGCGGTACGCCCGCGAGCGTCGTGATGATGTACGCCAGCGCCAGGCCGAGCGTGTACAGCATGCCCGGCAGATAGAAGTCCTTGGCGTTGCCGGTCATCATCGCGAACACGACACCGAAGGCCACCCCGAAGACGCCGCTGAAGGCGTGCTTGACGGTGTCCTTGCGGATCAGCCGGACGGCGACGAGCAACAGGGCCAGCACCAGGGCGGAGATCGCCGAGAGGTGCAGGTCCTTGTTGATCGTGAAGATCGTGACGAAGAGCAGTCCCGGCAGGACCGTCTCCACCATGCCGCGCACGCCGCCGAACGCCTCGAACAGCGCGGCCTCCGTGACGGCTTTGGCGTCGGCGTCGTGCTGCTGCTGGTCGGTCGTCGTGGGGGTCGGCTTGTCGACTGACGTCACCGGCTACTCCTGTCCGAGTGGTCGGAGTTCGTATTTGGGATTGAACAGCACCCGGCGACCGTGGCTCATGGATATCCGGCCGGAAGCGATCATTCTGCGGCCCGGCTCGATGCCCACGATGGAGCGGCGCCCCAGCCAGACGACATCCAGCGGGGCCGAGCCGTCGAAGAGCTCCGCCTCCAGTGCGGGCACGCCGGCCCGCGGACGCAGGGTGACCGTGCGCAAGGTACCAGTGACCCTGACGATCTGGCGGTCACCGCATTCGGAGATGCGGGTGCACCCCGATGCCTGTGCGTCCTCCTGCAGCTCCTCGGACTCGAGGTCCTGCTGGGAGCTGGAGAGCCGGTCGAGCATGCGGCGGAAACGGCCGGCCGGCTTCGCCGCCTTGGTTTCCTTCGACGCCTTCTCGGAAGGGGGTACAGCGCTCATACAGAAAGCGTACCGGCCTCCACCAGGGCCGTATCAACGTTCGAAGCGGTATCCCATGCCGGGCTCGGTGACGAAGTGCCGCGGGTGCGACGGGTCGGCCTCGAGCTTGCGGCGCAGCTGGGCCATGTAGACCCTCAGATAGTTGGTCTCGGTGCCGTACGAGGGACCCCACACCTCCTGGAGCAGCTGCTTCTGGCTGACCAGCCGCCCGGTGTTGCGCACCAGGACCTCGAGCAGATGCCATTCCGTCGGGGTGAGGCGGACATCACGCCCGTCCCGTTGCACCTTCTTCGCGGCGAGGTCGACGGTGAAGTCGTCCGTCTCGACCATGACGACGTCCTCCTCGCCGCCTGCCGGCTCCGCCCTGCGTACGGCGGCCCGCAGCCGCGCCAGCAGCTCGTCCATGCCGAAGGGCTTGGTGACGTAGTCGTCGGCTCCGGCGTCCAGCGCCTCGACCTTCTCGTCGGAGGAGTGGCGTGCGGAGAGCACCAGGATCGGCACCCGGGTCCAGCCGCGCAGCCCCTTGATCACCTCGATGCCGTCCATGTCCGGGAGACCGAGGTCGAGGACGACGACGTCGGGGTGACGGGCCGCGGCGAGCTCCAGCGCGCCGGCACCGTCGGACGCCGCATCCACCTCGTACTTGCGCGCCTTCAGATTGATCACGAGGGCACGTACGATCTGCGGCTCGTCGTCGACCACGAGCACCCGGGTCATGACCGGCCTGCCTTTCTGCCGTGTGGGCTCTTCTGTAGCTGTGGTCATGAGGTGACCTGGGTGGGAAGGCCGGGCTCGGGGACCGTGTGGCCCTGTGCCGCTCTGAGCGTAAGAACCATGGTCATCCCACCGCCGGGGGTGTCCTCGGCAGTGAGCGTGCCGCCCATGGCTTCCACGAAGCCACGCGCGACCGCGAGGCCGAGGCCGACCCCGGCTCCGCGCGGGGCGTCACCGTAGCGCTGGAAAGGCTCGAAGATCCGTTCCTTGGCGTCGTCCGGCACACCGGTGCCCCGGTCGGCGACCCGCAGTTCGACGCGCTCACCGAGCGCGCTGGCGGCAACGGTGACGGGGGTGCCGTCAGGGCTGTACTTGACGGCGTTCTCGACGATGTTCGCGACGGCGCGTTCGAGCAGTCCGCGGTCGACCGCCACCATGGGCAGCGTCTCGGGGATGTCCAGTTCGACGCTGTCGGGCGGGACGGAGACGAGCGCCATGGGCACCACCTCGTCGACGTCGGTCTCGCGGATCAGCGGGGTGACGGTGCCGGTCTGCAGCCGGGACATGTCGAGGAGGTTGCCGACCAGATGGTCGAGCCGGTCGGCGCCTTCCTCGATCCCTTCGAGGAGCTCGGCCTGGTCCTCGTCGGACCATTCGATGTCTTCGGAGCGCAGGGAGGTGACGGCGGCCTTGATCGCGGCGAGCGGGGTGCGCAGATCGTGGCTGACCGCGGCCAGCAGGGCGGTACGTATGCGGTTGCCCTCGGCGAGCCGCCGGGCCCGCTCCGCCTCACCGACCAGCCGCTGCCGGTCGAGTACGACGGCGGCCTGGGCGGCGAAGGCAGCCAGCACCCGGCGGTCCTCGGCGGGCAGGACGCGGCCGGACAGGGCCAGCGCCATCCGGTCGCCGACCGGCATGTCCACATCCGCGTCGTCGGGACGAAGCACCGGGGCGGGACCGACGCTCGCGGTGCGTGTCCACGGTTCGACGTCGCTGGTGCGCTCGAGCAGCGCCACGGACTCCATCGCGAAGGTCTCGCGGACCCGTTCCAGAAGCGCGTCGAGTGCCGTCTCCCCGCGCAGCACGCTGCCGGCGAGGAAGGAAAGGATCTCCGACTCGGCACGCAGCCGGGCCGCCTGATGGGTCCGGCGCGCGGCGAGGTCGACGACGGAGGCCACGGCGACCGCCACCGCGAAGAAGATCACGATGGCCACGAGGTTCCGTGGCTCGGCGACGTCCAGGGTGTGGACGGGCGGCGTGAAGTAGTAGTTCAGCAGCAGCGAGCCTGCGGCGGCGGAGGCGAGGGCGGGCAGCAGTCCGCCGATCAGGGCGGAGATCACCGTGAGGAAGAGGAAGAGCAGGACGTCGTTGGCGAGCCCGGGGCTGTTCTCCATGCCGGTGAGCAGCAAGGTCAGCAGTACGGGGCCTGCGACGCCGACGAGCCAGCCGGCGATGATGCGGGAGCGCCCGAGGCGGGCACCGCGGGCGACGGGCAGTCCGCGCCCCTTGCCCGCGTGGGCGTGGGTGACGATGTGGACGTCGAGATCCGGACCGGACCGGGCGGCGACCGTGGCGCTGACGCCGGGGCCGAGGATGTACTGCCACGTCTTGCGGCGGCTGGCGCCGAGGAGGATCTGGGTCGCGTTGACACCGCGCGCGAACTCCATCAGTGCGGAGGGCACGTCGTCGCCTATGACGTGGTGGAAGGTGCCGCCGAGGTCCTCGACGAGGGTGCGCTGGACCGCGAGTTCCTTGGGCGACGCCGAGGTCAGTCCGTCGCTGCGGGCGATGTAGACGGCGAGGATCTCGCTGCCGGAGCCCTTGGCGGCGACGCGGGCTGCGCGCCGGATGAGCGTGCGGCCCTCGGGGCCACCGGTGAGGCCGACAACTATGCGTTCGCGGGCCTGCCAGGTGGAGTCGATGTTGTGCTCGCCGCGGTACTGCTGGAGGTACTCGTCGACCCGGTCGGCGAGCCAGAGCAGGGCCAGCTCCCGGAGCGCGGTGAGGTTCCCCGGCCGGAAGTAGTTCGACAGGGCCGCGTCGACCTTCTCGGTCGTGTAGATGTTGCCGTGGGCCATACGCCGGCGCAGCGCCTGAGGCGACATGTCGACGAGTTCCAGCTGCTCGGCCCGGCGGACCACCTCGTCGCGGACCGTCTCCCGCTGCCGTACACCGGTGATCGACTCGACGACGTCGCCGAGTGACTCCAGATGCTGGATGTTGACGGTGGATACGACGTCGATACCGGCCGCGAGCAGTTCCTCGACGTCCTGCCACCGCTTGGCGTTGCGGGATCCGGGGACATTCGTGTGGGCCAGTTCGTCGACCAGGGCGACGGCGGGCGCCCGTTCGAGGACGGCGTCCACGTCCATCTCGGTGAAGATGCCTCCGCGGTAGCTGAGCTCCCGCCTCGGGACATGCTCCAGGCCGTGCAGCAGCACCTCGGTGCGGGGCCTGCCGTGATGCTCCACGAAGGCCACGACGCAGTCCGTTCCGCGCTCCACGCGCCGGTGCGCCTCGGAGAGCATGGCGTACGTCTTGCCGACGCCCGGGGCTGCACCGAGGTAGATCCGAAGCTTGCCGCGTCCCATGTCCTCATTGTCTTTCGACCGCTGCACCGCGCCTGTCGTGCGCCTGCTGTGCGCGTCCCCTCCGCGCAGCGTCGACCATACGTCCGAGCGACGGGGCAAATCGGACGGTGCAGCCCTCCAGGGTGCGTATTGACGCGATTCTGATGGCATCGCGGCGGCGCGGCGGCGGCGCGAGGAGGAACGGGCCCGCCCGGCTCGCCGCGATCCTGCATGTGCTGTACCTGATCTCCGACGAGGGGTATGCAAGCAGCGCGCGGCCCGCCCGTCCGCGGCCCGAGAAGCGTGAGCAGTGGCCGCCGGGCGCCACTCGATGCGCAGGGACCCGGTCCGCCCGGGGACCGTCAGTGCTCGGTGATCTCGCCGTCGTTCACTTCTAGCACCCGGTCCGCCAGGTCCAGGAGCTGGGCGTCGTGGGTGGCGACCAGGGCGGTGACGCCCTCGCTGCGGACGACCGCGCGCAGCAGTTCCATCACCGCAAGGCCTGTCTGGGCGTCCAGCTGGCCGGTCGGCTCGTCCGCGATCAGCAGGGCCGGCCGGTTGGCGAGCGCCCGCGCGATCGCGACGCGCTGCTGCTGACCGCCGGAGAGCTCGCCCGGGCGCTGTGCGGCGTGGTCGGCGAGGCCGACCAGGGCGAGCAGCAGCTCGACGCGCTCCTCGCGCTCGCGGGGGTCGGTCTTGCGCAGCCGCATCGGAACGCCCACGTTCTCGGCTGCCGTGAGGATGGGGATCAGCCCGAAGGACTGGAAGATGAAGCCGATCCGGTCCCGGCGCAGCTCCAGGAGTCCGTTCTCGCCGAGGCCGGACAGCTCGGTGCCGTCGATGGTGATGCGGCCCCGGTCCGGGGAGTCCAGCCCGCCGACCAGGTTGAGCAGCGTGGTCTTGCCGGAGCCCGACCGGCCCTTGAGGGCGACCAGCTCACCGCGCGGGATGTCGAACGAGACCCCGCGCAGGGCGTGTACGGCCGCTCCCCCGGTGCCGTACGAACGGTGCACGTTCTCGACCCGGACCATCGGCGCACCGGCCGGGTCGTCGGCGACGGCGGTGCCGGTGCGTGTGCTGCCCCTGGTGTGCGTGCTTTCCTCGGTCATCAGTAGGTCCCCCCGTACCCAGGTGATCGGTCCGGCCACAGTATGTGCAGAGGCCACGCGGCCGGGCAACGGCCGTGCCTGCACAGACGGGTGGGCCGTACTCCTCGCGAGGAGTACGGCCCACATGCCTTGAGGACCGGTCAGCGCACCTCGGTGATCTCCGGTCCGCGCTGGAGCTGGCCCATGCCTCCGGAGAAGCGGGATCCTTCCTGCTCCTCCTGCTGGACGCCCTCGGGCACCATCTGCGCGTCGTCCGGCAGCTTGAGGACGATCGGGTCGCGCGGCGCCATCGGTCCTTCGCCGCGCACGACGACGGTGTCCTGGAAGATCTGCTCAAGCAGCCCGGCGGCCTGCGGCTGCACCGCGCCCTGCCCGGAGATCACTCCGCGCAGGAACCAGCGCGGTCCGTCGACGCCGACGAAGCGCACCAGCTGCACACCGCCGGTGCCGTCGGGCAGCTGTACCGGTACCTGGGCCCGGAGCTCCCAGCCGAGCGGGCCCTCGACCTCGTCGATGATGCCGCCCTGCTGGGTGATGCCGGAGGCGATCTCCTCGCGGACCTCGCCCCAGATGCCTTCCTTCTTGGGCGCTGCGAAGGCCTGCAGCTGGATGGCGCTGTCGCGCAGCACCACGGTGGCCGCGACGATCGCGTCGCCCGCGACCTCGACGCGCAGTTCCATGCCCTCGATTCCGGGCACGAACAGACCGCCGAGATCCACCCGGCCGTCACCGGGCCTGGAAACCTCGGAGACGTCCCACGGGCCGTCGGGCCGCGGCGCCGGCGGCAGGTTCACCCGGCGGGGCTCACCCTCCTCGGCGTCCGTGTCGAGCTCGTCGACGACCTGCTCGGCCTCGCCCGCTGCGTCCGCCATGTCGCTGGCGGAACCACTCTTCTTGCGACGTCCGAACACGTCACTGTCCTTCCCGGTCGGATACGACCGAAGCGTATCGATTCCCACCCGAAGAGCCGTCCACGGCAGCATGACCGCCGGTGGACCCGAAGCCCCCCTCGGCCCGCGCCGAGCCGGGAAGCTCCGCCACCTCGTGGAAGCGCACCTTCTCGACCTGCTGGACAACCAGTTGGGCAATCCGGTCGAACCGTTCGAACCGCACGCTCTCACGCGGGTCGAGATTGACCACGATCACCTTGATCTCCCCACGGTACCCGGCATCCACCGTCCCCGGGGCATTCACCAGCGCCACTCCGCACCGTGCTGCCAGACCGGAGCGCGGGTGCACGAAGGCCGCGTACCCGTCCGGGAGCGCGATGGACACTCCGGTGGGCAGTACGGCCCGCTCCCCCGGGGCCAGCTCGGCGGCCTCGCAGGTCACCAGGTCGGCACCGGCGTCTCCGGGGTGCCCGTACGCAGGGAGCGGCACCTCCGGGTCCACGCGGCGGATCAGTACGTCGACGGGCTCGCGCATCAGGGGTTCACCTCGAAGGCGCGGGCGCGCCGGACCTGGTCCGGGTCGGCCATGGCCGCCCGGATCTCCTCGGGGCGGCCGTTGTCGATGAAGTGATCGACCTTGACCTCGATGAACAGCGCGTTCGCGCGCACCGCGACGGGACCGTCGGGGCTGCCGATCCGGCCGACGGCGGTGCAGTAGATCTTGCGGCCGGCCACCGCGACGACCTCGGCATCGAGGTGCAGCACGGTGTCCACCGGCACGGGCCGTACGAAGTCGGTCTCGAGCTTGCCGGTCACCGCGATCACGCGCAGCAGCCAGTTCAGCGAGCCGAGCGTCTCGTCCATGGCGGTGGCGAGCACACCGCCGTGCGCCAGTCCGGGCGCGCCCTGGTGGGCGGGCCTGACGGTGAACTCGGCGGTGACGCGTACGCCCTCCTCGGCCCGGGCCGCCAGGTGCAGGCCGTGGGGCTGGGCCTCGCCGCAGCCGAAGCAGTGCTCGTAGTGCGCGCCGAGGAGCTCACCAGGAGCAGGGGCGTCGGGATGCCGTACGGGAGCCGTGGCATCGGCCGGCGGGGTCAGCGCGGCCGCGGCGGCGGGGGTTCCGGGGGCCGCCCCCCGGGAGTTCGCAGTACTCACATGCGCAGACCTTACCCGCGGCGCCACCTGCGGGTCGCCCCGTGCCAAGCTTGGCTTCATGCAGCCTTCCGCCCCGCAGTACGCAGAACGTCTGACCGCGCCCCGCTCGTGGTGGGCCATCACCGCTCTGGTGGGTGTCTCGGGCGCTCTGGTGCTGCTGCCGCTGGGGACCCTGGCGAGTCTGGGCGGTCTGATCGCCGCGAGCGCGCTGGCGGGGGCGCTGGTCAGCTCCTACGGATCGGCGCGTATCCGGGTGGTGTCCGGCTCCCTGGTCGCCGGCGAGGCCCGGATCCCGGTGTCGGCGCTCGGCGACGCACAGGTGCTGGACGCGCAGGAAGCGCGGGCCTGGCGGTCGTACAAGGCCGATCCGCGCGCGTTCATGCTGCTGCGCAGTTACATTCCGACGGCGGTACGGATCGAGGTCACCGACCCGGCGGACCCCACGCCGTACGTGTACCTCTCGACCCGGGACCCGAAGGCGCTGGCGGCCGCGCTGGAGGACGTGCGCACCGCCTGAGACGTCAGTCGTGGTCGGGCGCCGGGGGAAGACCGCGCGTCTGGAGCGGCTCCTTGGGCTGCTCCAGCGGCGGGAGTGGGGGCAGCGCCTCCCAGGGAACCTGCCGCGCACGCAGGTCCTTGCGGATCCGTTCCGCGAGTTTTCGGGTGTCACGGCGGTTCATCATCGCGCCGACGGTCGCGCCGACCATGAACGGGATCAGGTTCGGCAGATTGCGGACCATGCGTTTCGTGACCTGTTGCCGCAGCTGGCGCCTGAGCTGCCCGCCCATCGCGGCATTGACCGTCGCCGGCTTGGCGACCTCGATCCCGCGCTCCTGCGACCAGGAGGAGAGGTAGGCGGTGCTGCGGTCGACGAGCGAGCCGGGCGGGCGCACTCCGTAGACCTCATGAAGTTCGGCGATGAGCTTCAGCTCGATCACCCCGACGCCGACGACCTCCGTGGTGAGCTCCGCCAGCATCGCCGGAGGCACGGGCAGCATCGCCGCGGCGCCGATCCCGGCACCGACGGTGGAGGTGGCCAGGGCCGCGCCCGCGACCAGCTTGTCGGCAAGCTGCTCGGGGCCGAGGCCGGGGAACTGGCGGCGCAGTGTCGCCAGGTCACGCACCGGGATACGCGGTGCGTTCTCGATCAGACGGTCCGCGAGGAAGGCGATGGCGCTCTGTGCGCTCACGCCGGTCCTCGCCAGCCGTGACCTGGCTCCCTGACCGGTCCTGGCGAGACCTGCCAGGGCGCTCTCGCCGCCCTTGCGGACGCCCTTCGTGACTGCGGCCAGGCGTGAGGCCCTGGTCGGGGGCCCTGCCTGGCCCGCTGCTTCGAGCGAGGCCGGCCGGCCTCGCTCCGTCTCCCCCGCGCCGTCGTGAGGCGTCAGGGCGGCCGAGTGCTCGGCGGACGGCGTGCCGTCCGGTGCCGGGCCTGTGCCGCTCTGGTTGGCCTGCGACGGTTTGTGACGCCGAAAACGCCGCTTCCTGGACGGTGTCTCGCCTGCCACGGGGCGACCAGCTCTCAGTCGCAGTCGCGGCAGATCGGCTGGCCGTTCTTCTCGCGCGCCAGCTGGCTGCGGTGGTGCACGAGGAAGCAGCTCATGCAGGTGAACTCGTCGGCCTGCTTCGGCAGGACCCGGACCGCCAGCTCCTCGTTGGAGAGGTCGGCGCCCGGCAGTTCCATGCCTTCGGCGGCCTCGAACTCGTCGACATCGACGGTCGAGGTGGACTTGTCGTTCCGCCGGGCCTTCAGTTCTTCCAGGCTGTCCGAATCGACGTCGTCATCGGTCTTGCGTGGGGTGTCGTAGTCCGTTGCCATGTCGCTCTCCCCCTCTGGGTGGTTGCGGTGTCTCCAGCGCACGTAACGCGTGAGAGGCCGGACTTGTGCCCGACCCGAGGCGGAGATTTTGCCTCACATCAAGGTCTGTTACTCAATCGACACCCAACCGGACCCCTCAAGAGTGATCTGGTTGGACGGCGATGGGGACCGTACACGGTCCCGATCGTGCAGTTCACGGGCGCCACCCCGTGTACTTCCCGTGATCTCGACCCTTGGAAACCCGGACTTTTCCCGGCGTTCCGGTCGGTGCCTTGATCACGGAGAGTAGATGGCCTGAAATTCGCTTCTGTGATCGATCGCACACGGACCCGTCGGGCACAAGTCCCGAAAATTCCGCGTAAAGCGAACGTCGTTCACTCTCTCAGACCGGGAGGGTGACACGCATCACGAGGCCGCCGCCGTCGCGAGGCTCCGCGATGATACGGCCTCCATGGGCCCGCGCCACGGAGCGGGCGATCGACAGACCCAGTCCCACGCCCTTGTCGCTGCCCGTACGCTCCTGCCGCAGCCTTCTGAACGGCTCGAAGAGGTTGTCGATCTCGTAAGCAGGAACCACTGGTCCTGTGTTCGAGACCTCGAGGACCGCCTGTCCCTGCTGCACCTCCGTGGACACCTGCACCCATCCGTCCTCCGGGACGTTGTAGCGCACGGCGTTCTGGACGAGGTTCAGCGCGATCCGCTCCAGCAGGACGCCATTGCCCTGTACGACGGCGGGCTTGCACTCACCGACGATTTCCACGCCCTTGGCGTCGGCCTCGGACCGTACCTGATCGAGGGCGCGCGAGGCGACTTCCGCCAGATCCACCGGCTTGCGCTCGACGATCTGGTTGTCGCTGCGGGCCAGCAGCAGCAGGCCCTCGACGAGCTGCTCGCTGCGCTCGTTGGTGGCCAGCAGCGTCTTGCCGAGCTGCTGCAGCTCGGCAGGCGCCCCGGGGTCGGAGAGATGGACCTCCAGCAGCGTGCGGTTGATCGCAAGGGGCGTACGCAGCTCGTGCGAGGCGTTCGCGACGAACCGCTGCTGTGCGGAGAACGCCCGCTCCAGACGGTCCAGCATCTCGTCGAAGGTGTCGGCGAGCTCCTTGAGCTCGTCGTCGGGGCCGTCCAGCTCGATCCGGCGCGAGAGGTCGGAGCCGGCCACCTTCCGGGCGGTGCGGGTGATCCGGCCCAGCGGCGACAGGACCCGGCCGGCCATCGCGTAGCCGAAGGCGAAGGCGATGATGCTCAGGCCGAGCAGTGCGAACAGCGAGCGGCGCAGCAGGTCGTCCAGGGCGTCATCGCGCTGGTGCTGGAGGCAGGCGGAGACGGCCTGGTTGAACTGGTCGCCGGTGACGGACCGGGGCAGCCGGCACCACTCGGTCGTGGGCAGCACCTCACCCTTCACGATCTCGAAGGGCAGATCCGCGACGCTGACGTTCAGCGCCTGGGCGGTGAGCAGATAGATGATCGACAGCAGCAGGATGCCGGCGATCAGGAACATCCCGCCGTACAGCAGCGTGAGCCGTATCCGGATGGTCGGACGCAGCAACGGGCGTACCGGGTCCCTGGGATCCCAGGTCGGTTTCGGAGGCGCCGAGGGCGGCGCCGGTGCAGCGGCCACCGGGGTCAGATCCGGTAGCCGGAGCCGGGCACGGTGACGATCACAGGCGGCTCGCCGAGCTTGCGCCGCAGGGTCATCACGGTCACGCGCACGACGTTGGTGAACGGGTCGGTGTTCTCGTCCCAGGCCTTCTCCAGCAGCTGCTCGGCCGAGACGACCGCGCCCTCGCTGCGCATCAGTACCTCCAGCACGGCGAACTCCTTCGGGGCGAGCTGGATCTCCTTGCCGTCCCGGAACACCTCGCGGCGGTTGGGGTCCAGCTTGATCCCGGCACGCTCCAGGACCGGCGGCAGGGGCACGGTCGTGCGCCGGCCCAGGGCGCGGACCCGGGCGGTGAGCTCGGTGAACGCGAACGGCTTGGGCAGATAGTCGTCGGCGCCCAGCTCGAGGCCCTCGACCCGGTCGCTGACGTCGCCGGCCGCGGTCAGCATCAGCACGCGGGTGGCCATACCCAGCTCGACGATCTTGCGGCACACATCGTCGCCGTGGACCAGCGGGAGGTCGCGGTCGAGCACCACCACGTCGTAGTCGTTGACCCCGATGCGCTCAAGGGCAGCGGCGCCGTCGTACACGACGTCGACCGCCATGGCCTCCCGGCGCAGTCCGGTGGCCACCGCATCGGCGAGCAGCTGCTCGTCCTCGACGACGAGTACACGCACGTCGCTGTTTCCTTCCTCGAAGCCCGTCACCGTGACAGGGCACGTCTGAGCACTGGCTGTGCGCATCCATCCTGCCCTTTACGCGCGTAAACCGGAGGTAAGGCGGATCGCGGGCGACCGGGCACTCGATCGGTGACGGGGAATACAACCGATTCCCGGGCCAGTTGAGGTTTCTCACCAGGGACCCCTGGGGAAGACGACTGCACACCCGCGATCACGCCCTGCATGCGGCGCACCACGGCCTGTTCCAGGGTTGATCACCCCACACCCCTGCGTGCGGCAGGGGAACCCCAGGCACACCCCCGTGCCAACGACCTACGCCGAGGGGGCGCACCATGGACGCTTTCACCGCAGGACTGCTGCAGCGCATCAAGGCCGCCGAAACCGACCTCACGCTGGCTCGCCAAACGGGAGACGACTTCCTCGCGGATGTCGAGCAGGCGGAGCTGGACGACCTCCACCGTCTGGCTGCCGAGCACGGCGTCGAAGTACGCGCCGCGTAGTTCTCGGGCACGGAAAAGGGGGCCCGGACAGGGCCCCCTTTTCCGTGCCCGCCCAGGCAGCGAGAGCCGGCGTCGAGCTCAGTCGTGCCACGCCCCCAGGTCCTCCAGGAGAGCCTGCAGGGGCTCGAAGACACCTGGCGTGGCCGCCACGGTCAGGTCACCCGACGGGCGCTCGCCAGGACGGCCGCCCGTCAGGGCTCCCGCCTCCCGGGCGATCAGGTCGCCCGCCGCGAGGTCCCACTCACTGAGGCCGCGCTCGTAGTAGCCGTCCAGGCGGCCGGCCGCCACATCGCTCAGGTCGATGGCCGCCGAGCCGCTGCGCCGGATGTCCCGCAGCTGCGGGATGAGCCGCTGGGCGACATCCGCCTGGTGGGTCCGCACGGTGGCGACGTAGTTGAAGCCGGTGGAGACCAGCGCCTGGTCCAGCGGGGGCGCTGGGCGGCACCGTACGGGCCGGTCGTTGAGGTACGCCCCGCCGCCGCGGACGGCCCGGAAGGTCTCGCGCCGCATCGGGGCCTCCACGACTCCGACGAGCGTCTCGCCGTCCTGTTCCGCGGCGATGGACACGGCCCAGGTGGGCAGGCCGTAGAGGTAGTTCACGGTGCCGTCGAGCGGGTCGATGACCCACCGCACTCCGCTGGTGCCCGGCGCGGACGCGCCTTCCTCACCGAGGAAGCCGTCGTCGGGGCGGTGCTCGGACAGGAAGCCGGTGATCAGCTTCTCGGCGGCGATGTCCATCTCCGTGACGACGTCGATCGGGCTCGACTTGGTCGCCGCGACGCCCAGGTCGTCCGGCCTGCCGTCGCGCAGCAGTTCACCGGCCCGGCGGGCAGCCTCCAGGGCGAGGGTCAGCAGTTCGGACGTCGATGTGCCGGTCACAGGGATCTCCTTCACGCGTACGGGCTGTCGGCGCCCGCTGCCGCGGGCCGCGGTGCGCGGGTCGGGCAGCAGCCGACCGGGCAGAGGTCGTGGCCGGGTCCCAGTGCCCCCAGCGCACAGCGGTCGACCGTCACCCCCCGCTCGGTCGCCGCCCGCTCCAGGACCAGGTCACGCACCGCCGCGGCGAACCGCGGATCGGACCCCACGGTGGCGGACCTGCGCACCGGCAGTCCCAGCTCGGCGGCCTTGGCGGTGGCTTCGGTGTCGAGGTCGTAGAGGACCTCCATGTGGTCCGAGACGAAGCCGATCGGGACCATGACCACGGCGGGTACACCCGCGCCGTGCAGCTCCTCGAGGTGGTCGCAGATGTCGGGCTCGAGCCACGGGATGTGCGGGGCACCGCTGCGGGACTGGTAGACGAGCTGCCAGGGGTGCTCGGTACCGGTCTCCTCCCGCACGGCGTCGGCGATCAGCCGGGCGACGTCGAGGTGCTGGCGTACGTACGCGCCGCCGTCGCCGTGTCCGGACGCGGGACCGGAGGTGTCGGCCGCGGACGTCGGGACGGAGTGCGTCGTGAACGCGAGATGCGCGCCGGCCCGGACGTCTTCGGGCAGGCCGGCGAGCGAGGCGAGGACGCCCTCGATCATGGGCGTCACGAACCCGGGGTGGTTGAAGTAGTGCCGCAGCTTGTCCACCCGGGGCGGCTCGAGCCCTTCGGCCCGCAGCGTCGCGAGCGCGTCGGCGAGGTTCTCGCGGTACTGGCGGCAGCCGGAGTAGGAGGCGTACGCACTGGTGGCGAGCACGGCGATGCGCCGGTGTCCGGCCGTGACCATCTCGCGCAGGGTGTCGGTCAGAAAGGGCGACCAGTTGCGGTTGCCCCAGTACACCGGAAGATCCAGGCCGTGCTCGGCGAAGTCCTTGCGCAGGGCGTCGAGCAGGGCGCGGTTCTGGTCGTTGATGGGGCTGATGCCGCCGAAGAGGAAGTAGTGCCGCCCCACCTCCTTGAGCCGTTCCTTGGGGATACCGCGGCCGCGCGTCACGTTCTCCAGGAACGGAACGACATCGTCCGGGCCCTCCGGACCTCCGAAGGACAGCAACAGCAGGGCGTCGTAAGGGGCGGGATCGCGCTGATCGGACATGGCACCGATCCTGCCACCCGCCGCATTCACCCCGGAAACCGCTGAGCCCGGGAAACCACTGCGCCCGGGAAATCGCCGTGCGTGCGAGGTCGCGCCGGACGTAAGCTGTCCCAGCCGCCCTTACGCCTTACCGGAGAACCAGTGCCCAGTCCCTATCGTGCGATCTTCGCCGCCCCCGGCACACTCGGGTTCTCGGTCGCCGGCTTCCTCGGCCGGATGCCGCTGTCCATGATGGGCATCGGCATCGTCACCATGATCTCCCAGCTCACGGGACGTTACGGCCTGGCGGGTGCGCTCTCCGCAACCCTCGCGATGTCGGCCGCCGTGCTCGGCCCGCAGATATCCCGGATGGTCGACCGGCACGGTCAGCGCAGGGTGCTGCGCCCGGCCACCCTGGTCGCGGTCGCGGCGGCGACGGGTCTGCTGATCTGTGCCCAGCAGGGCCTGGCCGACTGGACGCTGTTCGTGTTCTCGGCGGCCATGGGCTGCGTGCCGAGCGTCGGCGCGATGACCCGCGCACGCTGGGCGGCCATCTACCGGGGATCACCCCGGCAGCTGCACACCGCGTACGCGCTGGAGTCGATCATCGACGAGGTGTGCTTCATCTTCGGCCCGATCGTTTCGATCGGTCTGTCGACGATCTGGTTCCCGGAAGCCGGCCCGTTGCTGGCCGCACTGTTCCTGCTCGCCGGCGTCTGGTGGCTGACGGCGCAGCGCGCCACGGAGCCCCAGCCGCACCCGGCCGGGGAGCACACCGGCGGGTCGGCCCTGCGCTCCCCCGGTCTGCAGGTCCTGGTGGCCGCCTTCGTCGCCACCGGCGCGATCTTCGGCGCCGCGGACGTGGTCACCGTGGCGTTCGCCGAGGAGGAGGGCCACAAGGCCGCGGCGAGCGTGGTGCTCGCCGTGTACGCGCTCGGGTCGTGCCTGGCGGGCACGGTCTTCGGCCTGCTGCATCTGAAGGGTGGACCTTCCCGCAGGTGGGTACTGGGTGTGTGTGCGATGGCCGTGAGTATGATCCCCCTCCAACTGGCCGGGAGCCTGCCGTTCCTGGCCGTGGCGCTCTTTGTCGCGGGCCTTGCCATCGCACCGACGATGGTGACGACCATGGCCCTCGTCGAAGCGCACGTACCGCGCAGCAAACTGACCGAGGGCATGTCCTGGACCGGTACCGGGCTCGCGGTCGGTGTGGCGCTGGGCTCCTCGGCCGCCGGCTGGGTGGTCGACGCGCACGGGGCCGCTGCGGGATACGCGGTGCCCGGGATCGCGGGAGTGCTTGCGGCCGTTGTGGCGTTCCTGGGGTACAGCCGGCTGCGCAGGCCGGTGCCGACGCGGGAGGGGCAGCGTGAGCGGGACGCGCAACAGTCTGAACAGCCAGACCAGCACGTGGCGTAACTGGGCCGGGAATGTGACGGCCCGGCCGGTGCGGGAGGTCACTCCTGCCTCCCCGCAGGAGCTCGCCGACGCCGTGCGCAGCGCGGCAGAGGACAATCTGACGGTGAAGGCCGTCGGTACCGGGCACTCCTTCACCGCCCTGGCGGCCACCGAAGGTGTGCTGATACGGCCCGATCTGCTGACCGGGATCCGGGAGATCGACCGTACATCGATGACCGTGACGGTCGAGGCCGGCACTCCGCTCAAGCGGCTGAACGCGGCCCTCGCCCGTGAGGGCCTGTCGCTCACCAACATGGGCGACATCATGGAGCAGACCGTCGCGGGCGCGACCTCGACCGGCACGCACGGCACGGGCCGCGACTCGGCCTCGATCGCCGCGCAGATCAAGGCCCTTGAGCTGGTGACGGCGGACGGTTCGCTGCTGCACTGCAGCGAGAAGGAGAACCCGGAGGTCTTCGCGGCGGCCCGGATCGGGCTCGGTGCCCTGGGTGTCGTCTCCGCGATCACCCTCGCGGTGGAGCCGGTCTTTCTGCTGACGGCCCGCGAGGAGCCGATGTCCTTCGACAAGGTCACGGCCGAGTTCGACGCGCTCGTCGCGGAGAACGAGCACTTCGAGTTCTACTGGTTCCCGCACACCGGCAACTGCAACACCAAGCGCAACAACCGCAGTGCGGGTCCCGCCGCGCCGGCCGGCGCGGTCAGCGGCTGGATCGAGGACGAGCTGCTCTCCAACGGCGTGTTCCAGGTGGCCTGTTCCGTGGGCCGGGCGTTCCCCGCGGCCATCCCGGCGATCGCGAAGGTCTCCAGCCGTGCACTGTCCGCCCGTTCGTACACGGACATCCCGTACAAGGTGTTCACCTCGCCGCGCCGGGTGCGGTTCGTCGAGATGGAGTACGCGCTGCCGCGCGAGGCTCTGGTCACCGCGCTGCGCGAGCTCAAGGCGATGGTCGAACGCTCGCCGCTGCGGGTCAGTTTCCCGGTGGAGGTGCGTACGGCTCCGGCGGACGACATCACGCTGTCCACGGCCTCGGGCCGGGACAGTGCGTACATCGCCGTGCACATGTACCGGGGGACGCCGTACCAGTCGTACTTCACCGCGGCGGAGAGGATCATGACCGCGCACGGCGGACGGCCGCACTGGGGCAAGGTCCATACACGGGACGCCGCTTACCTCGGCGAGGCGTACCCGCGGTTCGGCGAGTTCACGGCGCTGCGCGACCGGCTGGACCCGCAGCGGATCTTCCAGAACCCCTATCTGCGGCGGGTGTTGGGCGACTGACTCCCCCTGGCGAATAGTTCTGTTTCTTCCGGTTTCCAAGAACCGCTACACCCGTCCTCCCGGGGCCTCGGAGCCCAACTCCCGCGCCCCGGGAGAAGTTCGGCGGCGCGGCGGTCCACCCCGATGGCCCGAATGGAGTACTGTGGCCAGCCTTGGGTCCGGTCCCCTCGTGACGTCCGGGCCCCGGACAAGGGGGCCGAAAGCGGCACTCGATCCGGCGAAGCCGCGGTGTCGCACGGAAGTCTGTTGCGGAGAGTGACTTCATCGTCACTCTGAGTCGTAAATAGATAACCGTGCCATAACGGCGATCCAGGGCCTGTGCCCGACACGCCGGGGAACTCGGCAAGGTTGTGGCAGGCTGCACCCGGGCAGGCCACACTCGACTAGCGGAAGCAGCGACGCAGGTGACGTCGGCAGGCACCACCCGGGAGGTCCCCATGCCCGAACTGCGTGTCGTGGCCGTCTCCAACGACGGCACACGACTGGTGCTCAAGGCTGCGGACAGCACGGAATACACGCTTCCGATCGATGAGCGTCTGCGTGCCGCCGTGCGCAACGACCGTGCCCGCCTCGGCCAGATCGAGATCGAGGTGGAAAGCCACCTCCGCCCCCGCGACATCCAGGCCCGTATACGCGCCGGTGCCTCCGCGGAGGAAGTCGCGCAGCTCGCCGGCATCCCCGTCGACCGTGTACGCCGTTTCGAGGGACCGGTGCTCGCGGAGCGCGCCTTCATGGCGGAGCGGGCCCGCAAGACTCCCGTACGCCGCCCCGGTGAGAACACGGGGCCGCAGCTCGGGGAGGCCGTGCAGGAGCGGCTGCTGCTGCGTGGCGCCGAGAAGGACACCGCGCAGTGGGACTCGTGGCGCCGCGACGACGGCACCTGGGAAGTTCTGCTGGTCTACCGGGTGGCGGGCGAACCGCACTCGGCGAGTTGGACCTATGACCCGCCGCGGCGGCTCGTCCAGGCCGTCGACGACGAGGCGCGCGCGCTGATCGGCGAGACCGACGACTCGATCGCGCAGGAGCCGAGCTTCCCGTTCGTGCCCCGTATCGCACGGCTGCCCAGGGACCGTCCGCTGGACCGCGCCCTGGACCGCCAGATCGAGCGTCCCGGTACGGCCGTACCCTCGTCCGACACGGACGACACGGGCGAGCGGGACTCGCTGACCAGCCTTCTGGAAGCGGTGCCGAGCTTCCGGGGTGACATGGTCGTACCGGAGCGGCCCGCACAGCCCGAGCCGGCGGCCATCGAGCCGGCACAGGAGCCCGACGAGGCGGAGGAGCCGGTCGCACCGGCGGCATCGGCGGGCGCGGGTTCGGCGTACGCCGATGTCCTGATGCCGCGCTCGGTGGCGGGTCACCGCGAGCGCCTCACAGGCACCACGGACCGCCAGGCAGAGGCGGACGGTGTCCGCCCGGGGCGCCGCGCGGCGGTCCCGAGCTGGGACGAGATCGTCTTCGGCACGCGCCGCAAGAAGCAGGACTAGGGCTCCCTTCCGGATCAGGCCGGACCAGTGAGCGGGGTCTGGCGCTTGGGGTACATCTCCCGTGCCCGAAGGGCAACGGGAGACATCGCAGGCGGTGGAGGGAGGCATGGCGGAGCCATACCGACCGACGACAACGCAGCGCGGGGGTATCACCCACGCCGAAGGCTGTGGGTGACCAGGTCAAGCGAGCCCGGCAGGATCCGGAC
The DNA here is from genome assembly GCF_040613775.1 of Streptomyces sp. NPDC006208. Taxonomy (NCBI): domain Bacteria; kingdom Bacillati; phylum Actinomycetota; class Actinomycetes; order Kitasatosporales; family Streptomycetaceae; genus Streptomyces; species Streptomyces sp. NPDC006208. The sequence continues at coordinate 125,611 of NZ_JBEXSW010000012.1, read as the reverse complement.
GAGTGGGCCCTGACTCAGGATGTCCCGAAGGGGCCCGGCACAGTGGACGTGCCGGGCCCGTTCGCGTGCGGGAGGCACCACCGACCGGCTGTCGGCGGGCGACGCGCGCGAAGTCCCGGCACGCGACAAGTCCTGCCCCGGGCAACGAGCTCGAGGCCCCACGGGCGACGCTTCTGGTGGTGCCGGGACGCCGCTGCCTGCGTGTCCGCCTGCGCTGCGGCGCCGTCCGCGGTGCCGTGCAGGCCGTACCTGCTGCGCACGACCGCCTTGGTCCGGTCCCGGACCTGCCCGATCTGCCGCGTCGGGTCCCGGCGCGCCGGCGCCACCGCGTCGGTCCGCCGTCAGCCCGGCTGCGGCCCCGTGGCCACCGGGCGCGCCGGGTCCCCGGACCATTCCGACCAGGAACCCGCGTACAGGACCGGTTCGAAGCCCGCGAGTTCCAGAGCCACCGCCTGCTGCGCGGCCGAAACACCCGAGCCGCAGTAGACGCCGACCGTCTTCGCGTCCTGACCCGCGCCGAGTTCGACGAAGCGCGCGGTCAGCCTTTCGGGTGAAAGGAAGCGTCCGTTCTCGTCGACGTTCTCCGTCGTCGGGGCCGAGACCGCGCCGGGGATATGACCGGCGACCCGGTCGATGGGCTCCACCTCGCCGCGGTAGCGCTCCCCCGCCCGTGCGTCCAGCAGCAGGCCGTCGCGGGCCCATCCGGCCGCTCCGTCCGCGTCGAGCAGCCCGAGCGCGCCCGGCTGCGGGGTGAACGTACCCTCCACGGGCTCGGGACTCTTGGTCTCCAACGGGCCCGCCCAGGCGGCGAGTCCGCCGTCGAGGACACGGACGTTCTCGTGCCCCGTCCAGCGCAGCAGCCACCAGGCGCGGGCCGCGCCCCACCCCTTGTCCGCGTCGTACGTCACGACGGGCGTCTGTGCGGAGATTCCGGCGCGGCGCATGGCCGCGCCGAAGGCCGCCACGTCGGGCAGGGGGTGCCGGCCGCCGGCACCGGGGGGTCCTGCCAGCTCGGCGTCGAGGTCGACGAAGACGGCGCCCGGGATGTGACCGGCCTCGTAGTCGGGCCGGCCGTGCGGCCCGCCCAGTTGGTAGCGGACGTCCAGCAGGACCGGCGGGGTGGGGCCGGCGAGCTCGTTCGCAAGATCGACTGCGGAGATGATGGGATCCATGGAGACCATCCTCGCGCAGCCACCGGCCGATCCGTAACGCCCCGGAAACGGATGAGTGACATCAAAACGGGCATCCTTCGGCAGGAACCCGCCAAAACCGGCGCGGCCGGGGCCCGCCGGACCCCTCGTGGTGGAAGCATCTGCGTGGGCGCGGCCGTTCTTACAGGAACAGCACGCGCCGGTCCCCCCGCACGGCCACCACGATGGTCCGAGGAGAGAGTGACGATGACCGAGGCGACTCGGCGCACACCTGGCACACCCTGTTGGGTGAGCTTGATGGCGCACGGCCTTGACTCGACGCAGGAGTTCTACGCGTCACTGTTCGGCTGGGAGTTCTCCCCCGGCCCGGCACAGCTCGGCCCGTACGTCCGCGCGCTGATCGACGGCAAGGAGGTCGCGGGCATCGGCAGACTGCCGGCCGACCGGCACCTGCCGGTCGCCTGGACACCGTATTTCGCCACGGACGACGCGGATGCGACCGCCGAGGTGATCCGCAGCTGCGGGGGCACCGTCGGGGTGGGCCCGCTGGACGCGGGGGACGCGGGCCGGTTGGCCATCGGCTCCGACCCGGGAGGCGCGGTGTTCGGCATCTGGCAGGTCGCCGCGCACCGGGGCACCGCGGTGCACGGCACCCATGGCACACCGGTGTGGAACGAGCTCTTGACCCGGGAGACCTCTTCCGTCGGGAAGTTCTACCAGGCGCTGTTCGACTACGAGGTGGAGCCTGTCGTCTCGGCCGACTTCGACTGTCTGACCCTGCGCCTCGCCGGACGGCCGGTGGCGTCCCTGCACGGTGTCGGCCATGCGCTGCCCCGCAGCCGGGGCAGCCGCTGGATGACCTACTTCGAGGTCGAGGACACCGACGCGGCCGCGCACCAGGTGCTGGAGCTGGGCGGGAAGGTGGTGGAGCAGCCCCGGGACGGCGCCACAGGGCGGCTCGCCACGGTGGCGGACCCGGAGGGCGCGGTGTTCACGATCGTACGGTCGGAGAGTCCCTGACGATCTCGCCGTCCTCGACGGGGAGGACGTCCGGGGAGAGCGCGGCAGCACGGGCGGTGGCCGCGGTCATCCGTCGGCGGTGGTGGCGCCGGCACAACACCTCGTAACCGATCACGTCCGTCGGCTGGTGGACGTCCCCGACGACGACCTGCGCGCCCTCGACGACCATCACCCCACCCACGGTGCGCGCGTTGTGCGTGGCGCGGGCGCCGCACCAGCACAGCGCCTCGACCTGGAGTACCTCGACGCGGTCGGCGAGTTCGACGAGCCGCTGGGAGCCGGGGAAGAGCTTGGAGCGGAAGTCCGTGGTGATACCGAAGGCGAAGACGTCCAGCTCCAGGTCGTCGACGACCCGGGCGAGCTGGTCGATCTGTTCGGGCGCGAGGAACTGCGCCTCGTCGGCGATCACATAGTCGCAGCGGCCGCCCTTGGAGAGATGGGCGACAAGATACGCGTAGAAGTCGAAGCCCTCCGCGGCCTCGACCGCGTCGGTCACCAGACCGAGGCGCGAGGAGAGCTTGCCCTCGCCGGCCCGGTCGTCGCGGGTGAAGATCATGCCCTGAAGGCCGCGCGTGGAGCGGTTGTGCTCGATCTGGAGAGCCAGGGTCGACTTCCCACAATCCATCGTTCCAGAGAAGAACACCAGCTCGGGCATGGAGAGTTGAGGACCTTTCGGGTCTGTGCGCGCGATCGGGAGCGTGGCGGCGTGGGCGGGCTACGAGCGTACTTCGAGGAGCGGGACGAGCTGCTCGAGAGGGGTCATCGAACCATGCATCCCGACCATCGCCGACTCGTTGGGCTCGTTGACCGAGGCGGTGATCACCACGTCGTCGCAGGCGGCAGCGACAACGTCACCGATCCGCGCGTACACCCGCTCGTCGACACCGGGGCCGAACCAGCCGGCCGCGATCGCCTCGTCGCGGCTTGCCACCCAGAACTGCTCGCCCAGCACCTCGCGCCACACCGTGAGCACATCGGACTCGGCGCCCGGGACGGCGTAGACATGGCGGGCACGGCCCTCGCCGCCCAGCAGGGCGACACCGGCACGAAGCTCCCAGTCCTCGTCGAAGTCGATGCGCGACTGCTCGTCGAACGGGATGTCGATCATGCCGTGGTCGGCGGTGACATACAGGGCGGCGCGGGGGGGCAGCTGCTCGGCGAGGCGCTGCACCATCCGGTCCACGTACATCAGCTGGCCGCGCCAGGCGTCGGAGTCCACGCCGAAGCGATGGCCCTTGCCGTCGACGTCGCTGTAGTACGTGTAGACCAGGGACCGGTCGCCGGCCGCCAGCTGCTCGGCGGCGAGGTCCATGCGCTCCTCGCCCGAGAGCCGGCCGTGGAACGTGCCGCCGCTGAGTGCGACCTTGGTGAGCGGGGTGTGCTCGAACGTCGGCGACGTCACCTGCGCGGTGTGCACGCCTGCCGCGTCGGCGAGCTGGAAGACGGTGGGGTACGGCTGCCAGGCGCGCGGCGAGGTCCACGGCTTCCAGCGCAGCTGGTTCATCAGCTCGCCGGTCTCGGGGTTGCGCGCGGTGTAACCGGGCAGGCCGTGCGCGCCTGGCGGCAGTCCGGTGCCGACGGAGGCCAGCGAGGTGGCGGTCGTGGCGGGGAAGCCGGCCGTGAGCGGGCGCCCGGTGCCGCCGCGTGAGGTGCCGAGGAGCGAGGTCAGATAGGGGGCCTCGTCGGGGTGGGCCTTGATCTGCTCCCAGCCGAGGCCGTCGATCAGGAAGACGCAGTTGCGGTCGGCGGGGGTGAGCTCGGGCAGGCTCTGTATGAGCCCCGGCACCCCCTGTCCGGCGGCGAGCGTCGGCAGCAGATCGGCGAGGGAGCCGCTGCCGTACGCGGGGACGGGCGCGGTGTCGAGAGGCAGCGGGACGGGTTCGTCCGGCCAAACGGCGGGCTGGGCAGGCTGGACCATCAGCGTGTGGCTGCCGTGGCTTCGGAGAGCGCCTGAGCGAAGGCGAGGGTCTGACGGACGGTGTCCGGGCCGTCGCCGGCCTCGCTGACGCGCAGGCTGAGGTCGTCGGCGGTGGAGTTGCCCGTGTAGCCGTGGTCGGCATCGCAGTTCGGGTCGCCGCAGGCGGCGGGCTCGAGGTCGATACGGGAGACGGCGCCCCAGCCGATGGTGAGAACGACCTCGCGCGGCAGGGTGCCGGGGGTGTACGACTCCGGGTTCGCGACGACCCGGCTGACCACGACGGACGAGATCCGGCCGAGCTTGACCGACTCGGTGGAGGTGGTGGCGTACGGCGTCGGGGAGCTGGAGTCGGCGGCCTGCTCGTCGGTGTGGCTGACGATGAAGCGGTTGGCGGTCAGGACGAGGACCGTGACATGGCGGCGCACTTCGTTGGCGTCGAAGGTGGTCTCCTGGTGCACCAGGTACGACGCGATCTGCTCGCCACCGACAGCGGCCTCCACCGCATCGGCCACGAGGGCCGGGTAATAGCCGCTGCGCTCGATCGCCGCGCGCAGCCCCTGGGTCGTCGTACCGGTCTTCGCCATGCGGTCCATCCTACGGGGCCATGGGGACGGTGAGCGCTCAGTAGCTTCAGACGCTGGGGAGCCTGCGGGGACCCAGGTCGGTCCGGGCGGGTGAGGGTGCGAGGCGTACGGATGCGCCCAGCACGGAGAGGCCGCGCTGCGCGACGACGACCGGTTCAAGGCTGATGTCGACCACTTCAGGGTGATCGTCGACCAGCCGCGACACACGGAGCAGGAGCTCCTCCAGCGCGGCGGTGTCGGCCGGCGCGGAGCCGCGCCAGCCGAACAGGAGCGGGGCGGTACGGATGCTCCGGATCAGCTCGGCGGCGTCGCGGTCGGTGGCCGGGACGAGCCGGTGGGCGGTGTCACCGAGCAGCTCGGACGGCGCGCCGGCCAGTCCGAAGGAGAGCACGGCGCCGACGCCGGGGTCGATGGCGGCGCGCACGACGGTGTCCACCCCGCGCGGAGCCATCGCCTGGACGACGGGCTGCAGCTCGGCCGGCTTGCCGAGAACTTCGGTCAACTCGTGGTACGCCTGCCGCAGTTGTACCTCGTCGGCCAGATCCAGCCGCACACCGCCGAGGTCGGCACGGTGGCGCAGGTGCGGCGCGGTGGTCTTGAGGGCGACGGGATAGCCGAGCTGCTCGGCGGCCCGGACGGCGGCGTCGGGATCCGGCGCGGGGAGCGCGGTGCGGACGTCGATGCCGTAGCGGGCGAGCAGCTCGTGCGCGTCGGTGGCGTCGAGGGTGAACCCCCGGAGATCCCCGGGCCCCCCGAGCAGCCGCTCGATCTGTCCGGCTGCTCCTGCCTCGTCGATGTCGTCGTACTCGGGCACCTTGCCGGGCTCGGCGGCGTCGCGACGCCACTGGGCGTAGCGGGCCGCTTCGGCGAGGGCCCGGACGGCGCGCTCGGCGGCCGGGTAGGCGGGAATGCGGTTGCCGCTCGCCGGCCCGTCCACGGCGGCACCCGCCGGCGACTGTGCGGCCCCGGGACCCGCTCCCCCGAACGGTCCCGTGCCGCCGGGAGCGGCGCTGCGGTCGTGGACCCGCGCCGGCTCTGTGTGCGATGCGCCCGCGGCAGCGGATGCCGTACCGGCCGGGCCCCTGCCGGCGCGCAACGCGTCCGCGGCTTCGCCGTGCGGTGCCGTGAAGCGCGGGCCCTGCCCGTCACTCACCGGTCCGGTCGCCGGAGTCGCTTCTCCGGGGGCACCGCCCCGGGAGCCGATGGTGCTGCCGGAGGCCGCACCCCGCGCGCCGGTGCTGCTGCCAGAGGCCGCGGCGTCGGTGCCCTGCGATGACGTACCGGCCCGGCCGGACGCCGGAGCCGCGCCACCGGAGGCCGCACCCCGCGCGCCGGTGCTGCCGCCGGAGGCAGCGGCGTCCGCCGAGGCCGTGCCGGGCGCCTCGGCTTCGACGCGCGGTGCGCCGACCAGGTGCGGGCCGACGGGTGCGGTTCCCGCGCCGGGACGGGGTCGCTCCGGCTCCCTGAGCCGCGGGCTCGTCCCCCCGGGGCGGGATCCGCTCGTGCCGGTCGCCGCCGAGAGCGCCTCCGCCAGGCCGCCCAGCTCCACGTGCACCACGGCCACCGGCTTCGCCGGAGACGTGGCCGCCGCCGCACGCAAGGCCTCCGCCAGGACCTCGCCGTCGCCCGATTCGGTGACCCCGTTCTCACCCACCCAGGGAATCGCGGTGACCACCACGGCATCGCATGCGTCGTCGTGCAGCGCCTCCACGAGCGCGGCGCGGAAGTCCGCGGGTGTCGCCGCCGTCGTGAGGTCGAGCGGCCGGAGCGGACGCAGGCCCTCTGTCAGACACGCGTCGTACGTGAGCAGTCCAAGGGACTCGGAGTTGCCGAGGATGGCCACCCGCGGCCCCTTGGGCAGCGGCTGCCCGGCCAGCAGCAGCCCCGCGTCGACGAGTTCGGTGACCGTGTCGACCCGGATCACGCCCGCCTGACGCAGCAGCGCCCCGACCGTCGCGTCGGGGATCCGGGTCACGGGCACGGCGTGCCCGGGGGGCGTGGCACCGCTGTGGCGGGCTCCCTTGACGACGACGACCGGCTTCACCGCCGCCGTACGCCGGGCGAGCCGGGTGAACTTGCGCGGGTTGCCGAGGGATTCGAGGTACATCAGGACCACGTCCGTGCCGGGGTCCTCGTACCAGTACTGCAGGAAGTCGTTGCCGGACACGTCCGCCCGGTTGCCGGACGAGATGAAGGCCGACAGCCCCGCGCCGCGCCGGTGCAGCCCGGACAGCAGGGCGATGCCGATCGCCCCCGACTGGGTGAACAGGCCGATACGTCCGGGCACCGGCGCCTCGGGGGCGAGCGAGGCGTTGAGCCGTACCGCGTCCGCGGTACTGATGATCCCGAACGAGTTGGGGCCGATGATGCGCATCCCGTACGAACGGGCCTGGCGCACCAGTTCGCGCTGGCGTTCCCGGCCGGCCGCGCCGCTCTCGGCATACCCGGCGGTGAGGACGACCAGTCCCTGGACGCCGTGCTCTCCGCAGTCGGCGACCACCTCCGGCACGCGTTCGGCAGGGACGGCGACGATCGCGAGGTCGACCGGCTCGCCGATCTCCGCGACCGAACGCACTGCGGGGACGCCGTCGATCTCGGTCGGGTCCTCGGGGAAGGCGCGGTTCACGGCGTAGGTGCGCCCGGTGTACCCCCCGCCGAGGAGGTTGCGCAGCGCGGTGCGGCCCACGCCACCGGGCGCGCGGCCCACTCCGACCACGGCGACCGAGCCGGGTGCGAGGAGGCGCTGTACCGAGCGGGCCTCGGCGCGCTGCTCCCTGCCGCGCTGGACGGCGAGGGACCTGGCCGTCGGTTCGAGGTCGAGGGTCAGATGGACCGAGCCGTCCTCGAAGCTGCGCTTCTGGGTGTAGCCGGCGTCCGTGAACACCTTGATCATCTTGTTGTTGGCGGGCAGCACCTCTGCCGCGAACCGCCTGATACCGCGCTCCCTGGCGACCGCCGCGATGTGTTCCAGCAGCGCGGACGCCACACCCCGGCCCTGATGGGCGTCCTGGACCAGGAAGGCGACCTCGGCCTCGTCGGCAGGCGCACTGGCAGGGCGGCCCTGCGCGTTGATCCGGTCGAAGCGGACGGTCGCGATGAACTCGCCGCCGACCGTGACCGCGAGCCCCACCCGGTCCACGTAGTCGTGGTGGGTGAACCGGTGGACGTCCTTGGCGGACAGGCGGGGGTAGGGCGCGAAGAACCGGTAGTACTTCGACTCGTCGGAGACCTGCTCGTAGAAGCTGACCAGCCGGTCGGCGTCCTCGGTGGTGATGGGCCTGATGCGCGCGGTGCCGCCGTCGCGCAGCACCACGTCCGCTTCCCAGTGATCGGGGTAAGCGTGCTCCGACGAGGTCTGCATGGGGCCAGCGTACGGCCCACCCCACGGGTCGCGGAGGCTGTTGCCGACGGGCAGGCTGGACAGCGCCGATCGGCGGCCTCGCACCGGCCCGCCCACCGGCGCGAGGAGCACGCCACCACCCGTGAGAGACTGGTCTAGACAACCCCGAAGACTTGAAGGGCAACACCATGGCTGAGCGCCGCGTCACTGTCGGCTGGGCCGAGGGCCTTCACGCCCGCCCCGCGTCCATCTTCGTCCGTGCCACCACGGCCTCCGGCGTCCCCGTGACGATCGCGAAGGCCGACGGCACTCCGGTCAACGCCGCGTCCATGCTCGCCGTGCTGGGTCTCGGCGCACAGGGCGGCGAAGAGATCGTGCTCGCCTCGGAGGCCGAGGGCGCCGAAGCCGCCCTGGACCGCCTGGCCAAGCTGGTCGCCGAGGGCCTCGAGGAACTCCCCGAGACCGTCTGACGCGTTCGGCCGCGCAACCGGGCGGTCGAATTCATGGCGAAGCCGCGGCATCCCGAATCAGGGACACCGCGGCTTCACTCTTTCCCCTGGCCCTTTAAATACCGCACGGAATTCGGGCAGCAGAAATAGGCCCGCTGCACGGCATTACACATCTTTGTATACGGCGCCCGTGTTAATGACGGACGCTCGCGGTGTTTACGGCATGTTGCGAAGTCCTCACCCACTCGGGACGGCGCAGCCGGTGGGCCACCGCGGCCCGCTCCGCGTGCAGGGCGGTCAGGGTCCTGGCCCGCTCCACGTCCCCGCGCGCCACGGCGTCCACGATCGCGCCGTGCTCGGCCCAGGACTCGACGGGCTTGGCGGGCTGCTCCACGGTGTACATCCACGCGATCTTGTGGCGCAGCTGGGTGAGCAGGGCGGTCAGCCCCGGGCTGCCGCAGGCCTGGGCGAGCGTCTCGTGGAACCAGCTGCCGAGCGAACGCAGATCCTCGCCCTCACCGCGACGCGCCCGCTCCTGCCCCAGCCTGACCAGGCCGCGGAGCACCTTGAGGTGCGCCTCGGTGCGCCGCTGCGCCGCCCGTGCCGCCCCCAGGGGCTCCAGCAGCAGCCGGATCTCCAGCAGGTCGGCCGCCTCCTGCTCGGTGGGTTCGGCGACATGGGCGCCGGCGTGCCGGCGGCTGACGACGAAGCCCTCGGACTCCAGGGTGCGCAGGGCCTCGCGGACCGGGACCCGGGAGACCCCGTAGCGGCGGGCGAGCTGTTCCTCGGTCAGTCTGCTGCCGCGCTCGAACACACCGGAGACGATGTCGTCGCGGATCGCCGTGCATACCGAGTGCGCGGGAATGCGCATGACCGAACCTCCGCTTTAATCCGCGCGAAACGCCGCCGACGGTGCGCGTTCCCACCCCTGTTCCTGGCCGTGACTCTATTGCAATCGGCGTGATTTTCCGATGGCAGACCGAAATTCATGGATATCTTTTGGCCAGTACAAGTAACGCCGAAGGCCCCGGCGGCGGGCCAGGGCCTTCGATGTGGTGCTCGGGTCGGTTGCGGGCGGCGCCGGCGTCAGACCGTGACGCCGCGGGAGCGCAGGTACGCGAGCGGGTTGATGTCGGAGCCGTAGTCCGCGGTGGTCCGGGCCTCGAAGTGGAGGTGCGGGCCGGTGGAGTTGCCGGTGGAGCCCGCCCGACCGATCTGCTGGCCGGGGATGACCCGCTGGCCGACCGAGACGCCGATGGACGAGAGGTGACCGTACTGGGTGTACGTGCCGTCGTTCATCCGGATCACGACGTTGTTGCCGTACGCACCGCCCCAGCCGGCCTCGACGACCGTGCCGGAGCCGACGGCCACGACCGAGGTGCCGGAGGCGGCATGGAAGTCGATGCCGGTGTGGCTGCCGGAGGACCACTGCGCACCGCCGGCCTGGTAGGCGGTGGAGACGTAGGAGCCGGCGACGGGCAGCTGGAAGGAGTTGAGGCGACGGCGCTCGGCCTCACGGGCGGCGCGCTCCTCGGCCTCGCGGGCGGCCTTGACGCGGGCCTCGGCCTTGCGCTTGGCCTCGGCCGCGGCCTTGGCCTGGGCGGCGGCCCTGGCGGCCTCCTCCTTCTGCGCGGCAGCCTGGTCGGCGACCTCGTCGGCGACGGTGTCCACCGCCACGACCTGGGTCAGGCCGGTGTCCTCGGGCGAGGGGGCTTCGGAGTCGGCGGCGAGGGCCGGAGAGGCGAGGGTTCCGATGACGCCGGTGGTGGCGAGGGTCGCGACGGAGGCCATGCCCGCGCTGCGACGCGCCAGCCGGCTCGGACCACGATGTTTCCCGGTGGCACGGGTGAACGCCATGAAAAGGCTGGTCCTTTCCTTCCTTCTCGCCTACCGGGTTAGCTGACGGGTTCGGAGCAGGAAGGTCTCCTACGGGCACCTCCGCACGGGGTGCGAAGGCATCCGATTCACCCCAGGGACTGAGTGGGTCCCCGGCTCCCCAGGCTCGCGCCTGACGGGGACTCGGCGATGACTGTCCGTGCCGCGGATGCGGCGGGCTACGGCGAACAGCCGGATTGACGCTAGGCCGATCTTCATCCGATCGCCAAAAATTCAGCGTCTTTTGTAGCGCATGCCACAGGGCATACTCCCAACTGCCGTATGAAAACGGACAAAAGACGGAACCCCGGCATCACACCTGAAGCCGGGGTTCCACTTGCCGGTTTTGAGTTGTATGTCTGCTGCGCGGGTCGTCCCGCGGCGCAATCAGCCGCTGACGACGGTCACTTCACCGATACCGAGCGCCCGCACCGGCTCCTCGATCTGCGACGCGTCACCGACAAGCACCGTGACCAGCCGGTCCACCGGGAAGGCGTTGACGGCCGCCGCGGTCGCCTCGACCGTGCCCGTCTCGGCCAGCCGCCTGTACAGCTCCGCCTGGTAGTCGTCCGGGAGGTGCTGCTCGACCTGGTCGGCGAGCGTGCCCGCCACGGACGCCGCCGTCTCGTACTTCAGCGGGGCGACGCCCACCAGGTTCTGCACGGCGACGTCGCGCTCGGCATCGGTCAGACCCTCGGCCGCCAGTGTGCGCAGCACCTTCCACAGGTCGTCCAGCGCCGGGCCGGTGTTGGGCGTGTCGACCGAGCCGCTGATGGCGAGCATCGACGCACCGGTGCCGTCGGGCGCGGACCGGAGCACCTGGCCGAAGGCCCGTACGCCGTAGGTGTAGCCCTTCTCCTCGCGCAGCACACGGTCGAGGCGGGAGGTGAGGGTGCCGCCCAGGCAGTACGCGCCCAGCACCTGGGCCGGCCAGACGCGGTCGTGGCGGTCCGGGCCGATGCGGCCGATGAGCAGCTGGGTCTGCACCGCTCCGGAACGGTCCACGATGACCACCCGGCCGGTGTCGTCGGCGGTGATCGGCGGTACCGGACGGGACTCGGTCTTGTCGCCGGTCCAGGCGCCGAGGGTGTCGGCGAGCACGGCGTCCAGATCGACCCCCGTGAGGTCACCGACGATCACGGCAGTGGCGGTGGCGGGCCGCACATGGGCCGCGTAGAAGGCCCGCACCGCCGCGGAGTCGATCCCCGCCACGGTCTCCTCCGTGCCCTGACGCGGCCGCGACATGCGCGAGCTCGCAGGGAAGAGCTCCTTGGAGAGCTGCTTGGCGGCGCGCCTGGCCGGGTTCGCCGTCTCGTGCGGGATCTCGTCCAGCCGGTTGCGCACCAGGCGATCGACCTCGCTGTCGGCGAAGGCGGGCGTGCGCAGTGCCTCGGCCAGCAGCCCGAGCGCCTTGGGCAGCCGGGAGGCCGGGACCTCAAGGGAGACCCGGACGCCGGGGTGGTCGGCGTGCGAGTCGAGCGTGGCGCCGCAGCGCTCGAGCTCGGCCGCGAACTCCTCGGCGCTCCACTTGTCGGTGCCCTCCGACAGGGCGCGCGCCATGATCGTGGCGACGCCGTCCAGACCGTCCGGCTCGGCGTCCAGCGGGGCGTCGAGGAAGATCTCGACGGCCACCACCTGCTGGCCGGGGCGGTGGCAGCGCAGCACGGTCAGACCGTTCTCCAGCGTGCCGCGCTCGGGGGCGGGGAAGGCCCAGGGCCGGGCGGTGCCGGGGGTGGGCTGCGGGTGGAAGTCCATGGTCACGGCAGCGTCACTCACTGGTCCGCGCCCTCCTGCTCGTCGTTGTCGGCGGAGGTGTCCGCCGAGCCGGCCTCGTCGCCTTCCTCGCCCTTGTCCTCGGATGCGGGCTCGTACACGAGGACCGCCCTGTTGGTGGGGTGCAGCCGGGCCTTGGCAACCGCCTGCACCTCCTCAGCGGTGACCTCGAGTACCCGCCGCACGGCGGTCAGCGCGAGCTGCGGGTCGCCGAACAGCACGGCGTACCGGCACAGTTCGTCGGCCCGGCCGGCGACGGTGCCGAGCCGGTCCAGCCACTCACGCTCCAGCTGCGCCTGGGCCCGCTCCATCTCCTCGGGCGTGGGGCCCTCGGCGGCGAACCGTGCCAGCTCCTCGTCGACCGCGGCCTCGATCTGCGGGACCTCGACGCCGCCGGACGTCTTGACGTCCAGCCAGCCCAGCGACGGCGCGCCTGCGAGGCGCAGCAGGCCGAAGCCTGCCGCGACAGCCGTCTGGTCACGGCGCACCAGGCGGTTGTGCAGCCGGGAGGACTCGCCGCCGCCGAGGACGGTGAGCGCCAGGTCTGCGGCGTCGCACTCGCGTGTGCCGTCGTGCGGCAGGCGATAGGCGGCCATCAGCGCGCGGGCCGGGACCTCCTCGACGATCTCCTCGCGCAGCTGCTCGCCGATGTTCTCGGGCAGGGAGCCGTCGCGCGGGGGCTGCTTGCCGTCGTGGCCGGGGATGGAGCCGAAGTACTTCTCGATCCAGGCGAGCGTCTCCTCCGGATCGATGTCGCCGACGACCGACAGCACCGCGTTGTTCGGCGCGTAGTAGGTGCGGAAGAAGGCGCGGGCATCCTCGAGGGTCGCCGCGTCCAGGTCGGCCATCGAGCCGATCGGGGTGTGGTGGTACGGGTGGCCCTCCGGGTAGGCGAGGGCGGTGAGCCGCTCGAAGGCCGTGCCGTACGGCACGTTGTCGTACCGCTGGCGGCGCTCGTTCTTGACGACGTCGCGCTGGTTCTCCATCGACTCGTCGTCGAGGGCGGCCAGCAGCGACCCCATGCGGTCGGCCTCGAGCCAGAGCGCCAGCTCCAGCTGGTGGGTCGGCATGGTCTCGAAATAGTTGGTGCGCTCGAAGCTCGTCGTGCCGTTCAGCGAGCCGCCGGCTCCCTGGACGAGCTCGAAGTGGCCGTTCCCCTTCACCTGGCCCGAGCCCTGGAACATCAGGTGCTCGAAGAGGTGGGCGAGGCCCGTGCGGCCCTCGACCTCGTGGCGTGAGCCGACGTCGTACCAGAGGCAGACCGCGGCGACCGGGGTCAGGTGGTCCTCGGAGAGCACCACGCGCAGGCCGTTGGCCAGGCGGTGCTCTGTCGCTGTCAGGCCGCCGGAGTCGGCCTGCGCTGTGGCCGTGTGACCCATGGGCATGTACGTCCCTTCGATCGCGAAACTGTAATTGCTGCCAGACCTGCCACTGTATGCAAGCGCGCTGACACCTGGCGAAGTTCCCGGGTCGAGGTCGGCGTTGTCAGTGGGACGGTCCACAATGGTCCGCGTCAGATCCAGACCTGGTACGTGAAGGAGCAGCAGCCGCGATGGCCCGCCGCAGCACGAAGACCCCACCGCCGGACGATTTCGAGGAGAGGATCCTCGACATCGACGTGGTGGACGAAATGCAGGGCTCCTTCCTCGAGTACGCGTACTCGGTGATCTACTCCCGGGCCCTGCCGGACGCACGTGACGGCATGAAGCCGGTGCACCGCCGGATCGTGTACCAGATGAACGAGATGGGTCTGCGGCCGGACCGCGGCTATGTGAAGTGCGCCCGTGTCGTCGGCGAGGTCATGGGCAAGCTGCACCCGCACGGCGACGCGTCGATCTACGACGCGCTCGTGCGCATGGCGCAGCCCTTCTCCATGCGGCTGCCCCTGGTCGACGGCCACGGCAACTTCGGCTCACTGGGCAACGACGACCCGCCGGCCGCCATGCGCTACACCGAGTGCCGCATGGCGGACGCCACGAGCCTGATGACGGAGTCGATCGACGAGGACACGGTCGACTTCGAGGCGAACTACGACGGCCAGGAGCGCGAGCCGGTCGCACTGCCCGCCGCCTATCCGAATCTGCTGGTCAACGGCGCGTCCGGTATCGCGGTCGGTATGGCGACGAACATGCCCCCGCACAATCTGGGCGAGGTCATCGCCGCCGCCCGCCATCTGATCCGGCACCCGGGCGCCGACCTCGAGACCCTCATGCGCTACGTACCGGGACCGGACCTGCCGACCGGCGGCCGCATCGTGGGCCTGAGCGGCATCAAGGACGCGTACGAGAACGGCCGGGGCACGTTCAAGATCCGCGCCACGGTCACCGTGGAGGACGTGACGGCGCGCCGCAAGGGCCTGGTCGTCACCGAACTGCCCTTCACGGTCGGCCCGGAGAAGGTCATCGCGAAGATCAAGGATCTGGTCTCGGCGAAGAAGCTCCAGGGCATCGCGGACGTCAAGGACCTCACCGACCGGCGGCACGGACTGCGGCTGGTCATCGAGATCAAGAACGGGTTCATCCCCGAGGCGGTCCTCGAGCAGCTGTACAAGTTGACGCCGATGGAGGAGTCCTTCGGTATCAACAATGTGGCACTGGTGGACGGGCAGCCGCTGACCCTCGGCCTCAAGGAGCTGCTCGAGGTCTACCTCGACCACCGCTTCGACGTGGTGCGCCGGCGCAGCGAGTTCCGCCGCACCAAGCGGCGCGACCGGCTGCACCTGGTCGAGGGCCTGCTGGTGGCCCTGATCGACATCGACGAGGTCATCCGGCTGATCCGGTCCAGCGAGAACTCCGCGGAGGCCAAGCAGCGTCTGATGGAGCGCTTCTCGCTCTCCGAGATCCAGACGCAGTACATCCTCGACACACCCCTGCGGCGGCTGACGAAGTTCGACCGCCTGGAGCTGGAGAGCGAGCGCGACCGGCTCAACGCGGAGATCGCCGAGCTGACCGCGATCCTGGAGTCGGACGCAGAGCTGCGCAAGCTCGTCTCGGGCGAACTGGCCGCGGTGGCGAAGAAGTTCGGCACCGAGCGGCGCACGGTGCTGCTGGAGTCGGCGGCCACGCCGGTGTCCGCGGTGGCGCTCGAGGTCGCCGACGACCCGTGTCGGGTGCTGCTGTCCTCGACGGGCCTGCTGGCGCGTACCGTCACCGGGGAGCCGCTCCCCGACGACGGCGGAAAGCGCAGCAAGCACGATGTGATCGTCTCGGCCGTTCCCGCGACCGCGCGCGGTGACGTGGGCGTGGTGACCTCGGCCGGGCGGCTGCTGCGGCTGTCGGTGATCGATCTGCCTCAGCTGCCGCACACCGCGTCCACGCCGAACCTGTCGGGCGGGGCCCCGGTCGCCGAGTTCCTGTCCCTGGAGGCCGACGAGACCGTGGTGTGCCTGACCACGCTCGACGAGTCCTCGCCCGGCCTCGCGCTGGGCACCCTGCAGGGCGTCGTCAAGCGCGTGGTGCCCGACTACCCGGCGAACAAGGACGAGTTGGAGGTTATCGCCCTCAAGGACGGGGACCGCATCGTGGGCGGCGTCGAACTGCGTACGGGCGAGGAGGACCTGGTCTTCATCACCTCCGACGCCCAGCTGCTGCGCTACCCCGCCTCGCAGGTGCGGCCGCAGGGCCGCGCGGCGGGCGGTATGGCCGGCATCAAGCTGACGGACGGGGCCGAGGTGATCTCGTTCACCGCGGTCGACCCTGCCGCGGACGCGGTGGTCTTCACGGTGGCCGGTTCGTCGGACACGCTGGACGACGCGCCGACGACGGCGAAGCTCACGCCGTTCGACCAGTACCCGCGCAAGGGGCGCGCGACCGGCGGTGTGCGCTGCCAGCGCTTCCTGAAGGGTGAGGACAAGCTGATTCTGGCCTGGGCGGGCGCGGCCCCGGCACGTGCGGCGCAGAAGAACGGCTCACCGGCCGAGCTGCCGGAGCCCGACCCGCGCCGCGACGGTTCGGGGACGCCGCTGACCTCGCCGGTCGCGGTGCTGGCCGGCCCGGCGAGCTAGGGCCCTTCTTCGAGGATCAGGCCCGGTCGTCGCTGTCGAAGGGGTCGGACGGTTCGCCGTCCGGCTCCTTCGGCACAAAGCGCAGGACACCCCACATGCTGCGCTCGTCGGGACGGTCCTCGGGTCCGTTCTGCGCGCAGGCGTCCAGCTCCTTGCCGAGCGCCGGGGCATCGATGCCCGAACCGATGAGCACCAGCTGTGTCATGCGCTCCTCGCCGGGCGGCCAGGGCTGCGGGTAGAACCGCAGAAACCGTCCGACGGCGTGCACGGCGTACCGGTTGCGCGGATCGGCGGCGCCGAAGTCGACGAACCCCTTGATCCGGTACAGCCCGGCGGGCCTCGAGTCGAGGAAGTCCATCAGCCGGCGGGGGTGCAGGGGCAGCGCCGAGGTGACGGCCACGCTCTCGTACGCGGCGTGCAGATGGTCCTCGTGGCCGTGCTCGTGGTCGTAGGCGTCCGCGTACAGGTCCTCGAAGGAGAGCTGTCGTACGTCCGCCTCCTGCTCGGGGCGCCCCGCCGCAGGGTCGAGGAGCAGCTCGGGGTCGACGCGACCGTACTCGGCGCCGATGACCGGGGTGCCTGCGGCGAGTTCGGCCAGCGTGGCGTGCAGTCGGTCCAGTACGGCCGGCGCGACCCGGTCGGTCTTGTTGAGCACGATCAGATCCGCGACGGCCAGATGCCGGTCGATCTCGGGGTGCCGTGCCCGCGTCCGGTCGAACTCGGCTGCGTCGACGACCTCGACGAGCCCGCCGTACACGACGCGCGCATTGTCGCCGGCGAGGATCATCCGCACGAGCTCCTGGGGCTCGGCCAGCCCGCTGGCCTCGATGACGATCACATCGATCCGGGCACCGGGGCGGGTGAGCCGGTCCAGATAGTCGTCCAGCTCGCTCGCGTCGACGGCGCAGCACAGGCATCCGTTGCCGAGCGAGACGGTGGAGCCGACCTGTCCGGCAACCGTCATGGCGTCGATCCCGATGGAGCCGAAGTCGTTGACGACGACCCCGATGCGGTTGCCACCGTTACGTCGCAGGAGGTGGTTGAGCAGCGTGGTCTTGCCGGATCCCAGGAAGCCCGCAAGGACGACGACGGGGATCTGCGACTTGGTCACGCTCACGGCGGCACCTCGGTGGTTCTGGACTGCTCGGGCCGCCCCCAGGATAGGGCGCGGCGCGAGCACCGCACGATGCGCTCGGCCCGCCCCTCTAGGAGCCGCCCGCGGTCCAGCGCTGGTCGCTGTCTCCGTCGGTCGGGTCGAACTCAAGGGAACTGCCTTCGGAGTCTCCCGCGGGCTCAAGGGCGAAGTCCGGTGCGATCCGCGGGTGTATGGCCCCTGATCCGTCGACGGTGAAGAGCAGGTTCAGGCCGTTCCTGCCGTTGACGGAGGCGCAGGACCAGATGCCGACGCCGCGGTCGGTGTCACCGCGCGAGTCGAGGCAGTAATCGGGGTCCTCGTTGCTGCGCAGGAGGCCGTTGGGATCCACGCTCCACTGCTGGGTCCGGGCACCGGTGCAGCGAGCCGTGACGACATCTGTGCGGTTTTCCATCACGCCGTCCTCGATGTCCAGGCACAGTCCGGATTCCGCGTTGACGATCTGGATGAATCCGCCTCCGACGGCGATCGGCACGGCCCGGGGAGGCGCGCTCTTCGTGGGGGCGGCTGCCGGTGATTCGGCGGCGGAGGCCGATGCGCTGGGGCTCGGCGAGCGCGAGGGCTTCTTCGGCTTCTTGGTGGGGCTCGCGGACGGGCTTGCAGTGGTGCTCGCCGACGGCGCGGCTGCCGGCACGGCTGCCGGGGGCCAGGACTCCTGGCGCACGGGCTCCTCCGCGCGGTTGCGGACGGAGTCGGAGTTCTCGGAGGCGGTTGCCAGCAGCGTCCCGGCGACGACGGCGACTGCGACCGCGGCAGCGACAAGGAGAACGGCGCGGGGCTGCCGCACACCGTTCGGTCGCGTGCCGTCGCTCCGGGGCGACTTGGCCAGGGCAGTGAGCCGCGCCAGGCCGGACGCGGGCTTCGTGCTGCCGGGCGGCTGCGGTACGTCGTCGAGCCGCCCGCGCAGCAAGGCGCGGGCCGCGTAGACCGCTCCGCCCCACCGGAGCAGGCCCTCCGCGAACACCGCCCGTGGGTCGTCCGCCATCCGCGTCAGCTCGGTCACCAGCCCTGTACAGCTGGGGCATTCGGCCAGATGGAGCGTCAGATCCTCGCTGTAGCGCCGGTCCCCCGGCCGCGCCGACGCCTCGATGATGCGGCGGAACCCCAGGCACTTCCGGTCCCCGCTGCGCTCCAGATACGCCTGGATGCAGGCCTGGCGCAGAGCGTCCTGTGCCTTGATCCGCAGCTCGGGAACGAGATCCGGGCGGATGCCGAGGTAGGTCGCGACCGTGGCATCGGGTTCCTCGTCCACCACCGCGTACCAGAGGACGCCGCAGGTCAGCTCGGGCAGCCGGTAGAAGCCGGTGAGCATGGCGGACGAGGCCTCGGCCTCGGCGCGCAGGTTCTCGGGAAGACCGGGTGCGTGGCCCTCGGCCGTCCCGTCGATCCACGCGGCGAACTCGGGTGCGAGGAGGTCCCGCCGGCCGCCGGCTGCCCAGGTGGCGCCGATCCGCTGAACATGCATCAGCAGATGGTGACGCCAGGTACCCCTGGGCTCGATCCCCCGGCAGGCCTCCTGGGTGGCGAGGCCGAAGGCCTGGACGGCCAGTTGGTAGCCGGCGACCTGGTCACGCCCGCAGAGCCGGGCGTAGGAGATGACAGCGGCCTGGTGGCGGCGCTTGAGCTCCTGGGAGGCGAGATGGGCGGCCGGGGCACCGGCGCGAATGCGCTCGGTGAGCTCCGCATCCGAAAGGGCGGTACCGACCGGCTTGTCGTACGTGGCGTCCGGACCGACCTGGTGGAGCTCTGACACGCTCGTGACTCCTCGCTCACTACGACAGCCGCCTCGCCTGCTCGTCGGCGAACGAGTCGGAGTTACCAGCCGGAAACAAGAGCCCATGGTGGAGCAGCGAGCCCTGCGGGAAAAGTGTTTCCGCGGGTAAGCCGTGTCCGAAAACGCATCGCGGGGCAACGGTCACCTCGGGGCCGGCTCGAAAGACCGTGCCCTCGTTCATTCACAGCCGGGCGAGGCTCATCGGTCGGCAGTGGGCGACGAGCCTGCGGCGATTGCTCAGTCACCACTGCATCCTCGCAGGCCACACACTCCGCCGGGACGGCGGGAGCGAGCAACCCCGGCCCCCAAGTGAACGATTGTTAGCAGCGCGCAACGGGCACACATTCGACACGGCAAGCGGAAAAACGCCACTGCGTTCCCTCCGTGCGCCGTTCCTCCGCCTCCCCGCCGGTCAGAGCCGCTCGGCACTCTGGGAGTCGGCGCACGCAGTCAACGACCACTGCCACCGGCCCCGCAACGCCCGTCCTCTGCCCGGCCCGGTGATCGGTCGCCTGTGATTCGGGGGCTTGACATGAACACGCAGGGAAATCGGCAGCAGCGGGGGGTGGCGGCCGGCATCGCGCTCGTCCTCGCCTCCGTGATAGGCGTGGTGGGCCTGGTCGCCGCGCTCAGTCTCGCCATCAGCACTTCGATGGAGGCTCTCGCACCGGACACCGACATCTCGCCGGCGAATGCCGTCTTCTCCGGCCTGGCTTTCGGCGCGGTCCTCGTCGCCCTGGTGATCCAGCACGGCCAGCTCCGCCGCCAGAACTCCAACCTCGGCACCCAGCTCGAACACATGGCAGCCGCAAACAGCTACCATCGGCGCGCCGACATCACCAATCAGCACCGCCTGCACTTCGAGCTGCTGTCCAAGGCACTCGACGATCCGGACCTCGCCGCAGTACTGGATGCCTACGAAGGCGACATCCCACCCCTGAAGCAGCGTCAGTATCTGTACGCCAACGCCTTGTACAACAATGTCCTGCACGCCTACCGGATCGGCTCGACGAGCTGGGACGATCTTCCGGCGCACCTGGAGGCACTCAGCAGGAACGAGATCTTCCGTGAGTACTGGTCCGTCACCAGGCCACACCGTGCCCGTCTCCGGTACGAGTCGCAGGAGGCCCAGTTAGGACGCAGGCTCGACCGGCTGATCGCCGATGCGGACGACGCAGCCGACCGCGACGCCGAATGATCGACAACGCTCCCCGTTTCCCCCCGGAACACGAACTGACGGTTCGTCACCAATGTACGCTGATCCCTTTCCCTCATCCGCCCCTCGAGACCCCAGGGAACGGCGCAGTGAAGATCTTGCGTAGGATCGGAGCCTCTCCTCGCGAGCGTGGAAGTTTGTCCGGGCAAACCTGCCCGGACATTTTCGAGCTCAGCGACGGACGCTTCGCCGTGATCGGCACCGAGGCGACAGCCACGCTCGACCAAGAGCTACCGGCCGACGCCGCGCGAGCGGACTACGAACGGATCGTGATCATCAGTCGCGAGACGCTCATCAGAGCCAAGGCGGACATCCCCGACGCTTGACCCGGCACGAAGGGATCAACACGTGCCCGGGGCCCACAGGCGCCGGGCACGTTGTCGTGTCCCGAGGGTGCGCACGGCGCGGGATCAGGTGCTCAGCCACACCGCCGTGTCCTGGGTCAGCCGTCCCTCCGCGTCGAGCGTGCCGCTGGTCAGCAGGACCCCGGTGTGGGGCGGGAGTTCAACCGGGCTCGCACCAAGGTTGACCACGCAGGCCAGGCCGTCCGTGCGGGTGAAGGCGAGGACCGAGGGCCGGGTGTCCAGCCAGGTCAGCGGGCCGTCGCCGAAGCCGGGGGTGGTGCGCCGCAGCCGCAGGGCCTCGCGGTACAGGTTCAGCATCGACCCCGGGTCGTCGCTCTGGCGGTCGGCTGCGTAGGCCTCCCAGCCCTGCGGCTGCGGCAGCCACGGCTCCGTACGCGAGCCGAATCCGCTGAAGGGCGCGTCCGCGGCCCAGGGCAGGCAGTCTGCGCGTGCGGCTACTGATCTTTGCCGGGCATCAGAGTTGCCTCTCCGGCGCACAGCGGTGGCGTCTGCGCACAGCTGTCGGCGACCGCATCGGCGAAGGTCCGGGCAAGCGGGGAGAGCGCGTCCCAGCGGCGTACGGCCCAGCCGACGGACAGTGGCGGCAGCGCGGGAATGGGGATGAGGCGAAGCGGGCCGCCGTCGCCGGGCTTCGGTGGACGCGGCACGGCGGGCACGACGGCGTGCCCCAGGCCGAGTTCGGCAAGCAGTAGGGCCGTGTCCCAGTCGGCGACGCTCGTGTCCGAACCGGCTCGGACGCCCATTCCGGCGAAGACGGCGTCCAGATGGGCGCCGGAGGTCGAATTCGGCGGCAGCCGGACGAGACGGATGTCCATGAGGTCGGAGACGTCGATGCGCGCCCGGGTCGCGAGCGGATCGTCGGACCGCACAGCGAGTACCCAGGGCAGGCTGACAACGGGTCGCTGCTCGATGCCACGCACCGGGGCGCCGATGGTGATCCAGGCCAGGTCGAGGTGGCTGGCCAGGAGGGCGTCGAAGCAGCTGCGACTGGAGGTCTCGGTCTGGAACTCCAGGCTCACCCTCGGGAAGCGCCGGCGGAAGGAGACGATCGCTTCGGCCATGAAATGCCGGACAGTCGTACCGCCCGTCGCGATCCGCACGGAGCCGCTTTCTCCGTTCACAAGATCGCCGAGGCGGCGCAGCGCAAGATCGAGCCCGCCGATCCCCTCGGCGGCGGCGTCGCGCAGGATCCGCCCGGCCGCTGTCGGCACGACCCCGCGCGGCTGACGCTCCAGCAGGCTCACACCGGTCTCCCGCTCCAGGCGTTTGACGTGCTGGCTCACCGCCGACTGCGTACAGGACAGGTCCCGGGCCACGGCGCTGAGGCTTCCCGCCCGGCACACGGCCACGAACACACGCAGGTCATCCAGAGTCACGGCACCCAAGTTATACCTAAGACCAGGAGAGCAATCTCCAGGATTGACTGGGGGGCTGAGGGGCCAGAAGATCGTCGCAGGGCCCAGGCGGCAACCCGTCCGGTGCCTTCGCGCGGATCCGGACCAGCGAAGGCGCCGTACGGGTGCCGACCGACCCGGCACCGAAAGGACACGGACACTGTGCCTGCTCCCCCTGCTGCCGCGGCTGACCGAGCCGTTGCGCTCATGCGCCGGTCCGGCGCCGAAAGCATCGCCCACCCCGGCGGCACTCTCCTTGCCCACCTCCAGCGCGTACAGGCCCGGCTCGCCGCGTGGCGAGCCCGCCCCGCCCTCCAGCTCGCCGGTCTGTGCCACGCCTTCTACGGCACCGACGGCTTCCCAACAGGCCTGCTGCCACCGGATCGCCGTACTGACCTTTCGGCGGTGATCGGCGCGGAGGCTGAGGCCATCGTGTATCTGTACGCCTCATGCGACCGGAAGGCCACCTACCCGTCTCTCAGCCAGGCCGACGCCGCCTTCCACGACCGGTTCACCGGACGCTCCCACATTCCAGGACCCCGGTTGCGTCGGGACTTCGTCGAACTGTCGGCCGCCAACGAACTCGACCTCGCCCACGGCGACCCTGCTTTCCGTGACAAGTGGGGCACTGAGCTGCTTGACCTGTTCACCCGACTCCAGGACTTGCTGAGCGCTGACGCCTGGCTCGACTGCCGTACGGTGCTTGCCGCACCTGCGCACCGGCCTCACCATGAACGAACGCGACGCACCGGTTCCGACCCGTCAGCGTGGACGACCGACCAGCACTGACACGGGGCGGACGATCGGCCACTGCCGCGGTCTTCACTCGTGCGTCTACTGGCATGGCGCCGTCAATCGGGCCTCTGTCGTTCCGCCTGGAGGGCCGACCTCCGGCACACACGAAATTTCGGTAGGGGCCACTGCTCCCCTTAACGTTAGGCATGAGCCGCGTACCGACCGTCCCCGCCCGGCGACGGCGATTCGGCTGGCCGCAGCGGGTGTTCTCCCAGGTCCTGCTGATGCAGCTGGCCATCGCCACCGGAGTCACCGCGCTGGCCACCGGGCTGTTCCTCGCGCCGCTCAGCGCCCAGCTCGACGACCAGGCCATGCGGCGCGCACTTGCGATCGCCGAGACCACCGCGTCACCGGAGCTCGCCGAGGACCTGACCGCCACCCGGCCGACCGCCACCGGTCCCGTGCAGGCCGAGGCTGAACGGATCCGGCAGGCCACGGGCGCCGAGTACATCGTCGTGATGGACCACAACGGCGTGCGGTGGTCCCACACCTCCCCCGGCGAGATCGGACGGATCGTGTCCACGGACCCCAGCGATGCGCTGGCGGGCCGGGAGGTGATGGAGATCGACAGCGGCACTCTCGGCCGCTCGGCCCGCGGCAAGGCGCCGCTGCGCGACGCCGACGGCCACATCGTGGGTGCGGTGTCGGTGGGCATCGAGTACGACAGCGTACGCGCCCGGCTGCTGGCGGCGATCCCAGGCCTGCTCGCCTATGCGGGCGGGGCGCTGGCCATCGGGGCGCTGGCCGCTTATCTGATCTCCCGCAGGCTGCAGCGGCAGACCCACGACCTCGCCTTCTCCGACATCGCGGCGCTGCTCGCCGAGCGCGAGGCAATGCTGCACGGCATACGGGAGGGCGTCGTGGCCCTCGATGCTTCCGGGCGGATCCGGCTGCTGAACGACGAGGCACAGCGGCTGCTGGGCCTCGGCGCGGATGTCACCGGGCGACCGCTGGACGAAGTCCTGGGCGAGGGGCGCACGACCGATGTGCTGGCCGGCCGGGTGAGCGGCACGGACCTGCTGACCGTACGCGGCAGCCGGGTGCTGATCGCCAACCGGATGCCGACGGACGACGGCGGTGCCGTGGCCACGCTGCGCGACCGCACCGAGTTGGAGCAGCTCGGCCGGGAGCTGGACTCGACGCGGGGCCTGATCGACGCCCTGCGCGCGCAGGATCATGAGCACGCCAACCGAATGCACACACTGCTCGGGCTGCTGGAGCTGGAGATGCACGAGGAGGCGGTGGAGTACGTGACCGAGGTGGTCGGGGTGCACCGGGCCACCGCGGAGCAGATCACGGAGAAGATCCATGACCCGTTGCTGGCCGCGCTGCTGGTGGGGAAGGCGACGGTGGCGGCGGAGCGCGGTGTCTCGCTGCGCATCTCCCCCGTGACACTGCTGCCCGACCGGCTGGTGGATCCGCGCGGGCTGGTCACAGTGGTCGGCAACCTCGTGGACAACGCGCTGGACGCGGCCGCGGGCTCCGAGGGCCCGCGGATCGAGGTGGAGCTGCGCGCCGAGGGACGCACGGTGGTGCTGCGTATCGCCGACAGCGGACCGGGCGTCCCGGACGGGCACCGTGAGCTGATCTTCAACGAGGGCTGGTCCACCAAGGAACTGCCGGCCCATGGCAAGCGAGGGCTGGGCCTGGCCCTGGTGCGCCGGTTCGCGCAGCGCCAGGGCGGCAGCGCGCAGGTACGCGAGGCCGCTGCCGGTGGCGCCGAGTTCACCGTCGTACTCCCCGAAGCGCTGACCGAGCCGGAGCCGGCGGCCGCGGAACGCGGAGCGACGGACGCAGTTCCGGGCGGGGTGGCCGCACCCGCGGGCCGAGCAGCCGTGGAAGACGCCTCCGCGGGAGAGGCTGCCCGATGACCCACGTACTGGTCGTGGACGACGACATCCGGGTCGCGGAGATCCACGCGGCCTATGCGTCCGTGGTGCCCAACTTCCAGGTCGTCGCGCAGGCCCACTCGGCCATCGCGGCACGCGCAGGGGTCGGCCGGCAGACGGCGCAACGCACCTGGTCCGCCTGGACAGGGCAGTACACCTAGACCGCGCCGGCGCCTGTGAGCGCCCGTACCTCCGTCTCGGCGTGCTTGGCGGCATCCGGCGGCTCGGACGAGATGACCGTGCCGATCCACCCGGCCAGGAAGCCCAGCGGGATCGAGACGAGTCCAGGGTTCTCCAACGGGAAGAGATGGAAGTCCACGCCGGGGAAGAGCGCCTGGGGACTGCCGGAGACCACCGGGGACAGCACCACGAGCAGCACGGCCGGGACGAGGCCTCCGTACACCGACCAGACCGCGCCACGGGTGGTGAAGTTGCGCCAGAACAGCGAGAACAGCAGCACGGGCAGATTGGCGGAGGCCGCAACCGCGAAGGCCAGCCCCACCAGGAAGGCGACATTGAGATCGCGCGCCAGCAGGCCGAGTGCGATCGCGATCGCACCGATACCCACCGCGGCCACCCTGGCCACCGCGACCTCGCTGTACTGGGCCCGCGCGTGTCTGCCGGACGCGGCTCCGCGCGCACGTCGGCGGTGCAGCGAGGCGTAGAGATCGTGGGCCACCGAGGCCGACGATGCCAGCGTGATCCCCGCGACGACTGCCAGGATCGTCGCGAACGCCACGGCGGCGACCACCGCGAACAGGACGGCGCCTCCGGACGAGCCCGCTCCCCCGCCGAGGTCGAGGGCGAGCAGCGGCACGGCCGTGTTTCCCGCGGCGCTCGACTTCCGTACCTCGTCCGTACCGACCACGGCCGCGGCGCCGAAGCCGAGCACGATCGTCATGAGATAGAAGCTGCCGATGAGACCGATGGACCAGACGACCGAGCGGCGGGCGGCCCGCGCGGTCGGCACGGTGTAGAAGCGCGACAGGATGTGCGGCAGCCCTGCCGTACCGAGGACCAGCGCCAGGCCCAGGCTGATGAAGTCCAGGCGCGCGGTCCAGTCCCCGCCGTACCGGAGTCCGGGTGAGAGGAAGTCCTTGCCGTGGCCGCTGCGTTCGGCAGCGGTGGTGAGCAGCTCGTTGAAGTCGCCGTGGAAGCGGATCAGCACCAGCACGGTCATCGCGACCGCGCCGGCCATCAGCAGCACGGCCTTCACGATCTGGATCCAGGTGGTGGCTCGCATCCCTCCCATCGACACGTAGATCACCATCAGGGCACCCACTCCGACGACGGTCCACGAGCGCGCGGCCTCGCTCGTCCCGCCGAGCAGCAGCGCGACCAGGCTTCCCGCCCCGACCATTTGCGCCACCAGATACAGAACGGACACGGTGACCGAAGAAGTTCCCGTGGCGATGCGGACGGGGCGTTCTCTCATCCGGGACACGATGACATCGGCCAGGGTGAACCGGCCGCAGTTGCGGACCAGTTCGGCGACGAGGAACAGGACGACGAGCCAGGCGACCAGAAAGCCGACGGAGTAGAGCATCCCGTCGTAGCCGAAGAGCGCGATGAGCCCGGAGATACCGAGGAAGGAGGCGGCGGACATGTAGTCACCCGCGATGGCGAAGCCGTTCTCCATGGGCGAGAACAGCCGCCCGCCGGCGTAGAACTCCTCCGCCGAGCCGTGCCTGTTGCGGCTCACCCATGTGGTGATGCCGAGCGTGACCGCGACGAACGCGCTGAACAGCAGCAGCGCCAGGGCCTGGTGATCGCCGTTCAACGCTCGGCCCCTCGCGTCATCTCCTGGGTGTCCCAGCGCAGTTCGAGGGCGGCTCGATCCCGCCGCAGCCGGGCATGGCGGGCATAGGCCCAGGTCAGCAGGAAGGTGGTGAGGAATTGAGCGAGCCCGGCGACCATCGCCACATTCACCGCCCCGGCCACGGGTCTTGCCATCAGGTCCGGCGCGGTGGTCGCGGCGACGACATACGCCAAGTACCAGACGAGGAAGCCGATGGCGCCCGGAACGACGAAGCGCCGGTAACGGCTGCGTACCTCCTGGAACGCGGCGCTGCGCTGCACCTCCAGATAGATGTCGGCCGCGCTGCGGCCGGTGCCGGTGCCGCCTGCGGCCGCGGCGTCCGGCGGTACGGACGCGGGAGTTCCTGTGCCGTCCACATCGCCCCAACCGGAGGCCAGTGCGTCGTACCAAGGGTCCTCGAGCCGCACAGCTGCGGCATCCCGCCCGTCCTGCTTCTCCACCGCTCAACTCTCCTTGCCAGCGAACCGTTTCGGCCGCTTGCCCAAGGATGGACAGATGGGGAAGATCCCGGACTCTTCTCTCCGTGCTCTTCACCCCATCAGGTGATGCGGTTCCGGGGCGGCTGCGCGAGGCCCTCGCGGTAGGCGTAGCGCACTGCCTGGGCCCTGTCGTGGAGTCCGGCCTTGGCGAACAGGTTGTTGATGTGGGTCTTCACGGTGGCGGTCGAGATCTGCAGGCTGCGGGCAATGTCGGCGTTGCCGAGGCCCTCCGCGATCAGGGTGAGCACCTCGCCCTCACGGGCGGTCAGGCCGTCGGGCAGCCGCGGCGTGGCCGGCTCGGTCTGTGCCGTGACCTGCTCGAGCAGTCTTTGCTGCACCACCGGGGAAAGCCCGGCCCGTCCGGCGACGACATCGCGGATGGCCCGCGAGATCTCGTCGCCGTCGGCGTCCTTGGTGAGATAGCCGCGTGCGCCCGCACGCAGCGCCGGGAAGAGGGAGTCGTCGTCCGCATACGTGGTGAGCACCACCACCTGGGTCGCAGGATGCTCACGGCGGATACGGCGGGTGGCCTCGACCCCGTCGCAGCGGGGCATCCGCAGGTCCATCAGGACGACATCGGGAGCGAGTTCGGCGACCAGGGCGAACGCTTCCTCACCGTCCCTGGCCGAGCCCACGACCTGGATGCCGGGCAGCAGTCCCAGCAGCATCACGATGCCCTCGCGCACCACCGCCTGATCATCGGCGACGATCACTCGGGCGATCTGCCCGGTCATGCCGGCACTCGCAGCCGCACCACGAAGCCCTCTCCGTCCGGTCCTGCCTCCAGCGAGCCGCCGAGCAGTTCCGCCCGCTCCCGCATCCCCAGAAGACCGTACCCGCTGCCTGATGCGGTGAGATCACCCTGCGCCGCACCGGCGCCCGAGTCGCGTATGTCCAGGGCGATTTCCTCCTCCTGATAAGCGAGCAGCATCCGTACGACCGCTCCGGGCGCGTGCTTGCGCACATTGGTGAGTGCCTCCTGCGCCACTCGTCGCACGGCCTGCGAAGCCTCGGCGCTCAACGGCCGCCGCTCCCCTGTCACTTCGGCCACGACTCCGTCGGCGGCGGCCAGCTCCGACAGATAGTCCTCGACCGGCGCCAGCTCGCCGCGCAGCGCGGAGAGCGCCTGCCGGGTCTCGGCGAGCCCTTCCCGGGCCATGGCGCGCGCCGCCACGACGCGCTCCAGGATCTGGTTCCGGAATATGCCTTCCGGTTCCTGTTCGATCCGGAGCCTGGCCGCCTCCAGGTGCACCAGCTGGGCGGAGAGGCTGTGTGCCAGCACATCGTGGATCTCGCGAGCGATCCGGGCCCGTTCGGCGAGGGCCGCGGAGGTGGCCTCGGCTTCGCGCGCGGCCCGCTCGTGGGCAAGGAGCCGGAAGCCGGTGCCCCTGGCGGCGGCGTCCAGGCGCAGCGAATAGCCGGCCAGCAGTACGGCCGCCGTGGTGAGCAACGGCCCCAGCTCCGTGTCGTCGGTCAGCACGAACCCCGGGACCAGCACCGCGACGGTGCCGACCGCGGCGCCGAGCGGAAGCCGCTCCATCGCCATGACCCCGGTGCAGACCCACAGCACGGTCGCCGGAACGGCCGCCCCGCCCTTGTACGCCGCCGCACCGATGGCAGCGACGGCCGCGAGCATCCCGAGCGAGGGCAGCAGCCGGTTGGCGAGGGTGGTGGCGCGGTATCCGATGACCGCTGCGGCGCAGCCGAGGAAGCCCAGCAGCGGAAGCACCGCCCGCGGACCGTCGAAGGCCTCCGATGCGTAGGCGCTGTAGCCCGCCCAGCTCGACAGCGAGACGATCAGGACGCCGTCGAGCACCGTCCGGGCCCGGGGGATGCCGACGCGCGTGAGCGACTCCCGCATCGGCCACCCGGCCCACCTGTCACGAGCCACTGCGGCCCCCCTCCGTCGGCTTCGATGCTACGGAGCGGGCGCCGTGGGCGGATCGGCGCAGGGGTGGAGCTCGCGACTCCACCCCTGGGTGGGCAGGGCCCGGTCAGGCGTCGATGCGCGAACGGTCCAGGGTGGCCGCCGAGCTGGTGATGAACTCCTTGCGTGGTGCGACCTCATTGCCCATGAGCAGGTCGAAGACCTGCTCGGAGGATTCCAGGTCGCCGATGTTGATCCGGCGCAGGGTGCGGTGGCGCGGGTCCATCGTGGTCTCGGCCAGCTGGTCGGCATCCATCTCACCGAGGCCCTTGTAGCGCTGGATGCTGTCCTTGAACCGGATGCCCTTGCGCTGGAACTCCAGCAGCGTGGTGCGCAGTTCGCTGTCCGAGTACGTGTACACGTACTTGTCCTGGCCCTTCTTGGGCTGGGTCAGCTCGATGCGGTGCAGCGGCGGCACGGCGGCGAACACCCGGCCGGCCTCCACCATGGGCCGCATATAGCGCTGGAAGAGCGTGAGCAGCAGACACCGGATGTGCGCACCGTCGACATCGGCGTCGACGAGCAGCACGATCTTTCCGTACCGCGCCGCGTCGATGTCGAACGTCCGGCCCGAGCCCGCCCCTATGACCTGGATGATCGCACCGCACTCGGCGTTCTTGAGCATGTCCGAGACGGACGACTTCTGTACGTTCAGAATTTTTCCGCGGATCGGCAGGAGCGCCTGGAACTCGCTGTTGCGCGCGAGCTTGGCGGTGCCGAGCGCGGAGTCTCCCTCGACGATGAACAGCTCGCTGCGCTCGACGTCGTCGCTCCGGCAGTCGGCGAGCTTGGCCGGCAGCGAGGAGGACTCCAGGGCGGTCTTCCGCCGCTGCGCCTCCTTGTGCTGGCGCGCCGCGATGCGCGTACGCGCGGCGGCCACGGTCTTCTCCAGCACCGCACGGGCCTGAGCCTTGGCGTCGCGCTTGGTGGAGGTCAGGAACGCCTTGAGTTCCCTGGCGACGACGTTGGCCACGATCCTGTTGGCCGCCGAGGTGCCCAGAACCTCCTTGGTCTGCCCCTCGAACTGCGGCTCGGCGAGCCGCACCGTGACGACCGCGGTCATGCCCTCGAGGGCGTCGTCCTTGACGATGTCGTCCTCGGCCACGCGCAGCAGCTTGGCGGAGCGGAGCACCTCATTCACCGTTTTGGTCACGGAGCGCTCGAAACCGGTGACGTGGGTGCCGCCCTTGGGCGTGGCGATGATGTTGACGAACGACTTGACCGTGGTGTCGTACCCGGTGCCCCAGCGCAGGGCGATGTCGACGGCGAGTTCGCGGGTGACCTCGGTGGGGGTCATGTGACCGCGGTCGTCGAGGACCGGGACGGTCTCCTTGAAGGTCCCCTGCCCGGTGAGACGCAGTACGTCGCAGACGGCTTTGTCCTGGGCGAGGAACTCGCAGAACTCGCTGATGCCGCCGTCGAAGCGGAAGGTCTCCACACTCTTGCCGTCACCGGCCTCCGCGGCATCGCCGCGCTCGTCGCGGACGACGATGGTCAGGCCGGGCACGAGGAAGGCCGTCTGGCGGGCACGCTGGTGCAGGTTCTCCAGGGAGAGCTTGGCGTCCTTGAGGAAGATCTGGCGGTCGGCCCAGTAGCGCACCCGGGTGCCGGTGCGGGCCTTGGGCACACGCTTGCCCTTGAGCAGACCGTTGGCCGGGTCGAAGGGGGCGTCCGGGCCGGACTCGGTGAAGATACCGGGCACACCACGCCGGAAGCTGATCATGTGGGTGGAGCCATTGCGGTCCACCTCGACGTCGAGGCGGGCCGACAAGGCGTTCACCACAGATGCGCCCACGCCGTGCAGACCGCCGGAGGCGGCGTACGAGCCGCCGCCGAACTTGCCGCCGGCGTGCAGCTTGGTCATCACGACCTCGATACCGGACAGGCCGGTCTTGGGCTCGACGTCGACGGGGATGCCGCGGCCGTTGTCCTTGACCTCGACCGACCCGTCCTCGTGAAGGATGACGTCGATGTGGTCGCAGTGGCCTCCGAGGGCCTCGTCCACGGAGTTGTCGATGATCTCCCAGAGGCAGTGCATCAGACCACGGCTGTCGGTCGACCCGATATACATGCCGGGGCGCTTGCGGACGGCCTCGAGCCCTTCCAGGACGAGCAGGTGCCGCGCGGTGTAGTTGGAACCGTCACGGTCTGCAGTCAGCAGCGCTGTGGACGGCACGGACGTTTCGGCGGTCACGCGGTTCGCTCCTCGCTGAATTTCAGATGTGGCCAAGTGGGGTAAAGGCCCGGGCGTCGGTCGCCGGTCAGAGCGTACCGAGGCCTGGTAGAGCCGATGTAACGCCACCCTCGTGATTTCTTATGCTAGTCCAGCCTCGCATACATGTTCGATCCCTCGATGGGGTGACGTGCACATCACGTTCCCTTCGAGGCATGAACCATTTAGGCTCCGGGCACGTCCTCATGAACAACCGGCAACTCAGCCGGGAGGGCCAAAAGAGACAAGCAACGCGAAATCCGTAGAGCGAAGCAATACGGCTCATTCGCCGCCAACCGGCAACAGACAGCCACCTTGGGAAGAAGTTTCAAGGAGAAGCCACGAGCGGGAACGTTTCCGGCCTGGTTGGATGTTGACCCTGGTACGACAGCTCGTCGAGCTAGAGAAGAGGCGACGTGACTACTGTTCTGACCCCCGCGAGCCCGCTGACGGCGGCAGACCGCTGTGACCGATGCGGCGCCCAGGCATATCTGCGCGTCGTCCTGATCAGCGGTGGTGAACTGCTCTTCTGCGCGCACCACGGGCGCAAGTTCGAGCCGGAACTCAAGAAGATCGCCGCAGAGATACAGGATGAGACGGACCGACTGACGGCCGTGCCCGCAGCGACCGGCGAAGAGGAACGCTGACACCTCGCATCCACGACGAGCCAAAGGCCCGGTCCTGGACCGGGTGACGGGCGGCTTCCCCTGAACACCAGGGGCAGCCGCCCGCTCTCGTTCGGTCACCGCCGCGGCGCGTGACCCGCGGCCGACCAACCCCGGGTCCGGTCGGGCTCAGCCCCCTCCGATGCCGTTCCTGGCCACCGTCCCGACCCTGGTGTACACGCCGGGACCATCGGCCCGCCCGCAGCCGCTGCCCCACGAGACCAGACCGATCAGACGCCCGCGGGCGACCAGCGGTCCCCCGCTGTCCCCCTGACAGGCGTCGTGCCCACCGCGCAAGTCCCCCGCGCACACCATCGTGGCCTTCGCGTACAGCCCGCCGGGGCCGCCCGGATACGCGGTAGCGCACGTCTCGTCCGGCAGCACCGACACCTGCGCCGCCCGCAGCGACGGCGCATAGCTCCCGTCGCCCTTCATGTCGCCCCAGCCGTAGACCTTCGCCGGTGTGCCCGGCTCGTAGGCTGCGTCGCCCTCGCCCGCCAGCGGCAGCACCGCGGACGCGGGCAGCGACTCCGCCAGGGTCAGCACGGCCATGTCGGAGCTGTTGGCCGCCGCGTCGAAGGCGGGCGCGATCCAGGCACTGCGCACGAGGATCTCCCGGCCCTGCGAGCCGGTCAGCTCGGAACGCCCGGAGATCACCCGCAGATCCCGTACGTCACTGACTTCTTTGCCGAGGACGGTCCGGCTCAGACAGTGGGCCGCCGTCATGACCTTGTCGGGTGCCACCACCGCCCCACCGCAGAATTGTCCGGCCCGGGTTCCTCCGAACCGGTCACGGCTGGAGAGGGCGACGACCCAGGGGTTTTCCTCGATCTTCACCGGAAAGCCGCCGACGACGACGCTGTCGGCCACGGCGGGCGGGGGCAGGACCAATGGAGCCGCGAACACCGCGGCGAGCAGGGCCGACACCCGGGCCGGACCTCGGAGGGTGGAACGACGACGCATACAGCCTCCAGCACTCTGCGTGAATCCAGTCCACTCAGAGTCAGCCACTCGGGCCAGGTGCGCACCTGCGGGGCACGCAGAAGGGCCCGGCGTCCTTCGCGGATGCCGGGCCCTTCACCGATGGATCGCTTGCGCCTGCGGCCTAGTCGAGGTAGTCGCGCAGCACCTGCGAACGCGACGGGTGACGCAGCTTCGACATGGTCTTGGACTCGATCTGGCGGATCCGCTCACGCGTCACGCCGTAGACCTTGCCGATCTCGTCCAGCGTCTTCGGCTGGCCGTCCGTGAGACCGAAGCGCATGGAGACCACGCCCGCCTCACGCTCGGACAGGGTGTCGAGCACCGAGTGCAGCTGTTCCTGGAGCAGTGTGAAGCTGACAGCGTCGGCCGGGACGACCGCCTCGGAGTCCTCGATGAGGTCACCGAACTCGCTGTCGCCGTCCTCGCCCAGCGGGGTGTGCAGCGAGATCGGCTCGCGGCCGTACTTCTGGACCTCGATGACCTTCTCCGGGGTCATGTCCAGCTCCTTGGCCAGCTCCTCCGGGGTGGGCTCGCGGCCCAGGTCCTGGAGCATCTGGCGCTGCACGCGCGCGAGCTTGTTGATGACCTCGACCATGTGCACCGGGATACGGATGGTGCGGGCCTGGTCGGCCATGGCGCGGGTGATCGCCTGCCGGATCCACCAGGTGGCGTACGTGGAGAACTTGTAGCCCTTGGTGTAGTCGAACTTCTCGACCGCGCGGATCAGGCCGAGGTTGCCTTCCTGGATCAGGTCCAGGAACAGCATGCCGCGGCCGGTGTAGCGCTTGGCCAGCGAGACCACCAGCCGGAGGTTGGCCTCCAGCAGGTGGTTCTTGGCGCGGCGGCCGTCCTCGGCAATGATCTCCAGCTCGCGCTTGAGCTTGGGGGCGAGCTTGTCGGAGTTCGCCAGCTTGTCCTCGGCGAACAGGCCCGCCTCGATGCGCTTGGCGAGCTCGACCTCCTGCTCGGCGTTGAGCAGCGGGACCTTGCCGATCTGCTTGAGGTAGTCCTTGACCGGGTCGGCGGTGGCGCCGGCGACGGCCACCTGCTGGGCAGGCGCGTCGTCCTCGTCGTCGTCGGACAGGACGAAGCCCTTGCTCTCGCCCTCGGCCTCTTCCTCGTCCCCCTTGCCGCCGGGCTGGACCTCATCGAGCAGCTCTTCGCCCTCGACAGCCTCGTCGGCGTCCTTCTTGCCCGCGGTCTTCTTCGCCGCGGTCTTCTTGGCAGCGGTCTTCTTCGCCACCGTCTTCTTGGCCACCGTCTTCTTGGCGGCCGTCTTCTTGGCAGGAGCGGTCGCCGTGGACTCATCGTCGGCCGGGACGTCGACGGACTCGGCCGCCGGCGCCGCGGTGGCCGCGACAGTCTGCGCCGTGGCGGTCTTGGCCGCGACGGTCTTGGTGGCGGTGCGCTTTGCCGGGCTCTTCGCTGCGACGCTCTTGCGGGCGCGCTTCGGCGACTCCGCTGCACTGACCATCAGCGTCACACCCTCTTCCTCGAGGATCTGGTTGAGGCTGCGCAGAACATTCTTCCACTGGGTTGGCGGAATCTGGTCAGCCTCGAAGGCCCGACGCACGTCATCGCCGGCGATCTGCCCATCAGCCTTTCCCCGCTCGATGAGCGCCATCACAGACTCGGACTCGGCGATCTCCGGCGGGAGCGTACGGGATGTGCTGGCCGACACGAACAACCTCTCGGAACGATGGAAAACGGCTTCCGGCCCCACCCATGAACGGGCCGGAGCCGACGACCACCGCGATGCGGATGAACCGGTGGCGCGGGCTGAGCCTCGGAGCTTCACAGCGCCGCCCATGGCGGCTGTATTCCCTCCTCGGCTGTCACCTCTTAGGTCATCGCGCTGCTCCGAGGAGTGTTACGCCCAATCCACGTGGCCCGAGTCACACCCCATATGGGGCATGACAGGCAAAACGAGGAAATACGCACAATCGTGTCGCCGGATCCCTGTGGAATCCGGCGACGCGCCGTGCGTACGCCCCCTCGGTCCCCGGCTGCGAGTGCCGGCCGGCCACGGTCGGGGGTCAGTGCTCGCGCGGGGCGGGCACCACCCGCTCCACCTCGGGGTGGGCGTTGAGCAACTGTCGCATGGAGGACTCTGCCGCGTGCGAGTCACCGGAGGCGAGGGCGTCGGCGATCCGGGCGTGGTGCGTGAGGGAGGCCTCGGTGGGGCGGTCACAGCCGGTGACCGGACCTCCGGAGACCTGGAGAGCCGCGCCGACGATCCCGGAGAGGTGCTCGAGCATGCGGTTGCCCGCGAGCTGGATGAGCAGGGAGTGGAACTCGGCGTCGGCCCGCGAGAAGGTGATCCCGTCACCCTGCGCAAGGGCATGATTCATGATCTCGACCATGTCCGCGAGGCGCTGCTGGACGTCTTCACGGCCGTGCCCTGCGGCCAGGCGTGCGGCGAGCGGCTCGATGGTCCAGCGCAGCTCGCTCAGCTCCCGGCGCTGGTCGTCACGCTGGGGACCGAAGGCCCGCCATTCGATGATGTCGGGGTCGAGGAGGTTCCAGTCGCTGACGGGGCGGACCCGGGTGCCGACATTGGGGCGGGCGCTCACGAGGCCCTTGGCCTCGAGGACACGCAGCGACTCGCGGACGACGGTGCGGGAGACCTCGAAGCGCTGGCCGATCTCCTCGGGCACCAGCGGGCGGTCGGCGCCCAGGTCCCCGGAAACGATCATCTGGCCGAGCTGCTGGACGAGTTGGCCGTGCAGTCCGCGGCCCCGGCTGCCCGCCGTGCGGCGGCCCACCCGGCCGAGCTCGGCATCGGATCCCTCCCACGAGGGCGGGCCGACGCGGTCGGCGCCGGACGACTCCGCGTAGGGGTATCGGTCGAGTTCGCCCGGACCGGCGAGGCCGGAATCGGCAGAGCGGGCGGCGGTCATCATGGTGTGCGCAAGGGTACTCACGCATCCTTTGTCGGCGCGGCCCACGGACCCCTTGAGGTCTTTGGTGAAAAGCACACGAAAGGGTGATCGGCGTCCACCCTGTAATTGACGCCTTATCGGAAAGAAACGAGCACCCTCACGGGAGTTGTGAACAGTTCACCGATTCCCGGTCGGCGGTGATCACCAACGCGCCCTGCGCCGAAGGCCGATGAGCAGAAACGCGCAGATCAGAACGGACAACGACAAGGCGAGGGCCGCTCCGACGGGTTGGGCCACGACCCGCGCGGCGGCCGCCGGCAAGTGGTCGGTCTGCTTCGGAAGCTGCATCCAGGCCAGTTCCCGCAGCCGGCCCGGAAGTCCGGCGATCGAACGGGCGGCCGGTACGACGAGCGCGCTCTCGACGAGCGGCGCGACAAGGATCGGTACGGCGAGCACGGCGGCGACTCCTGCTGCTGTGACACGGAAGATCCCGGCGGCCAGCAGCCCGGCCCAGGCGCATCCCACACAGAGCCCGCCCCAACCGACGACCAGAACCCTCCAGTTCCGTACGACGGGACTCGGATCCATCCCGTACACCAGACGGAGCGCCGCGGCATCGGCCACCACGACGAGGACCGCCAGCAGCAGGGCGGCGGCCGCGCTCACGGCAAGCTTGGCCAGCAGGAGAGCGAGGCGGCGGGGCACGGTGCCGCGCGTCGCGGCGAGAACCGGGTAGCGGAACTCCTCACCGAAGGAGAGCGCCCCGAGGAGCCCGGCGCACAGAGCGGCGGGCGGCAGTGGCAGGAACGGGGGCCAGGCGGCGTACACGCTCGGCTCCAGGACCGTGCCGGTGCGGGCGAGCAGCACGCACAGGGCGAGGGAGACGGCGAGGGAGGCCGCCGCGACGAGCGGGGCGGTCCGGGTGCCGAGGAGGCGGCGGAGTTCGTAGCGCAGCGGCCGTACGGGGCTCCGGGCAGGGCGCAGTTCCGATACGTCCTCGTCGCCCTGCACGGGCCGGGTCCACGGCTCCGCGGTCTCCGGTGCGGCATCGTCCGCCGCCTTGGACGCGGCCGCGGCGGAGCCGTTCTCCGGCACGGAAACGGCCAGGCTGCCGTCGTCCGGCACGGAAGCGGCCACGCAACGGTCGTCCCGCACGGAGGCGGAAACGGCATCGGGCGCAGCGCTACGTGTCCGGGCGGGGCCCGTGTCGCCGACCTCGTCGGTGAGCCGGTGGACCAGTACGCCGTGGCGGAACGCGGTCTCGCCGATCTCGGCGCAACTGCTGCCATAGACGGACAGCAGGCTGCTGCTCTCGGCGACCACCTCGACCGAACGCCGGTCCACTCGCGCCTCGCGGCTGAGGACCGCGGAGAGACGTGCGGCGTGCGGCGTCCGGACGGCGACGCGGGGGCGGAGCCTGGTACGCGCGAAGTCCGCGACGTCCTGGTCCGCGACAAGGCGGCCGTCCTGGATCGTGACGACGCGGTCGGCGACCCGGGCGGCCTCCTTGGGGTCGCTGGTGGTGCACAGGACGGTGCCGCCCTGGGAGGCATGGCTTCGCAGTAGTCCCGACAACCAACTGCTGTCGCCCGGCGAGAGGCCTTTGGACGGCTCGTCGAGGAGCAGTGACTGCGGATCGCCCAACAGAGCGGCGGCGAGGCCGAGTCTGCGGTCCATGCCCACGGACAGCAGGCCCAGTCGATGCTCGCCGAGCCCTGCAAGTCCGACGACGTCGATCAGCTCGTCGGCGCGGGCCGCGGGCACGCCGGCGACCGCGCTCAGCATGCGCAACTGGCCGCGGACGGAACGGGCGGGGTGGCCGGGTACATCGCCGAGCAGCACCCCGACCTCCCTTGCCGGATTCGCGACGTGATGCAGGGGGCGGCCGCGGAAGTAGGTGACACCTCGGCCGGACCTGAGCCCGAGCATCAGCCGCAGCGCCGTGGTCTTTCCGGAGCCCGGCGGGCCCAGCAGTGCCGTGACGGCACCGGACCGGGCTTCGAAGGAGAGGTCGTCAACCGCGGGCGGCCGGTCTCTGCGGGGGATGCCGGTGAGTCCGACGGCCTGGATCATCGCTTCCCTCGCCTCTCTCCCGGAAGGTGGGACCGCTCAGCGGCAGCACGGGTACCGCAGCACGATAACGCGACATTTCAGACTTTTTGCGCAGCGGTCAAGTGCCCGGGTGTCAGAGGTCCGGCGCCGTGAGTTTCCGGCGGAGTGCTTCAGACCTCAGGGCGCAGCATCGGCGGATTGAGGACCGTGGCCCCGCCGGCCCGGAACAGCTGGGCGGGACGGCCTCCCTGGCGGGTGGTGGTGCCGCCGGCGGGGACGAGGAAGCCCGGAGTGCCCGTCACCTTGCGGTGGAAGTTACGGGGGTCGAGAGCGACGCCCCACACCGCCTCGTACACCCTCCGCAGCTCGCCGACCGTGAACTCGGGCGGGCAGAAGGCGGTGGCCAGGGAGGAGTACTCAATCTTGGAACGAGCCCGTTCCACTCCGTCCGCCAGGATCCGCGCATGATCGAACGCGAGCGGTCCGTGCTGCTCGTCCTCGCGCACCACGCCGTTCTCCTGGCCGAGGAGATCCTCGACAGGAGCCCAGCGCGCACTGTTCGCGTCCCCGCCCGCGCGAGGGGCCGGCAGGTCGGGGGCGAGCACGAGATGCGCGACGCTCACCACCCGCATCCGCGGGTCGCGCTTGGGGTCGCCATATGTCGCAAGCTGTTCCAGATGCGCGCCGTTTCCCGGTGCCGGGGATGCCGGGTCGTGTGCACACAGCCCGGTCTCCTCGGCAAGCTCGCGCGCCGCCGCTGCCGCCAGATCCTCGTCACCCCGGACAAAGCCTCCCGGCAGCGCCCACCTGCCCTGGAACGGAGGCTCCCCACGGCGCACAACGAGCGCACAGAGCGCATGACGGCGCACGGTGAGCACGACCAGATCGACAGTGACGGCGAAGGGCGGAAAGGCCGACGGGTCGTAGGGCGACATGCCGCGATCATAGTCGTCTGCCTGACGATAAACACAGCCTTCGCCACCTGCGGCGACTCTTTTGGGCCCGTGCGCCCCGGCGTTGCGGCCGCGCCGGCTCACACCCCCAGCTGCAGCCCTTCTGCCGCCTGCTCCACCACGGCGAGCCCCCGCCTGCTGATCCGCACGGCGAACGGCTCCCCGGCCACCCGCAGCCCGGAGATCTGTACGGCTCCGAGCGGCACGCAGCGGATGGGCCGCAGCGCAACCATGCGGGCAGGAGCGTCCGGGCGGATCCCGGCGAGCGCGGTCAGCAGAAGGAGCGCACAGGCGGCGGCCACTGCCGCCGGCCGGCACGCCGCGGGATGCGGCACCGGCACACCGTCCGCCGTGCGCTGCCGGCCCGCGTACATCTCGGGCAGGCGGTTACCGAACGCCTCGGACGCGTCGACAAGACCGCGCACCAGGGACGACGCCTCCTTCTCGTGGCCGGCGGCGGCCAGTCCCGCCACGGCGACAGCGGTCTCATGCACCCGCACGGCTCCGGACCGGTGCCCGAAGGGGTTGTGCCCGGGTTCTCCGGTGCCGAGGCTGCGCAGACCCCAGCCGCTGTCGAGTGCCGGCCCGCCCAGCAGCCGGGCGAGTTGCTCGGTCCGGTCCTTGTCCAGCAATCCGGCGGCCGACCGACCGCCGCCCACCAGCCCTGTGTCGAGGAGATGAGCGGCGCTGCTTCCGAGCAGCGACAGCGGTCGGCCGCCGGGCAGCCTGGCCGCCAAGGGACGGCCTCCGGTGCGGTCGTCGATCCAGAAGTCCTCCTGGAAGCGGTCTCTCAGCGCACCGGCCCACTGCCGCCAGTCCTCGGCCCCGGGACGGCCGGTGGCCTCCAGCACATCCGCACCGAGGATCGCGGCCCGGTGCGCGTGCGCCTGGGTGTCGGAGCGCAGTACACCCGCCGCGCCGGGTTCGGGAAGCAGTCCCTCGTCGCCCGCAGCCTGCCGCAGCCATTGCAGACAACGCTCCGCCGCCGGTACGAGCTCCGTGAACTCTTGCTCGGGCATCCCCCAGCGCCAGGCCTCAGCCAGGACCGCGGGGAAGGCGAGGGTCGCTTCCATGCCTGTACAGCTCGGCGGAAGATGCGGGCCCGCGTCCCGCAACGGTCCGGGGATCCGGCCGAAATCCGGCCCCTGGACCGAGAGTTGGGTACGGGCGAGCATGCGCAGGGTGGTTGCGGCCAGCCGGGTGGAGAGCGGCAGCGCCATCCGCACGGCCCACAGCGCCTCTGCCGGCGCGGATCCACACCGCCACGGTGCGCCTGCGCCGGGGAAGATGTCGGCGGGGTGGGAGGGGTCGCGGATCAGCAGTGCTCGCAGATCGCCCAGCGCGGTGCCGAGCAGTGCGGGCAGTCTGCGGTCGTCGCCCGCCGCCAGTGCTTCCGGCAGGAACCTGTCGGCTGCTCGGCCGGCCCGGCTGAGGGGGCGGTCACGCTCGGTCCTGTCGGACGTCACGCGCAGTTCGATGGTCTGGGTGGTGCCCGGCAGCAGCACCAGCTCCCATCGCAACAGTCCGGCCGAGGCAAGGGCGTCGTGCGGCGACGGATCGGCGGTGACGACGGCGTGGCCGCCGTCGTCCGTCGACCAGCGCAGTCCCGATTCATGGACGCTGGCGGCCAGTTCCGGCCCGGACCGGCCGGCGGTGACGGAGCCGAGCTCGGCGAGGTCTGTGCCGAGCGCCACCTCCACGGGGAGCTTGAGCGGCTGGGCCGCAAAGCTGCGCAGCGTGATCCGTTCCGTTCCCAGGGCGTCGCGCATCCGCTCCACGGATACGTCCGGATCGGGTACGCCGTCGGCCGAGGTACGGACGACGGCCACGAACGTCGCGCGGTCCGGTGAGACCAACCTTCCCTGAACCAGGGTTGGTTCACACCCGGAGATCCGCAACTGACTGCGGGAGAGCAATCGCCGGCCCGAGTGGTAGACACCCGCGATCCCATGGCCGTCGAGCTGGCCGTCCTCCGGCAGGATCGCCATGCAGGGCAGGGCGACGCAGATGATCGTGCGGTGCACCGGCGGAGCATCGGCGGGCCGCCCCGGCGCCGGCAGCGGCCTCCGTCCTGCCGGATCCCCACGACCGGGTCCGGGCCGGATGGGCTGTCGGATCTGAGCGGAGAGCGGTCGGCGAGGTGCGGTGGGGGCCATGCGTGATCTGCGCCTTCCGTGCACTTCGAGCAGCCGCCGCAGGACGGGCGGCACGGGTCGGTCGACACCGCCACGACGATGAACGTCGGCACCCCTGCCCGAGTCACGCATCGCCTGGCCGAGGCCCCGCGGGTCATGCCATCACCACCCGTCCCGGCCACCGCGCTGCCCGCCGTGCCTGCCCGAACGCATACCGGCGCGGGCACGCGTCCGAGCGGCGGCGGCACCGGGACGAGTCCGGACCGACGCGCGTTGCCGCTTTGCGGCCGACGCGCGCACCCGCCGGGGACGCCGGCGCGTGGCGCCCGGGAGGGTGAGCGTCGGGAAGGCTCCGGAAGGACCTGGGGAGCCGGTGGGGACAGCAATGTCCGGGGTACCAGGCGCGTCAGGGACCGCGGCGCAGGGCTGCTCATCGCGTGTCCGGCGCAGACAGCTGCGCAGCGTCTCCGGATCCAGCCCCTCGTTGCAGACCTGGTGCAGCAGTCGCGCAAACACGTACTCAGGATCGGCGCGCAGCGCGAGTCCGAGTGCGACCCGTGCGCCGGGCTCGTCACCGGTCGACCAGGAGACCCAGCCGGCAAGGGTGAGCGGAGCCGCCGCGTGCTCGAAGTAGGCACCGCTGCATCGCCGCGACAAGGCGCGCCACAGGCGCAGTGCGGCCGGTGCCTCGGGTCCTTCCATCCACTCCGCCGCCCGGTCCCGGGTCTCCCGGTCCTGCAGACCGAGGATCACCAGGGCAGCCTCGCGGGGTGTGACCAGCCTGTCGTCCGCGACGTCGGCCGCTGCCCCTTCGCCCGCTAGCGGCGTGGAAGCCATCCGTTCGACCAGTTTCCGGGCAAGCTCGAGCGTCTCCACCGCGACCTGCCGCCTGCCCTGCTCTTCGAGGATCCTCGGCACCAGCGCCGCACCCGCGTCGTCCAGAGCCTGGATCTGCTCCTGGGCGACGGACGCGGCCGCCGGCGCGAACCGTCCCTCCAACTCCTTCAGGCTCCCGCGCACTTGAATCCCCGCGTAGGCGGCAGCGGCGGCCATCACCGAGGTGCCGGGCAGCGCCAGGGGGGTGCCTTCGGGCGAGCAGCACCGCGCATCGGGGCAGCAGTAGGACCAGCAGCGCCCGTCGGAGATGCACAGCGCCTCGTACACGGGCACGTCGAGGGCACCGCACGCTGTGCGCAGCCGCTGGGCGAGCGGACGCAGCCGCTCCATGACCTGCAGCCCCGTCTCCTCGCCGGCCGGGTCCTGGCAGAGGAAGACGACGATGCCGTCGGGTCGCGAGCCGCGGCGCTCACAGCCGTGGATCAGGCACTCGGCAAGCTGCCCGGCCACGGGTTGCCATTCGCGCGGCGAGCGCGGAATACCGAGCCGCAGCCGCCCGCCGAAGCGGCCGTGGTCACCGTGCAGGGCGACGAGCACGATGGAATCGTTCGGATGGAAACCCATCATGTACGGCAGGGCATCGGCCAGTTCGGCGGGGCCGCGCAGGGTGATCTGCTGGTCGGTGCCGGGGCCGCTGGGGTCGTGGTGCTGATTCATGGCACGACGGTCTCGCGCGGAACCCGACTGCGCGACCCCTGTGGATATCGTTATCCACAGGCTCACGCCCGCGTTCGCGCATTGTCGGTGCCATCAGGTTGCATGGGGGCATGACCAACCCAGACCCCGCAGAGCTCAGAGCATCCGCCGACTCCGTACTCGCCCGTCTCGTCTCCGACGGGTCGGGCACCGCCCGGCTGCGTGAGGATCAGTGGCGGGCGATCGAGGCGCTCGTCGCCGACAAGCGCCGAGCGCTTGTCGTGCAGCGGACGGGCTGGGGCAAGTCCGCGGTCTACTTCGTCGCGACCTCGCTGCTCAGGGCCCGGGGTGCGGGACCGACCGTGATCGTCTCTCCGCTGCTCGCGCTCATGCGCAACCAGGTGGAGGCTGCGGCGCGGGCCGGCATCCACGCCCGGACGATCAATTCCTCCAACGCCGAGGAGTGGGACACCATCCAGGCCGAGGTGGCCGCGGGCGAGGTGGATGTGCTGCTCGTCAGTCCCGAGCGGCTGAACAACCCCGATTTCCGTGACCAGGTGCTCCCGAAGCTGGCCGCGGCCACGGGTCTGCTGGTGGTGGACGAGGCCCACTGCATCTCCGACTGGGGTCATGACTTCCGGCCGGACTACCGCAGGCTGCGCACGATGCTGGCCGAGCTGCCCGCAGGCGTCCCGGTCCTTGCCACCACGGCCACCGCCAATGCGCGGGTCACGGCGGACGTGGCCGAGCAGCTGGGCACGGGAGCGGGCACGGACGCCCTGGTGCTGCGCGGTCCGCTCGACCGGGAGAGCCTCAGCCTGGGTGTGCTCCGGCTTCCCGACGCCGCGAACCGCCTTGCCTGGCTCGCCGACCATCTCGGCGAACTGCCCGGCTCAGGGATCATCTACACACTGACGGTCGCGGCGGCCGAGGAGGTCACCGCGTATCTGCGCCAGTGCGGACACACGGTGGCTTCGTACACAGGTCGTACGGAGAACGCCGACCGGCAGCAGGCGGAAGAGGACCTGCTCGCGAACCGGGTGAAGGCGCTGGTCGCCACCTCCGCCTTGGGGATGGGCTTCGACAAGCCCGACCTCGGTTTTGTCGTGCACATGGGCTCACCCTCCTCCCCCATCGCCTACTACCAGCAGGTGGGTCGGGCGGGCCGTGGAGTGGAACACGCCGAAGTGCTGTTGCTCCCGGGCAAGGAGGACGAGGCGATCTGGCAGTACTTCGCCTCGGTCGCCTTCCCGCCCGAGGAGCTCGTGCGCCGCACCCTGGACGTGCTGGCCCGTTCGGACAGGCCGCTGTCGCTGCCCGCCCTGGAGCCCCTCGTCGAGCTGCGGCGTACGCGTCTGGAGACCATGCTCAAGGTGCTGGACGTGGACGGCGCGGTGCGCCGGGTCAAGGGCGGCTGGACCGCCACGGGACAGCCATGGACCTACGACGCGGAGCGGTACGCGTGGGTGGCGCGGCAGCGCGAGTCCGAGCAGCAGGCGATGCGGGACTACACACGGTCCACCTCGTGCCGGATGGAGTTTCTGCGGCGTCAACTGGACGACGAGGAGGCAGCTCCGTGCGGACGGTGTGACAACTG
The DNA here is from genome assembly GCF_040613775.1 of Streptomyces sp. NPDC006208. Classification (NCBI taxonomy): domain Bacteria; kingdom Bacillati; phylum Actinomycetota; class Actinomycetes; order Kitasatosporales; family Streptomycetaceae; genus Streptomyces; species Streptomyces sp. NPDC006208. The sequence continues at coordinate 81,674 of NZ_JBEXSW010000012.1, read as the reverse complement.
CTCAGGTGCGCGTTTCAGCGACAAGGTGTCGGCGGCCGCGCTGGACGCCGCACGAGGGGAGTTGGGCCGTCCGGGCGTCGTTGTGGAGCCGCGCAAGATGTGGCCCACGGGGCTCGCGGCCGTCGGTGTCAGTCTCAAGGGCCGCATTCCGGAAGGCGAGCAGTCGTTCTCCGGGCGGGCACTGGGGCGACTCTCGGACATCGGCTGGGGCAACCGGCTTCGGCCGATGCTCGCCGCGCACGCATCGGACGCGCCGGTCCCTGACGACATGATGGGCGCGGTGGTGACCGTGCTCGCCGACTGGGCGAAGGGTCCAGGCGGCTGGGCCTCCGGAGAATCCGACGCGCCACCGCGACCGGTCGGTGTCGTCACCGTCGCTTCCCGCAGCAGGCCCCGCCTGGTCGGATCGCTCGGCGGCCGGATCTCCGAGGTCGGCCGGATGCCGCTGCTGGGCAGTGTCGAGTACGTGTCCGAGGCCTCGGACGTGCAGACATCACGCACCAACAGCGCACAGCGCGTGCGGGCGCTGCATGAATCGTTCGCCGTGCCGCCGGAGCTGGCCGCTGCGCTGTCCGCCGCCGACGGCCCGGTGCTGCTGGTCGACGACTACGCGGACAGCGGCTGGACGTTGGCAGTCGCTGCACGGCTGCTGCGCAGAGCGGGCGCGAAGGGGGTGTTTCCGCTGGTCCTCGCCGTTCAGACCTGACGCCAGGGTCAGTTGGGCCTGCAGGACAGGGATATCAGCGTCATACCCGCCGATTCTTGCCGGTCATGCCAAATTGCTCGTTGCCGCATTCCCATGCGGCAGGAACAATTGGGGCTGCTCCCCCGCACGGCCCGTTCGGGTCCTGAAGGGCCTTGCCGTGGCGCGCCCTCACCCGACCCTGCCCGCACGTGGGCGCGTATGCGAAGGGAGGAACGTGACCTTCGGATTCGCTCCGTCCTCAGCCACTTCGTTCACCACACCGGCGAACTCCGCGAACCGCCTCGCCAGGATGCTCGAGCCAGCCGAGTGGGCTGCGGCAGGTATCCCGCTCCTGGGCAACCCGCGCGAGGTGGTCAGTGCGCTGCACACGCGGCATCACCCCAAGCCCTCGACGGCTGTCGTCGCCGTGCTCGACCACGAGGAACGACTCGCCGCCAGCGCCTCGTTCTCCCGGCATTCCGCGCCGGCGGACGGCTGGGAGCTGCGCAATGCGCTGCTGGCACACCTGCGCCGCGTCATCCCGCACGACCTGCGCCGCCGCACACCGGTGCGGACGGCCGTGCTGCTCTACTGCCGTGAAGGCGACGAACGCTGGACGGAGGAGGACGGTGCGTGGATGTGGGGGCTGCGGGACGCCTGCACCCTGCATGGGCTGCGCTGCGGCGCGTACATCACGCTGACGAGTGACGGCTGGCAGGTGCTGGGCGAAGGCCGTGGCGGCCGCCGGCCCAGCTCGATGTCGATGCCGGGGCATCCGGCCGACGCCATGGCAGAGGCGGATGCGCTGCCCCTGCGTACCGCGAGTGGTGCCGCCGACGCCCTTCGGCGCACGGCAGCCCGCTGAAGGACGTCATCCACCGGCTGCCCACGACATGGGCAGCCGGGTCACGACCGGACCGTCGGGTCCGTACCGGCAGGACGGCTCAGACGCCGATGCCGAGCACGGCGCTGATCCACTTGGGGTCACCGCACACGATCAGCAGCGCGCCGGCCTTCTGCATGGCGGCCGGCAGCGCGTGGGCAGCCGCGCCGTCCGGGCCCCCGTTGAGCGCGACCACCACGACGGGCCGGGACGAGGCGCGCCCCAGAGCGGCGGCGTCCGCGTAGAAGACATCGTCGCGGGCATCGTGCTGGGCCCAGTAGGCAGTCTCGCCGAAGGACAGCTCGTGAGCTGCCCATGGGTGCTGCTCACCGGTCGTCAGCACCAGCACGTCGCCCGGGGCACGGCCGGTGTCGAGCAGCAGGTCGACCGCCTCGCCGGCGGCGTCGAGCGCGCCGTCCGCGGGAGCGGGAATCACCTGAACCTGCGGCCCGGAACGATTCTCCGGCCGGGACGGCTGGGGCTTCGCGGCAGCCACGTGGGTGCGCTGCGCGGGGGGCGTGGGCCGGGCCGGGCCGGGGCCCGGGTGTCCGGGACGCGGCGAGGCCGCGGAACGCGGACCGGGTACGGGACGAGGGGTCGGCGCGGTACGGCCTGCGGCCGGAACGCGGGGACCCTGGGCACTCTCGTGAATCTGAGGCTCCTCGGGTATGAGAGGCATGAGTTGATATCTATCAAACGTCGGTGCGGATGGCATCGGCGGGTGGGCACATAAGCGCGACCGTGCTGCCGGCAAGGGTGAGTTCAGAAGTCGAAGCCGAGCTGGCCCCCGCTTTCCAGTGCGGCCGCCTCCGGCGAGATCCGGACCTTCTTGAGGTGCCGCCACTGGGGCAGCGCATCGAGATAGGACCACGAGAGCCGGTGGTACGGGGTGGGGCCCAGCGTCCGGAGTGCCGCCTTGTGCACGGGCGAGGGGTAGCCGGCATTCTCCGCGAAGGCGAAATCTGCGCACTCCAGCAGCTCCGCCATCATGGCGTCCCTGCGCACCTTGGCGATGACCGACGCGGCGGCCACCGCGACACACGACTGGTCACCCTTGATCACTGTACGGACCAGCCACGGCGCACCGAGGTAGTCGTGCTTGCCGTCCAGAATCACGGCGTCCGGACGGACCGGCAGACCGTCCAGCGCGCGGACGGCGGCGAGCCGCAGTGCCGCGGTCATTCCGAGCTCGTCGATCTCCTCGGGTGAGGCGTGTCCGAGGGCATGCGCGGTGACCCAGGACTCCAACTGTCCTGCCAGTTCCGTACGGCGCTTGGGACTGATCAGCTTGGAATCGGTGAGCCCGACCGGGGGTCGGCGCAGTCCGGTGATCGCCGCGCACACTGTTACCGGCCCTGCCCAGGCCCCGCGACCGACCTCGTCCACGCCTGCAACGATCTTGGCGCCGGTGGTGGCCCGGATCGAGCGCTCGACTGTGTGGGTGGGTGGTTCGTACGGCATGGCGCCAGCAAGCGTACGCCGCCGGACCCCACCCGCGACAACCGGATTCCGGTCATGGGCGGCGCAGCGTCGATCAGCCGTTGCGCGGGCTGAGCAGCGGAACCATCACCTGATCGATCATGTCGGCGACGTCCTGGTCCGGCCATTCGCTGCCGCACACCTTGGAGCGGTACATCATCAGGCCCGGGATCACGTCGAAGACCAGGTCCCCGGCGGCATCGGGACGCACGTCCCCGCGCATCACCCCGCGGCGCACCACGTCCTGAAGCAGCCGGGTGAACGGCTCCACAACGCGATTGAAGATCACCCCCTGGAAGCGCTGCGCGCTCGCCGTGTCACATTCGTGAAGGACCGATCGCAGCGCGATGCCGGTGGGGGAGAACATGGCGTCACGCACTCGGAGGCAGAGCTGCAGAAGATCCTCACGGATTCCTCCGTGGTCGGGCGCCTGGTCGAGTACCGGCAGTCCGGCCTCGAGAGCGTCCGCGACAAGATCCTGCTTCGACGGCCAGCGGCGGTAGACGGCAGCCTTCCCCGTCTGCGCGCCGGCGGCGACGCGTTCCATCGTCAGCCCGCTCCATCCGACCGTGCTCAGCTGCTCCAGGGCGGCATCGAGGATCGCGCGTTCCAGTACGGCTCCGCGACGGCGCAGCGAGGCCGGGGGCGTCTCGGCGGCTGCTGTCGAGCGCGAAGTGGCCATGGTCATCTCTCCGTTGGGGACAGGACACCTAGTGAACGCTTGCGTTCACAGGCAGGGACTCTCTACGGTTGACGGGACAGTGAACGCCTACGTTCACTAATTCGTTTGTGGGGGACTCATCGTGACAACTTCTCAGTTAACAGCTCCAAGCAGTCCGGGGGCGGCCCGCAGGCAGGGGCGGCCGGGCATTGCGCTTGCCGTCATCGCCGCCCTGCAGCTCATGGTGGTCCTCGACACAACGATTGTGAATATCGCCCTTCCGCATATCCAAGGGGCGCTCGAGTTCACCACGACCCAGCTGTCCTGGGTGGTCAACGCCTACACACTGACCTTCGGCGGACTGCTGCTGCTCGGCGGCAGAGCCGGTGACATACTCGGCCGCCGCCGGGTGTTCATATCCGGCGTCCTGCTCTTCACCCTCGCCTCGCTGCTGTGCGGCTTGGCCCAGGAACCGTGGCAGATACTGGCGGCCCGGGCGCTCCAGGGCGTGGGTGGAGCCATCGCATCGCCGACCGCGCTCGCGCTCATCACCACCACATTCCGCGAAGGCCCGGAACGAAACCGCGCCTTCGGCATCTTCGCCGCGGTCTCCGCCAGTGGCGCGGCGATCGGACTGCTGGCCGGCGGCATGCTCACCGAGTGGCTGGACTGGCGCTGGGTGTTCTACGTGAATCTCCCGATCGGCGTCCTGATCGCGGCGCTCGCGCCGGTGTTCATCAACGAGTCCGAGCGGCACTCCGGCCGGTTCGATGTGGCCGGCGCACTCACCTCGACGGCCGGGATGGCGTCCCTGGTCTACGGATTCATCCGGGCCTCCGAGGACGGCTGGGGCGACAGCCTGACCCTCGGCGCCTTCGCCGCCGCGACGGTCCTTCTCACCGCGTTCGTACTCACCGAGCGGCGGGCGCGGGAGCCGATCACGCCGCTGCGCATGTTCGCCGACCGGAACCGTTCGGGCACCTATGTGATCATGATGAGCCTCGCCGCGGCGATGTTCGGCATGTTCTTCTTCATCGTGCTGTTCGTGCAGAACGTACTGGACTACAGCCCCATCGACGCCGGTCTTGCATTTCTGCCGGTCACCGTGATGATCGTGACCGCTGCGGGAATCTCCTCGAGACTGCTGCCGGTGTTCGGCCCCAAGCCGTTCCTCACAGCGGGCGCCCTGCTCGCCGGGAGCGGGATGGCCTGGCTGACCGTGATCGATCCGGACAGCTCGTATGCGGGCGCGGTGCTGGGACCGATGCTGCTCTTCGGCTTCGGCATGGGCCTGGTGTTCGTGACCGCGACACTCACCGCGGTGTCGGGTGTGGCGCAGCACGAGTCGGGAGCGGCCTCCAGTCTGCTCAACGCCACACAGATGGTCGGTGGTTCCCTGGGACTGTCGATTCTCATGACGGTTTTCACCACCGCCGGCCGCGAAGAAACCGCACGCCAACTGCCCTCGTTCCTTACCGAGTCGACCCCGGCTCAACAGGAGCAGTTCGCCACGACGCATGAACTCCCGCCGCCGTGGGGCCATCAGGTGCTCGCCGAGGGCATCGCCACGGCGTTCTGGGCCGGCGTGGGCCTGGTCGGCCTGGCCGTCCTGACCGCGCTGTTCGTCATGCGGGTACGCGCGAGCGACCTGGAGGCACTCAGCGGGACAGCGGGCGCGGGCGGCCCGGCCTCGTAGCCGCAGCTGCCTGGGTACGGGCCGGCGCGAGGGGACGGCCCGTACCCGCACCCCGCGGCGCCTCAGACCTGCTGCGAGGTGCTCCTTCTCATTGGTCGTACGGGCCGAGCTCGCCCTCCTTCTCCCACTCGCCGCGATCCTCCCGATCGTCGTACTCGTCGAAACGGTCGGAGTCGTACGCGTCGCACGAAGTGTCATCGGCGTGAGCGCCGCGATCGGCCAGGATGCCGCGCGCCTTGGACTCGCCCCAACTCGTCGCGTACCAGGGGTCGTCCGTCTCCTCCAGCGCGCGTGCGATGCCGTCCAGCGCACAGGAGCGCAGCGGCTCGGGCAGCCCGTCGAGGGCCGGAACGGCATCCGCGGACAGCTCCTGGAGGTAGGCGACGTCGATCTTTCCGGTGCGCTCGTAGCGCTGTACGTTGCGTTCCGCGACGAGTCCGTCCGGGGAGGCGAGGCCGAACGCGAGCACGGCGGCCGCGGCACTCGCCGCTACCGCGCGAGGCAGCCACTTCACGCCGTACACCCCAGCTGCCATGATCAGGACGATCACCAGTCCGAGCCACAGCTCCATGGCTGCGACGGACACCCGCAGTCTGGTCAGTCCATAGGCATCGACGTACAGATCCATCCGGCGCAGCGCCGACGCCACCACGACCAGAGTGAGCAGGCACAGCGTCCCGAGGACGGCACGGACCAGGGTGCGGTCGCCCGCCGCGGAGCGAGGTGCCCAGCGCAGCGCAAGCGCGATCACGACGAGTGTCAGCAGGGTGGCGAACAGCAGCTGCCAGAAGCCCTGGCGCGCGTATGCGGAGTACGTCAGTCCCGTCTCGCTGAGCACCTTGTCGTAGCCGCCGAAGAGAACGGCGAGCTGGACAGCTATGAACACGGCGAAGAGCAGGTCGAGCACCACGAGCGGCAGCGCCCACTCCCAGCGGGACCGGGCCCGGCCGGGTCGTATCTCAAGGCGGTCCCAGCGCAGGGGGGCGGCGGCCAGGTGCGCCGCGGCGAGCGCTCCGACCAGGCCGACCAGGAAGAGCAGGAAACGCCAGGGGCCGTCGGCGACCGAGACGTCCGGGATCAGGTTGCCGAGAAGATCGGCAAAGGCTGCGTCCGCTCCCGCGAACAGCGCTCCGAACACGATCACCAGCAGCGCCGCCACCGCGCCGGTGCGCAGGACCGGCGCCACGCGGCCGTTCGACCCGGCAGCGTGGGTGCGCAGTCCGTTCCATCCCCAGACCATGCCGGTACCCAGCGAAGCCGGCAGGCCGAACGGGCCGAGCAGCACGCCCGGCCAGGTACGGCCGCCGTTCAGCGCCAGCGACGCGAGGGCCAGCGCCGACACGACGGCGAGGAACGTCGGCCATCCGGCGTCACGCAGCACGGGCACGGCGAGCAGCGCGATGCCGCCGAGTGCCCACACCAGTGTCCACGGGCGCAGCCTTCGGCCGGCGGCCCTGGCGGCGAAGTACGCGCCGAGTCCGGCGGGCACCGCGACGATCAGCAGATTGAGGCCGGCTCCTTCGCCGAGCAGAAATGCGCTGAGCACCCCGGTGGCCAGTACGCACCACAGTGTCGCAACGCTCGCCGCGGCCGGTTTGCGGGCGCCTGTTCTGCTGCTGCGCCGGGGCGGCTGCGGTGGTGGCGCCCAGGGCCCGGGTACGGACGGTCCTGCCACGGACCTGGACGGCCCGGCACTGGACCTCGGCGGTGGTGTGTCATGTACGTCCGGCACGGGACCCCCTCCCGACCGGATCACCCCGCCACGGCTCTGAGGCGGTACGACCCGGTGTCTCGTCGGCGCGCTCCCGTCCATGATCAGCAGCGCGGCGTGACGGACAGAGTAGCCCTGGCGGCACCGGTCGCCCCCTCTCGTGCGAGGCTGAAGCCGGACCGTGACACATGAGCCGCCCGGCAGGCCCGGGCGGCTTCTCACATGTGGCCTAGTCGAGGGGGCAGGGCTGCTCAGCGGGTGCCGTCGGGCACCCAGTCCGGCAGACCCTCCGTACGCTCCAGCCACTCGGCGGGCGGCTGCCCGGCCTTACCCGCCGCCACCACACCACAGGCGATCGCACAGGTGGTGTCGACATCGCCGCCGACCTGGGCCGTCGTCCAGAACGTCTGCTCGAAGTCACCGAGCGAACGTGCGGCGGACCACAGCGCGAAGGGCACCGTGTCATGAGCGCTGGTGCGCCGGCCGCTGCCGAGCACCGCTGCGACGGTGCCTGCGTCGCTGTAGTCGAGCATGTCCCGGGCCCGCCGCAGACCGGCCCCGACCGCACTGCGCGGCACGAGGTCCACGACGCCGTCGAGCAGTTCCTCGGGCGTGGGCGGTCCGGCGGGGTTCCCCGCCAATGCGGCTGCCGCCGCCACGGCCATGGCGCCGACCACGGCCTCGCGGTGCTGGTGCGTCGTGTACGAGGAGATCTCGGCCTGATGGGTGGCCTGTTCCGGGTCGCCCGCGTACCAGGCGCCGAGCGGGGCGATCCGCATCGCGGATCCGTTGCCCCACGAGCCCTGGCCCTTGAAGAGTTCGGCGGCCAGCTCGCGCCAGTCGCCGCCCTCCCGGATCAGCCGGAGCATCCTGTTGACCGCCGGTCCGTAGCCCCGGTCGAAGTCGTGGTGCTCGGCGAAGGACCGGGCGAGTGCGTCCTGGTCCACGCGATCATGGTCCACGAGCACAGCGAGGACCGAGCAGGCCATCTCGGTGTCGTCGGTCCACTGCCAGGTCTGCGGCGGCAGCTCGCGCCGTTTCAGCAGGGGATAGTTCGTCGGTACAAAGAACTGGGAGCCCAGGGCGTCTCCCACGGACAGCCCACGCAGGCTGTCCAGGGCGCGTTCGAAGCGCCGGTCGCGAGAGGAGTCAGCGGTCATCTTCCTGCCACTCTATCCCGTGACGCCGTACGACTCCGGGGTCCGCCAGTGTTCGAACGGCCGGTCAAGCGTGTACCGCCCGTTCTCCCCCAGTTGCAGTATCCGCATCTCCCCGTTGCCCGGGTTGGACAGCGACTCGAATTCCGCGACCGACCAGTGGAACCAGCGCATGCAGAACAGCCGCATCGTCAGCCCGTGCGTGACTATGAGCACGTTCGGGGGGTGATCGGGGGACTCGAAGCTGCGGTGCAGACTCTCCAGGAACGCGCCCACCCGGTCGTACACATCGGCGCCCGACTCCCCCTGCGCCAGCCGGTAGAAGAAGTGCCCGTACGCATCGCGGTACTGCTTCTGCAGCCGCACGTCCTCCCGGTCCTGCCAGTTCCCCCAGTCCTGCTCCCGCAGCCGGGGCTCCTCTCTGACCCGCACCAGCTCGGGGTCGAGGGCGAACGCCCGGAAGGTGTCGTGCGTGCGGCGGTACGGCGAGACGTAGACGCTCACACGCTCCCGTCCGAACAGTTCCCGCAGCCGTGCCCCCGTCTCCTCGGCCTGCGCCCAGCCGGTGGCGGTGAGCTGGAGTGCATGGTCGGGCTCGCGTTCGTACACCGTGTCATCGGCGTTCCCCTCCGACTCGCCGTGCCGGACGAGGACGATGCGTCGCGGTCGCGCCATGCCACGACCTTAAGTCACACGGTCCAGGAAGGTTCCAGCTCCACCACATCCCCCGCGAGAGCGGAAACGTCGGCCTCGGTCTGCGCGCGCAGCAGCAGCCGCTCGACCCGCTCCGTCCGGTACTTCCCGTGCTCGGCCGCCGACTGCCACATCGACATCACCAGGAACTCGTTCCCTGCCGCCTCCCCGAACAGCCCGCGCACCATCCCCGGGGATCCGGCCATCGCCGGGTTCCACACCTTCTCCTGCATCAGCGTGAAGTGCTCGATCCGGTCCTCGCGGACCCGGCAGTGGGCGACCCGCACCACGTCGGCGTCCGTGAACCGCGGTTCGAAGCCCGTCTTCACATCGAAGCGGTGGTCGAACAGCTTGGCCTGGCTGTCCTTGTACGTCCCCGACTGCCCCGACGCCAGCCGGTCGTGGGAGCGCGCCATGAACGAGTCGTAGAAGGCGCGGCTCTCCCAGAAGCCGAATACATGCGCCACATCCGGCCGTATTCGGCTCCACCCTCCGCCCTGCCCACGGAAACCCGGCTCACCCAGCAGCCCCGCCCACTTCCGCTGTCCCCGCTCGAACCCTCGACGGTCCACCACGGTGCAGCGAATCCACTTGACCAGCACCGCGCCATCGTACGGCTCGGAACGTGGCGCCGGTCACTCTCCGGCACAGACCACCCGAACCGGCTGTGCCGCCTCGCCACAATGATCTGCATGACAGCCCTGCACACCAACCCGCTCTTCGCCCGTCTCGATGCCGCCGAGCGGATCCTCGTGGCGGGCGCGGGCGGCGGCTTCGACGTCTACGCCGGGCTTCCCGTGGCGCTCTCCCTCCTCCATCAGGGAAAGGACGTGCACCTGGCGAATCTCACCTTCAGCTCGATCGAAGGGCTGTCCGTGGACGACTTCCTCGCTCCCGATGTCGCGGTGATCACCCCGGAAACATCGCTGCACCAGACGTACTTCCCTGAGCGAACCCTCGCGCAGTGGCTCGCGCTGCACGGCTATCCCAGCACCGTGCACGCCCTCGCCCGCACCGGCGTCCAGCCGCTGCGCGACGCCTACCGGGCTCTGATCGAGCGGTACGACATCGACGCGGTCGTGCTCGTGGACGGTGGCACGGACATCCTGATGCGCGGCGACGAGTCGGGACTCGGGACACCCGAGGAGGACATGACCAGCGTGGCCGCCTTGTACGGCATCGATGTGCCCGTGCGGCTGGTCGTCTCGGTCGGCTTCGGGGTCGACGCGTACCACGGGGTGAGCCATGGCCTCGTCCTGGAGAACATCGCCGCTCTGGAGACCGACGGCGCCTACCTCGGCGCCTTCTCGGTGCCCCGCTCGACGCGTGAGGGCGCCTTGTTCGTCGACGCGGTGGCTCATGCGCAGGCGCACACACCGGACCATCCGAGCATCGTGAACGGCTCCATAGCGGCAGCGGTGCAGGGGGCGTTCGGCGATGTGCGGTTCACCTCACGCACCCGTGGCAGTGAGCTGTTCATCAATCCGCTGATGTCGATCTGCTTCGCCTTCGAACTGGACGGTCTCGCCCGCCGCTGTCTGTACCTCGACCGGATCGAGAACACCCACCTGATCCGCCAGGTCAGCAGCGCGATTGCGGACTTCCGGGAGGAAGTCCCGCGCCAGAGGCCGCCTCGCCGCATCCCGCACTGACCGGATACGGTCAACGCACCAACAGCTCTTGGCAGTTACGGGGAAGGGAAATCAGGTGAGCAGCCTCAACAAGGGGGTCGGGAAAGCCGAGGTCACACTCAAGTGGGACCCCAGCCCCCTGGGTGAGCCCGACATCGATCTCGACATCGTCGCTGCGACGTACCCGGCGGACGCGCCTCACGGCAAGCCCTCGTACGTCGTGCACTTCGACAGTCGCTCGCCCGACGGCACGATCACCCTGACGAGGGAGAGCCGGACAGGCCAGGGCTTCGGCTCCGACGAGGTGATGACCCTCGAGTTCCACCGGCTGGCAGCGACGTACGGACGCGTCGTCGTGGGCGTGGTCATCCAGCAGCGGGACGGCCGCAGGGTGTTCGGCGATGTGGCGAACACCCTGGTGCGGGTGCTGGAGGGCCATGTCGAGCTGGGGAAGTGCGACTTCGCCGCGGTCTCCGGGTCGAGGGCCGCGGTCATCTGCGAGTTCACCCGGACCGCGGCCGGCGACTGGGAGTTCCGGGAGACCGTGCAGGGCTTCGACGCTGATCCGCAGACCTTCATCACGGTCATGGGCGGCGGCGCCGGCTGAACGCTTCCTCCGGGGCGTGACCCAGGCCACCACGGAAGGGAAGCGCCGAAGCCCCGGTGTTCAGTACAGCCGAGCGGGGAGTCGCGTAACGCGACTCCCCGCTCGATCAGTCATTCACGCCTGGAAGGCGCTCATGTTCAGCTGCAGCCGCTCGTGGAGCCGCAGCCCTCGCAGATGTAGCAGGAGCCTGCGCGCTGCATCTTTGTGCCGCAGGAGAAGCAGAGCGGGGCGTCCGCGCTGATGCCCATCTGCATCTCGACCAGCTCCGCCGAGGTGTGCGCCTGCTTCGGGGCCGGGATCTCCGCCTTGGGAGCGACGACAGCCTTCAGCGTGTCCTGATGGCGCGGAGCGGACTGGGCCAGTCCCTCGACATCGACATCGACATCGTCGACGGACTGCTCGTACGAACCCGTCTCCAGATGACGCTGGCGCTCCTCCGCCGAGTGGATGCCTAGCGCGGAGCGCGTCTCGAAGGGCAGGAAGTCCAGCGCCAGGCGGCGGAAGATGTAGTCGACGATCGACTGCGCCATCCGCACGTCCGGGTCGTCCGTCATCCCGGCCGGCTCGAAGCGCATGTTGGTGAACTTCGAGACGTAGGTCTCCAGCGGAACGCCGTACTGCAGACCGACCGAGACGGCGATCGAGAAGGCGTCCATCATGCCCGCGAGGGTGGAGCCCTGCTTCGACATCTTCAGGAAGACCTCGCCGAGGCCGTCGTCCGGGTAGGAATTGGCGGTCATGTAGCCCTCGGCGCCGCCGACCGTGAAGGAGGTGGTGATGCCGGGACGTCCCTTCGGAAGGCGCTTGCGGACCGGGCGGTACTCGACCACCTTCTCGACCGCGGCCCGGATGGTCTCCTCGGCCTTCTCCGTGACCGCGGCCTTCTCCTTCTCCTTGGTCTTGGCGGAGAGGGGCTGGCCGACCTTGCAGTTGTCGCGGTAGATCGCGAGCGCCTTGACGCCCATCTTCCACGCCTCGAAGTAGATCTCCTCGACCTCTTCGACGGTCGCCGACTCCGGCATGTTGACCGTCTTGGAGAGCGCGCCCGAGATCCACGGCTGGATGGCCGCCATCATGCGGACATGGCCCATCGCGGAGATGGAACGCTCGCCCATGGCGCAGTCGAAGACCTCGTAGTGCTCGGTCTTCAGGCCCGGCGCGTCGATCACATTGCCGTGATCGGCGATGTGGGCGACGATCGCCTCGATCTGCTCCGGCTGGTAGCCGAGGCGGCGCAGCGCCTGCGGGACCGTGCCGTTGACGATCTGCATCGAGCCGCCGCCGACCAGCTTCTTGAACTTGACCAGGGCGAGGTCGGGCTCGAGGCCGGTGGTGTCGCAGGACATCGCGAGGCCGATGGTGCCGGTCGGGGCGATCACGGACGCCTGGGAGTTACGGAAACCGTTCTTCTCGCCGAGGCGGATGACGTCCTGCCAGGCCTCGGTCGCGGCGGCCCAGATCGGCGTGTCCAGGTCGTCCACGCGGACGGCAGCGGTGTTGGCGTCGGCGTGCTGCTTCATGACGCGCTTGTGCGGCTCGGCGTTGCGGGCGTAGCCGTCGTACGGGCCGACGACCGCGGCGAGCTCGGCGGAGCGCCTGTACGAGGTGCCGGTCATCAGGGAGGTGATGGCTCCGGCGAGGGCGCGGCCGCCGTCCGAGTCGTACGCGTGGCCGGTCGCCATGAGCAGGGCGCCGAGGTTGGCGTAGCCGATGCCCAGCTGACGGAAGGCGCGGGTGTTCTCGCCGATCTTCTGCGTCGGGAAGTCCGCGAAGCAGATCGAGATGTCCATCGCGGTGATGACCAGCTCGACGACCTTGGCGAAGCGCTCGGCGTCGAAGGACTGGTGGCCCTTGCCGTCGTCCTTGAGGAACTTCATCAGGTTCAGCGAGGCCAGGTTGCACGAGGTGTTGTCCAGGTGCATGTACTCGCTGCACGGGTTCGAGCCGTTGATCCGGCCGGACTCGGGGCAGGTGTGCCAGTGGTTGATGGTGTCGTCGTACTGGATGCCCGGGTCGGCGCAGGCCCAGGCAGCCTCCGCCATCTTGCGGAAGAGCGCCTTGGCGTCGACCTCTTCGATCACGTCGCCGGTCATCCGGGCACGCAGCCCGAACTTGCCGCCGGACTCGACGGCCTTCATGAACTCGTCGTTCACCCGGACGGAGTTGTTGGCGTTCTGGTACTGGACGGACGTGATGTCGTCGCCGCCCAGATCCATGTCGAAGCCCGCGTCGCGCAGCGCGCGGATCTTCTCCTCTTCCTTCACCTTGGTCTCGATGAAGCCCTCGATGTCGGGGTGGTCGACGTCGAGGATGACCATCTTGGCCGCGCGACGGGTCGCGCCGCCCGACTTGATCGTTCCTGCGGAAGCGTCGGCGCCCCGCATGAAGGAGACCGGGCCGGAAGCGTTGCCGCCGGAGGAGAGCAGCTCCTTGGAGGAGCGGATGCGGGAGAGGTTCAGGCCGGCGCCGGAGCCGCCCTTGAAGATCATGCCCTCTTCCTTGTACCAGTCGAGGATGGACTCCATGGAGTCGTCGACGGACAGGATGAAGCAGGCGGAGACCTGCTGCGGCTGGGGCGTGCCGACGTTGAACCACACCGGCGAGTTGAAGCTGAAGACCTGGTGCAGGAGGGCGTACGCCAGCTCGTGCTCGAAGATCTCGGCGTCGGCGGGCGAGGCGAAGTAGCTGTAGTCCTCACCGGCCTTGCGGTAGGTCTTCACGATCCGGTCGATCAGCTGCTTGAGACCGGTCTCGCGCTGCGGGGTGCCGACGGCCCCGCGGAAGTACTTGCTGGTGACGATGTTGACCGCGTTCACCGACCAGAAGTCGGGGAACTCGACGCCACGCTGCTCGAAGTTCACCGAGCCGTCACGCCAGTTGGTCATGACGACGTCACGGCGTTCCCAGACCACCTCGTCGTACGGATGCACGCCGGGGGTGGTGTGGATGCGCTCGATACGCAGGCCCTTGCTCGCCTTGGATCCCTTGGCTCGGGACCCTCGTGCCGGGCCGCTCGTCGTCTCGGTCATGCCGCCTCCCATATACGGGCGAAAACGCCCTGAAGTGCCCAGTTCTTCCCGTGGCACAGTTCGTGTCTGTTGCCCCGGGCGCCGCACACAGCGCCCGTGACAGGTCTTTCGCCGCTTTGAGCCGGCCGGCAGGGCCGGCCCCCCGACCCGTTCCGTACGGCCGGTCGCTCAGTCGGCGGCAGTGGCGGGCACGGGGACTTCGACGGCCCCGGGGCTTCCGCCTTCCTCAGCAGGAGGCCGCTCATGCCGCAGTTCCGCGATGGCGGCCTCGAAGTCTTCGAGCGAATCGAACGCCCGGTAAACGGACGCGAAGCGCAGGTACGCGACGAGGTCGAGTTCCTGCAGGGGGCCGAGTATGGCCAGACCCACGTCGTGGGTGGTCAGCTCGGCGCTGCCCGTGGCGCGCAGTGCCTCTTCGACCCGCTGGCCGAGCTGGGCGAGGGCGTCCTCGGTGACCGGCCGTCCCTGGCACGCCTTGCGCACGCCTGAGATGACCTTCGTACGGCTGAAGGGTTCGGTCACACCGCTGCGCTTGATCACCATCAGCGAGGCGGTCTCCACCGTCGTGAAGCGGCGGGAGCAGTCGGGGCACTGACGGCGTCGACGGATCGACGTTCCGTCGTCGGTGGTGCGACTGTCGACGACACGACTGTCGGGGTGCCTGCAGAAGGGGCAGTGCATGGCTCCCAACCCTCCCTCACAGACACGACTGAATGGCCTCACAGGTGTGTTGAAGCCCCGTGAAGCAGCCACAAGCATAGGCGATGCCCTCGCCCCTGAAGGACGGGGGACCACAACTTCTGGGTGGCGCACACAATCCAACCACTAGATCTGGTGGTGGGGCGCGTTTTGCGCGGTAGAGCGTGTCGCCTGACGGAAGGACGGCGGCCCGGCCGCACACGGGCCGTATCGCTCATGTGCACCCAGCGCGTCCGAACGCCCGACGAGGCTACGCGGGGCGCGCGGCTCCGCGGAATCGCGGCGGATGAATGCCAGACTGGGAACCACCCCGGCCCACTTCGCGGCGCAGCAACCCCTGCACCCGCATCACCGCTTGAGCACTTCCGCGGTGACGGCACGCTTCACCGCGACCGGCGGTGAAGCGTACCGTGAAGGCGCGAGCCGCCTCGCGGTTCGATCGTTCGCACATACACCCAGCCGAGCGGGGACGTCAGGAAATCTGCGATTTTTCACTCGAACGTGTGTTTGGCGCAACCTTTCGAAACCAACTACCGTTGTCCAGCTAGGGAGACCATTTCGAGAGGGGCCGACGTGACCACCACCGCAGACAGTGCCACCATCACTGCCCAGGACCGCTCCCAGAACCGATTCGAGCCGGTGCATGCCATGAATGACGCAGCCACGACCCCGGAGGGGCCCAAGCCCACCCGCTCGCTGCCCGGCCGACCTCCAGGGATCCGGGCGGACAGCTCCGGCCTCACGGACCGGCAGCGGCGTGTCATCGAGGTGATCCGTGACTCCGTGCAGCGCCGGGGATACCCCCCGTCGATGCGTGAGATCGGCCAGGCGGTCGGGCTGTCCAGCACGTCCTCCGTCGCGCATCAGCTCATGGCCCTGGAGCGCAAGGGCTTCCTGCGCAGGGACCCGCACCGCCCCAGGGCGTACGAGGTCCGAGGCTCCGACCAGCCCAGCAGCCAGCCGACCGACACCACGGGCAAGCCCGCGGCCTCCTACGTGCCCCTCGTCGGCCGGATCGCGGCCGGCGGCCCGATCCTCGCCGAGGAGTCGGTCGAGGACGTCTTCCCGCTGCCGCGGCAGCTGGTCGGCGACGGAGAGCTGTTCGTCCTGAAGGTCGTCGGCGACTCCATGATCGAAGCCGCCATCTGCGACGGTGACTGGGTGACCGTGCGCCGCCAGCCGGTCGCGGAGAACGGCGACATCGTGGCCGCCATGCTGGACGGCGAAGCCACCGTCAAGCGTTTCAAGCGGGAGAGCGGCCACGTGTGGCTGCTCCCCCACAACGCTGCGTACCAGCCCATCCCCGGTGACGAGGCGACGATCCTCGGCAAGGTGGTGGCGGTCCTGCGGCGGGTCTGACGGCCCGCCCGCCCTGACCGGACCCCGGGACCCACTGCGCCGGTCCCGGGGTCCTGCTCTGCCTCAGGACCGGCCACGCACGGCTGCTCACGCAGTCGTCTACGTGCCGTCCGCCCTGGCAGCCGCGTCGATGGCAGCCAGCGAACGCCGCACCTGATTGCGGTCCGTGGTGTACCAGAAGTCGGGCATGGACGCCCGCAGGAAGCTGCCGTAGCGGGCGTTCGCCAGCCGCGGATCGAGCACGGCGACGACTCCGCGGTCGCCCGAGGCCCGGACGAGCCGCCCCGCTCCCTGGGCCATCAGCAGCGCCGCATGTGTCGCGGCGACCGCCATGAACCCGTTTCCACCCGCCTCCTCGACCGCCTTCTGGCGAGCGCTCATCAGCGGATCGTCGGGACGCGGGAACGGGATGCGGTCCATGACCACCAGCTGACAGCCGGACCCGGGCACATCAACCCCCTGCCACAGGGACAACGTGCCGAACAGGCAGGTCTCGGCGTCGGAGGCGAACGACTTGATCAGCTCACCCAGCGTCTCCTCACCCTGCAACAGAATCGGCTTCTCGAGCCGGCCGCGCAGCTCTTCCGCCGCCGCCTGAGCAGCCCGCATGGACGAGAAGAGTCCCAGCGTGCGGCCGCCAGCCGCCTCCACGAGCTCCGCGAGCTCGTCCATCATGTCGCCGCGTGAGCCTTCACGGCCCGGCGTCGCCAGATGACGGGCGACATAGAGGATGCCCTGCTTCGGGTAGTCGAACGGTGAGCCGACGTCGAGGCCCTTCCACTGCGGCACCTCGTCTCCTCCGGTGCCTTCCGGAGCGAGCCCCAGCGAGGCACCCACGCCGTTGAAGTCCCCGCCCAGCTTGAGCGTGGCCGAGGTCAGCACCACCGACCGTTCGGCGAACAGCTTCTCGCGCAGCAGCCCCGAGACGCTCAGCGGTGCGACGCGCAGCGACGCCCCGAAGCGGTCGTGCCGCTCGTACCAGACGACGTCGTACTCGGAGCCCTGGGTGATGCGCTCGGCCACACCGTGCACGTTCTCCACGGAGGCCAGCGCCTGTTTGCGCACCGCGTCCTCGTCCTGGACGGATTTGTCGCGGGTGGCGCCGAGGGCGGAGATCACCGTACGAGCTGCGTCGCGCAGAGCCATGAGCGCGTACCCGAGATCCTCCGGGATCTCCTCCAGGCGGCCGGGCAGCGCCAGCTCCATCAGCCGCTCGAATCCCTCCGCAGCCGTCTGCAGCACGTCCGCGGCCTTTTCGTTGACGAGCTTCGCCGCTCGGCGGACCGCGCGGTTGACCTGGCCGGGAGTGAGCTCGCCGGTGGCGGCGCCCGTGACCCGCGAGACCAGCTCATGAGCCTCGTCGATGATCAGCACCTCATGCTGCGGGAGCACCGGCGCGCCCTCGATCGCGTCGATCGCCAGCAGCGCGTGATTGGTGACGACGACATCGGCGAGCTTGGCCCGCTCACGCGCCGCCTCGGCGAAGCATTCCGCACCGTACGCACACTTGGAGGCGCCCAGACACTCCCGGGAAGAGACCGAGACCTGGCTCCAGGCACGGTCGGAGACACCAGGGGTGAGATCGTCACGGTCACCCGTTTCGGTCTCGTCCGCCCAGTCGCGCATCCGCAGCAGGTCCTGACCGAGCCTGCTCGTCGGCGCGGCCGCCTCGAACTGGTCGAAGAGCCCGTCCTCCTCTTCCTGCGGGACGCCCTCGTGCAGCCGGTGCAGACACAGGTAGTTGGAACGCCCCTTGAGCATGGCGAACTCGGGCCGACGGCGCAGCAGTGGATGGAGCGCCTCGACGGTCCGCGGAAGGTCCCGCTCCACGAGCTGCCGCTGGAGCGCCAGGGTGGCCGTGGCCACGACCACCCTCTCCCCGTGCGCCAGCGCCGGGACCAGATAGCCGAGCGACTTTCCGGTGCCGGTGCCGGCCTGGACGAGCAGATGGGAATTGTCGTCGATGGCCTCGGCGACGGCCTCGGTCATGGTGACCTGGCCTGGCCGCTCCACACCGCCGACGGCGGTCACGGCGGCGTGGAGGAGCTCGGGGAGGGATGGCTTCGTCATAGCGCGACCAGCCTACGGGGCGCCACTGACAGCGCGGTCCGACAGCGGCCCGTCACGTGGGGCAGAGGGGGTTGGCGACGGTTCCGTGCACGGCCGCGTGAGGTCGCTCAGGACGGTCCCGGTAGCCGTCGAGGTGAAGTCTGTTGCGGTTCAGACAGAGCCGCTCGATACGCGCGGTGAGCAGGTCGAACAGCTCGTAGCGCTCCTTGAGCTCCGGGAACCGTGCCTGGTGCCGCAGGATCTCCGCCCGTACCAGCGAGAAGAACTGCTCTTCCGGTACCCCCAGTTGCTCCTCGCACAGGGGCGCGAGATACCGGAACACTCCGACGAAGAGTCCCGAGTGGATGAACTGGGTGAGGAAGGCCGGCTCCTCCGTCAGGAGAGTGCGGCGAACGTCGTCCGGCATCGAGTCGTGCTCGGGCAGCGGCTGCGCGCTGACATTCACGTCGTCGACGAAGTCCTTGATCGCCAGCCGCACCGGGATGTCGTCGCCGTCGAACACGACGATGGCATTCTCCCCGTGCGGTGAGAAGACCGTTCCGTAGCGGTACAGGAAGTGCAGCAGCGGGGGCAGGAGCGCGGAGAACAACCGCTGCAGCCACACGGTGGGAGTGAGCCCTGAGCGGGCGACCAGTTCCGCCGTGAAGGCGCGGCCGTGTGGATCGGTGTGGAGGAGGGAGGCGAGGGTACGTGCCCGCTCTCCGGGCGCGAGGCGCGGCTGGAGCGGCTCGCGCCAGATCGCGCCGAGCAGTTCCTTGTACTGGTACGGCACCTCGGCGAGATGGTCGTAGAGCGGGTGCTCGACGGTCACCGAGGCGACCTCGCCGAGCAGGATCACGCCGCATTCGTCCCGCAGAAAGGGGTCCGCGTCACGCAGCCCGTGCACCCAGCGGGTGACGGCCGGGGCGGCGAGGGTGCGCTCGGTGGGCAGGCCGCGCCAGACGAGGGTGTTGAGGATGGACAGCGGCAGCTTCACGGTGTGCCGCTCGGGACGGTCCAGGTTCACGAAGGTACGAATGGACTGCTGAGGCAGTCGGCGATCGCCGTCGGTCGGCAGCGGCACGATGTCCCCGCGGGCGATGGCGGGGGCAAAGAGGGGGAGCAGCACTTCGTCCCATTGCCAGGGGTGTACGGGCAGGAAGAGATAGCCGGCCGGGTCCAGCCCTTTCGCGCGGAGCGCGGCGGCGAACGACTCTCGCACGGATGCGTCCAGCTCTCGGGTGTACAGCTCGCCGGGCTCGGCGAGGCCGGAAACGCCTCGGTAGGCGGCGATGGCCGAGCTGACCCCGACCCACGGCAGACGGGCGGGGCGGCGGGCCTCGGGTGACCAGTCGGCGGTGTCGGTCGCGGAGAAGCCGATGCGGCCTTTGTTGAGGACGAGCCAGGGGTGCCCGGTCTGGTGTCCTTCGAGTTCGGCGTAGCCGAGGTCGGCGAGTTCGGCGCAGTTCAGCGCCGTGCCGTCGAGTGCGGTGTCGGCGGTGAGGGTGACGGACAGCTCGCGAAGGAGGTGGCCGAGCGTGGCCCCGTCGAGGGCGAGCAGATCCCGGGCCCGGGCGAGGAAGGCGAGCGGGTCTCGGAAGGGCCGGCCGTCGCGCATGACGGAGGCGGGATCGACGCGCCAGCTGCCGTACGCGCCGCGCCGGGCGCGGAAGGTCAGGCCGCCGCCGTTGTTGTCGATCGGGAGGGTGTAGAGGTCCCCGCGGTCCCCCGGTTCACCGGCGTCGTGGCGGGCCGGGAGGGTGGCCGGGACCGGAACCGGCTCGATGATCTCTTCGTAGGCAAACTCACCGAGCATCTTCGCCAGTAGCCGGGCAGCCGCCCGGTCCCAGGCTTCACGGGTCAGTCCGGCCGGGGTGAAGGGGACGGTGGCCGGGTGCGCGGAGTCGCTGGAGTCGTTGTTGGCAGGTGACTTCGGCACGGGGACTCCTCGAGTGGAACCGATGCGGATCGAGCGGTGTAAGTAAGGCAGCGGGCGGCTCACAAAAGGTTCCGCAGGGCGCGGTCACGGACCATGAGGGCCGCTCGCTTGTCGGGAAGGTCGACTTCGGCGAAGAAGCGGAAGCCGGCGCTCAGAAAAGCCGATACGGAGGGGGTGTTGCGCAGGTCAGGTTCTGCGATCACACGTGCGCATCTGGACCGATTCTCAAGTACGAGGTCGGCTGCGGCTTTGAGGACTGCGGAGCCGATCCCGCGTCCGCGGTCGGCGACGCCACCGATCAGTAGATGGATGCCTGTGTCATGCGGCCGGGCGGGGTAGTGACGGGCGAGCGGGTCAAGGTCGGCGCGGTAGATCTCGAAGTAGCTGATGGGGGTGCCGTCCAGCAGCCCTAGGCAGGGAATGCTGCGGCCGTCCCCCTCGAGCTGGGCGTGCAGATGGGCGGCGGTGACGGATTCCGGTCCCGCCAGCTCCCAGAAGGCGGCCACGGCCGGGTCGTTCATCCAGCGAGTGAGGAGTGCGAGATCGCGGTCGATGCGTACGGGCACGAGCTGGAAGAGGCCGACCGACGTGGTTACGGGAGCCCAGTCGGCGAGGTTGTCGAGCAGATCGCCTGAGGAGTCCTCCTCACCGGCCGGCCGGTGAGGCTCCACAGGCATCTCGTCCTTCCGGAACAGCGCGAGGAGCTCCTCGGGCAGCCGTAGATCGAGGGTGTCCTCCACGCCTCCTCCGGGCTGGGGTGCGGGACCGGCTCCGGTGTCGGTGCTCGCATCGGTGGGAGGCACGGTGGCGTTCTCCTCTCGCGGTTCGGTCAGTGATCAGGTGTCGAGGGGCTCCTGGGGAGATCCTCGAGCACGTCCTCAGGAACGAAGGGGGTTGGTGATGGTGACGTACACGGACTGGGTGTCGACGGGTCCGACGAGTTCGTCGAGACCGCGGAGCCGGGTCAGGAGGTTGGCCTTGGACCGCAGCGTGGACGCGTCGAGAAGCTGCGCGGGCAGGGGCGAGCCGAGATCGGCCGCGCCGGCGAGGAACCGCCTGAAGGCTGCGATCAGTACGCGCTCGTCAGCGAGGCGCTGTGCGCCGAAGGCCCCGATCAGGCCCAGCACGTTGTTGATGCCGAGGTAGTAGGCGAACCGCTCGTCGGTGACCTCGTCGGAGACGAAGGTGTCGCTGACGGTGCCGATGCCGGGGAGACGGCGCTCGAGTCGGGCGCGGTGGGACTCGCGGAAGTAGTAGCCCTGGTTGTCGCGGTACCGGCCGCCGACGGGCCATCCCTCAGGGTCGAGGATCACCAGGGTGTTCTGCTGGTGGGCTTCCAAGGCGATGCCCGCTGTGGCATCCAGCCACAGCACGGGGCGCACCACGTGGTCCAGATAGCGCAGGAACCACTCGGCGGCGACCGCGCCGGTGGGCCGGCCGGTACGGGTCGAGAGCCGCTCGACCACATCGGCCAGGCGGGAGTGCATGGCGGGGCGGCCCGGCCAGGGACGGGGGGCGGTCAGTCCCGCGATGCAGACCGCGTCATCGCCCGGTCCGAAGGGGTTGTGGCGCAGGACGACGTCGAGTCCGGGGAGCGGCTCACCGTCCGGGGCGTCGACGGCGAGCCAGGCGGGATCGCGCACGATGTCGAAACCGGGGTGGGCGGCCTGCCACTGCTCGGCCAGCCCGCTGCGGAGCAGACGGTGGACCTCGAGCCCGCGATGGAGTTCCTTGCGGAGGTTCTCACGACGGGAGTTGGTGATGCGTACGCCGAGAGAGAGCTTGAGCATGACCGGTGCGCCAGGGCGGTGCACGGTGCGGACCGAGGAGGTGGGGTGCCAGGGGTCACCGTGAGGCCCCAGATCACGCAGCAGACCGGAGTCAAGGAGCGCGGCGACGGCGGGGCGGTTCATCGCGTCGCGGGCCTGCCAGGGGTGCATGGGCAAGGGGACGGCGTTGTCGGGGAGTTCGAGATTCCCGGCCAACCGGGCGGTGAGCCGCTCGGCCGGCACGGTCCTTCCTTGTTCCGTCCAGGCCGAGCCGGTGGCGAGGACGGAGCGGTCGACAGCCACCCAGTGCAGCGGGAAGGAGCCGTACACCTCGGGTGAGTAGAGCTGGATTTCGGTCTCGGACAGACCCTCGCGGCTCTTGGGCGTCGGATGCAGTGGGTGGCCGAGGATCAGCGACTGCTCGGCGGTGAGGAAGAGGTCCGCCTCGGGCGGAGCGGCGGGCCGCTCGCGGCGGTCGGCGATGAAACCCGCGGTGCGCCGTACGGAGTCGGCGACCCGGGCGACCAGGTCGGCTCCGTCGCTCTGACCGGCTTCGCGGCCGAGCAGGGCGGCCAGGGTCACCGCGTCGACGACGGGGGCGTCCGGCAGGCTCCCCTGCATGCTGGGCGGGCCGAAGCGGTGCCAGCCGGCGGGTGACCAGTAGCGGACCGGGACGATGAGGCCGGCTCCGCTGGCGTCGAGCGGGATGTGCAGGGTGTCGCCATCTGGTTCGGCCAGGTTGTTCTCCCGCACCCAGCAGCGAAGGAGGTTCTCCACGGCCGCCGCGGCCGCCGCGCGGCTCGGGTCGGGGTGGTCGAGGGGCTCGGGTGCGGTGACCGCGACCGGCCGGTCCGTGGCGGGTGTGAGTTGTTCGCGGATGCCCCTGCTCTGCTGGCGGGGCACGGTCGCGGCTTCGACCGTGACGGGGCGGCGTGCTCCGCCCGGCCCGCTGTGGGCTGCGGTGGCACGGGAGTCGGCCTCGGGCGCATCGGGGGTGGGGCTGGAGTTCACGGAGGGCTTCCTTGTGACGTTGTCCGGGGTCAGTGCGGCTGCCGGCAGTCGGCGCGGCCTTGTGCGGAGCGCTCCGCGGCAGCCATGGCGTCGGCGAAGCGCTCGAGGACGGCCATGGCCTGTTCGTCGGTGATGGTGAGCGGCGGGAGGAGACGCACGACACCGGCCTGGCGGCCGCCGAGTTCGACGATGAGGCCCCGGTTCAGGCATTCCTGCTGAACCGCGGCGGCAAGGTCGGGCGCCGGGGGCGGGACCAGCGCGTCCGAGGCTTGCGGATCGACGATTTCCACGCCGATCATCAGGCCCCGGCCGCGTACGTCTCCCATGCAGGGGTGGGCAGCGGCCAGGCCCTGGAGGCGGCCGAGCATCCGGGCGCCGAGTGTTGCGGCGCGGTCGGCGAGGTGGTTCTCGCGTACGAAGGCGAGGGTGGCCGCGCCTGCCGCCATGGCGAGTTGGTTACCGCGGAAGGTGCCGGCGTGGGCTCCGGGCTGCCATGCGTCGAGTTCGGACCTGTAGACGATCACTGCAAGTGGAAGGGAGCCTCCGATGGCCTTGGAGAGGACCATCACGTCAGGCACGATCCCGCTGTGTTCGACGGCCCAGAAGGTGCCCGTGCGCCCCACTCCTGTCTGCACCTCATCGGCGATCAGGGGGATGGACCGCTCGGCGGTGATCTCGCGCATCCGGCGCAGCCAGTCGTCGGGGGCGGGAAGGACTCCGCCCTCGCCCTGCACGGGTTCCAGGATCATGCCGGCCGGTTTCGGCACTCCGCCCTTGGGGTCGTCGAGGAGGTTCTCGGTCCAGCGGGCGCCGAGTTCGGCCCCGCGGCCGCCGCCCACACCGAAGGGGCAGCGGTAGTTCTGCGGGAAGGGCAGCCGGGTCACGCGTACGTCGGTGGCGCCACCGGACGCGTCGAGCGCGCCGGCCGTCATGCCGTGGTACGCGCCGGTGAAAGCGAGCAGACCCGTGCGGCCGGTCGCGGTGCGGACGAGTTTGAGTGCGGCCTCGACGGCGTCGGTGCCCGCAGGTCCGCAGAACTGGATGCGGGCTCCCTCGGCGAACTGCTTCGGCAGCGTGGCGAACAGCTCGGTGGTGAAGGCGTCCTTGACCGGTGTGGCGAGGTCGAGGACATGCAGCGGGGCGCCCGAGTCGAGGACCTTCTTGATCGCTTCGAGGACGACGGGGTGGTTGTGGCCGAGCGCCAGCGTGCCCGCTCCTGACAGACAGTCGAGATAGCGCCTGCCGTCGGCGCCCTCGATGGTCAGGCCCCGGGCCCGTACCGGCACGATGGGCAGTGATCGCGCGTAGGTTCGGGCCGCGGATTCACGGAGCGACTGCCGGCGCAGAATGCCCTCGTGCGCGGCGGACAGCGCCGCGGGTGCAGATTCGGTCACGGCCACGGCTGTTGGTCCTCCCGGTGTCACAGTTGCATGCATCCCCTAAGGCACTCGCACGCCGCCCACCTGTGGTGAACGCTGCCCTTGAGTCCCCCGTACGTACCAACGACGCCGACAGCCGCGGATCACGGTCATCCGGGAGATCCTTGTCGGAGCGGAACCGCGGACCTGCTGCGCACCGTCCCAGTCGGCACCGGCATAGTGGGGGGCTGCACCTCGGCTCGAAGCATGACACCGGGGCGGGCGAGACAACGCTGCATACGCGGTAATTGCCCGGAGTTGCGACGGTTTTGACAGATCACCAGCAGTATGAAGTCCCAGGGGGATCAAGACATGCGACCCATTCGCCCGACGCTTGCCGCGGCCTCCATCGCCGCTGTGCTCGCGCTGACTGCCACCGCCTGCGGGCCGAGCGAGGACAACGCGGGTGACAAGCCGAGCGTGACGGCCAGCCAGCCCGCCGACCCGAACCTCACCATTCCGGAAGATCTCAAGGACCGGCTCAAGGAGCACGGGATCGACCTGGACAAGTGGAAGAACGGCGAGTGGAAGAACTGGGACAGGGACAAGTGGCTGCGTGAGGCCAAGGACTTCGTCAACCCGATCATCGAGGACCTCTGGGACCCGGACCGGATGCGCGATGCCGACACGCCTCCCGAGAAGCCCGTCGACAATGACATATCGGGCGACGAGGGTGTCACCGACCCGACGCCCGCTCCGGTCAACGCGCAGGCGGTGAAGGCCCCCTACCACGCGAATGCGGCCGAGGCCGGCAAGGTGTTCTTCGACGGTCCGCAGGGTTCGATGGTGTGCTCCGCGACGGTCGTCAAGGACCCGGCCAACCCCGGCAAGTCCAACTTGGTGTGGACCGCGGGCCACTGCGTGCACGCGGGCAAGGAGGGCGGCTGGTACCGCAACATCGCGTTCGTACCCTCGTACAACAACGGCGCCAAGGCGACGGCCGACCTCGAGCAGACTCCCAAGGAAGAGATCGCTCCGTACGGTGTGTGGTGGGGCGACTGGGCCCAGACCTCCGAGCAGTGGATCTCCCAGGGCGCCGCCACCGGCGGCCAGGGTGCGCCGTACGACTTCGCCGTCATCCATGTCACCCCGGAGAAGGGCGGCACGGGCAAGTCGCTCGAGGAAGCGGTCGGTTCGGCGCTCCCGGTCGAGTTCAACGCTCCCGCCGTCCCGAAGATCGCCACCATGACGGCGACCGGCTACCCGGCGGCCCCGCCGTTCGACGGCCAGAAGATGTTCCAGTGCGGCGACAAGCCGGGCCGGCTCTCCCTCAAGGCCGAGGAGCCGACGATGTACCGCATCGGCTGCACGATGACCGGTGGATCCTCCGGCGGTGGCTGGGTCGCGCAGGGCCAGGACGGCAAGCCCGCCCTGGTGTCGAACACCTCGATCGGCCCGGTGACGGCCGGCTGGCTGGCCGGTCCGCGCCTGGGCAAGGAGGCCGAGGGCGTCTACAGCGCGGTCAGCAAGAAGTTCGCGGGCCAGTAGGACCCGAAGGCATCGAGGCCGCCAGGCCGCACAACGGACGGCGCCCGCCCCTCGTGAGCGAGGAGCGGGCGCCGTCCGTTGCAACAGGTAGGCGTCAGTGCGTCACCGGGACATAGGGCGCCAGCGCTGCGGCCAACTCCTCATGTACCCGTGCCTTGAGCAGCGTGCCCTCCGTGGTGTGCTCCTCGGAGATCACCTCGCCGTCGGCATGCACACGCGAGACCAGACCGCCCTGGGTGTAGGGCAGGAGGACCTCGATCTCGACCTGCGGCCGCGGCAGTTCCGCGTCGATCAGCTGCAGCAGCTGGTCGATGCCCCTACCGGTCCGCGCGGACACGGCGATCGCATGCCGCTCCAGGCGCATCAGGCGCTGCAGCACCAGCGGGTCGGCCGCGTCAGCCTTGTTGATCACCACGATCTCGGGCACGTCCACCGCGCCGACATCACGGATCACCTCGCGCACGGCAGCCAGCTGCTCCTCCGGTGCGGGATGCGATCCGTCCACCACGTGCAGGATCAGGTCGGAGTCACCGACCTCCTCCATCGTGGAACGGAACGCCTCGACCAGGTGGTGCGGCAGATGCCGTACGAAACCGACGGTGTCGGCCAGGGTGTAGATCCGGCCGCTCGGCGTCTCGGCCCGGCGGACGGTCGGGTCCAGGGTGGCGAACAGCGCGTTCTCCACCAGGACTCCGGCGCCCGTGAGGCGGTTGAGCAGGGACGACTTGCCCGCGTTGGTGTAACCGGCGATGGCGACCGAGGGCACCTTGTTGCGCCGGCGCTCCTGTCGCTTGATCTCGCGGCCGGTCTTCATCTCCGCGATTTCCCGGCGCATCTTCGCCATCTTCTCGCGGATCCGACGACGGTCCGTCTCGATCTTGGTCTCACCGGGACCACGGGTGGCCATACCGCCGCCCGAGGAGCCGGAGCCACCGCCACCCATCTGCCGGGAGAGCGACTGACCCCAGCCTCGCAGCCGCGGCAGCATGTACTGCATCTGTGCGAGCGACACCTGCGCCTTGCCCTCTCGGGACTTGGCGTGCTGGGCGAAGATGTCGAGGATCAGGGCGGTGCGGTCGACCACCTTGACCTTGACGACGTCCTCGAGGTGGATCAGCTGGCCGGGGCTCAGCTCACCGTCGCACACGACGGTGTCGGCTCCGGTTTCGAGCACGATGTCCCGCAGCTCGAACGCCTTGCCCGATCCGATGTAGGTGGCCGGGTCCGGCTTGTCACGGCGCTGGATGACGCCGTCGAGCACGAGCGCGCCCGCGGTCTCTGCCAGCGCGGCGAGCTCCGCCAGGGAGTTCTCCGCGTCCTGCACGGTCCCCGAGGTCCAGACGCCGACCAGCACCACACGCTCCAGGCGCAGCTGTCGGTACTCGACCTCGGTGACGTCCTCGAGCTCGGTGGAGAGGCCCGCCACACGCCGCAGCGCGGCGCGCTCCGAGCGGTCGAACTGATCGCCGTCCCGCTCCGTGTCGATCTCGTGGCTCCAGGCGACGTCCTCTTCCATCAGGGCATCGGCCCGAAGGCTCTCGGTACGCGTCTGCGCAAAGCTCTGCTCGTCCTGGGAAGAAGATGAAGAGGAGGTCATTGGATCCTTACGTCGATGGAACAGCTGGCCGCCGGCATGTGCCGCGGACCGGGAAATCTCACCCGGTACAACAGTGACAACGTGTGACGGCCCCGGATGATTCCCGCACGGGAATCAGGTGCCGACCGCATCGCCGACCTGTCGATGGTCGCACGGTCACGCTGCGGCGTCACGCAGGTTTCAGGGGGCGCCATGCCCTGCGGCGGTGTGCGGAGCGTCCGGCGCGGTGTTGCGCACCGGCGGCTCGCTGCGCCAGTCCGGATGCCCCGGCATCGGCGGCGTCCTCCTTGCGTACAGCCAGCCCTGGAAGAACTGCGTGAGGTCACGCCCCGCGATCTGCGATGCGAGCTGGGTGAAGTCCTGCGTGGAGGCAACGCCGTCGCGGTATCGGCGCACCCACTCACGCTCCAGGCGGGCGAAGGCGTCCGTTCCGATCGTCTGGCGCAGCGCGTACAGGACCAGTGCGCTGCCGTTGTACACCACCGGCCTGAAGATGCTGAGCTTCTTCCCGGGCGCCGGCGTCTCGGGCGCGGCAGGCGGTCCGCCGGCGGCACGCCATCCGTCGGAGTGCTGGTAGGCCAGCCGCATGCGCTTGACCAGCGACTGGTTCGCCTTCTCGTCGGCGTACAGCGCCTCGTACCAGGTGGCGTGTCCCTCGTTCAGCCACAGGTCGGCCCAGGTCCGGGGCGAGACGCTGTTGCCGAACCATTGGTGGGCGAGTTCGTGCACCATGACCGAGTCGACGTACCACACCGGGAGCGCGGTGTTGGTGAACAGCGCGCGCTCGAAGAGCGAGAGAGTCTGCGTCTCCAGCTCGAATCCGGTCTCGGCGTCGGCGACCAGCAGCCCGTACGTCTCGAAGGGATAGCCGCCGACCTTCTGTTCCATCCAGGTCACATGGGCGGGTGTCTTCTTCAGCCAGGGTTCGAGCCTGGTGCGGTCGCCGGTGGGGACGACGTCGCGGACGGGCAGCCCGTGCGGCCCCTTCCGTTCGATCACGGCCGAGCGGCCGATGGCCACCTGGGCCAGTTCGGTGGCCATGGGGTGCTCGGTCCGATAGGCCCAGGTGGCGGTCCTGCCGTTCACGGCGTGAGCCAGCCGACGGCCGTTGGCCACCACCGTGTACGCGGCGGGGGCGGTGATCCGGAAGGTGAAGTACGCCTTGTCTGCCGGGTGGTCGTTGGAGGGGAAGACGCGATGTGCGGCGTCCGCCTGGTTCGCCATCACCAGCCCGTCGCCGGTCCGGACCCAGCCGCCCGCGTCCATGGGGCCGCGGGGGTCACTGGTGTGCGTGACGGTGATCTGCATCATCGTGCCCCGCTGGACGGCGGAGGACGGCTCGATGACAAGGTCCTCCCCCGCCGTGGCGAACTCGGCGGTCCGGCCGTTGACCTCGACCGTGCGCACCGTGCCGTGGTGGAAGTCGAGATTCACGCGCTCCAGCCGCTGCGTGGCCAGGGCGCCGATCCTGGTGACTGCATCCAGCGGCTTGGAGTTGCTGCCCTTGTACGTGAAAGCGATGTCGTATTCGAGGACGTCGTAACCGGGGTTGCCGAGCTGGGGGAAGAGCCGGTCGCCGATGCCGAGGGGTTCGGGCGAGGGCACGGACGCGGCGACGAGAGCGGCGGACGTGGCGGCGAGCAGTACGGCACGCAGACGGCGCCGGGAAGTGTGCGGCATGCATTACGGCTACCAGCGCGCCCGGCGTGGCCGGTGACGGCACGCGACAGACGCGTGTGCACCACCCGAACGATGTCAGCCGGTGGCCGCCGGATGCTGGGCACGGCTCACGTCGTACACCCCTGGAACGTCCCGCATGGCGCGCATCAGAGCGGGAAGCCCGGCGGAATCAGGGAGTTGGAGGGTGTACGTGTGCCGTACGCGCTGCTGGCTGGGAGGTTCGACCGTGGCCGAGACGATCGCCGCGCCCTGGGTTGCGATCGCTTCCGTGAGATCCGCGAGCAGCCGCGGGCGTCCGAAGGACTCGGCGATCAGTGTGACCCGGCACTCGGCGGTGTCGCCCCAGCGCACCGGCACGGGCTCGCGGCCGGTCTCCTTCATCCGGGTCACCCCGGGACAACGGTCACGGTGGACGGTCACGGCGCCGCCCCTCACGGCAAAGCCGATGACAGCGTCGGGCGGCACGGGCGTGCAGCACCCGGCGAGCCGTACGGTCGCTTCGGGCAGGTCTACCACGGCGTTCGCGACCGTCGGGCGGTCGGCGGTGACCGGGGCGGGGCGGCGGGGGGTGGCCGAAGGGGTGCTCGCGCCTTCCGGGTGGGTGTCCAGCCAGCCCTTGATCGCGATGCGCGCCGCGGGTGTGCGGGCGTGGTCCAGCCAGTCGGGCGACGGTCCGGACGCTGAGTCCTGGGCGAGCAGCAGATGCACCGTGTCACCGTCTCGCAGGATGGTGCTCAAGGTTGCGAGCCGGCCGTTGACGCGAGCGCCGATGCAGGCGTGCGCCTCTCCTCCGTACTGCGCGTAGGCGGCGTCGACACAGCTCGCACCGGCGGGCAGGCCGAGCGCCCGGCCGTCGGCGCGGAAGACGGTGATCTCACGGTCCTGCGCGAGATCCGCACGCAGTGAGGTCCAGAAGGTGTCAGGGTCGGGGGCGGACTGCTGCCATTCCAGAAGGCGGGAGAGCCAGCCGGGCCGGGTGGGGTCGGCGCGCTCGCCGTCGAGCGGTTCGGCGCCTTCGACGGGTACGTAGGGGTTGCCGAGCGCGATCACTCCCGCCTCGGCGACCTTGTGCATCTGGTGGGTACGGATGAGGACTTCGACGATCGCGCCTTCGGGGCCCGCGACCGCCGTGTGCAGCGACTGGTAGAGGTTGAACTTGGGGGCGGCGATGAAGTCCTTGAACTCGGAGATCACCGGGGTGAAGCAGGTGTGCAGTTCGCCGAGCACCCCGTAGCAGTCGGCGTCCTCGCCGACGAGGACCAGCAGCCGGCCGAAGTCGGTGCTGCGCAGTTCGTTCCGTTTGAGACAGGCACGGTGCACGGAGACGAAGTGTCTTGGTCTGATGAGGACTTCGGAGCTGATGCCCGCCTCGCGCAGCACACCCCGGAAGTCGTCGGCGACGGCGGCGAGCGCGTCGCAGGCCGTGGAGTTCTCCGCGATCAGCGCCCGGGTGCGTTCGTACTCCTCGGGGTGCAGGATCGCGAAGACGAGGTCTTCCAGCTCGGTCTTGAGCGCCTGCACACCGAGCCGTTCGGCGAGCGGGATGAGCACGTCGCGGGTGACCTTGGCGATCCGGGCCTGTTTCTCGGGACGCATCACGCCGAGGGTGCGCATGTTGTGCAGCCGGTCGGCGAGTTTGATGGACATCACGCGGACGTCATTGCCGGTGGCGACGAGCATCTTTCTGAATGTCTCTGGTTCGGCGGCTGCTCCGTAGTCGACCTTTTCGAGTTTGGTGACCCCGTCGACGAGGTAGCACACCTCCGAGCCGAACTCCTCGCGCACCTGGTCGAGCGTCACTTCGGTGTCCTCGACGGTGTCGTGCAGCAGGGACGCGGTCAATGTCGTGGTCTCCGCACCCAGTTCCGCGAGGATCAGGGTGACGGCGAGCGGATGGGTGATGTACGGCTCGCCGCTCTTGCGGAACTGTCCGCGATGGGAGGATTCCGCGAGGACATACGCCTTGTGCAGGATGGTCAGGTCGGCGTCCGGGTGGTGCGCCCGGTGGACGTCGGCGACATGGCTGATGGCGTCGGGGAGCCGGTCGCGGCCGGTGGTGCCGAGCAGCGCGGCGCGGCCCAGCCTGCGGAGGTCGATCCTGGGGCGGCCGCGCCTGCGACTGTGGGCACCAGGGTTGGCGGCCTCTGCACTCATGGGGCACCTCCGGCTGCTTCGACCGGCGGTGGGAAAGGCAGGCGTGCCCTCCGGGCCGGTGCTTGATGCTACCGAGCCCACCACGTGGCGCAGTCCCGCTCTCGCTCAGCGTGAACCGGATCACCCATTCGAGCGAAGCTCTATGCGTGCACGGTTTCGAGCAGGGCCGGATCGATGTATCCCTCAGCGACGATCACGGCGGGGCCGGTCATCTCGATCTCGCCGTCGGGCTGTTCCGTGATCAGCAGACGGCCGCCGGGCAGATCGACGGTGTAGGTGACGGGCACGCCCGTCACCGTGGGGTCCACTCCGTCCCGGCGGGCGGCCGCGACGGCGACAGCACACGCTCCGGTGCCGCAGGAGCGGGTCTCGCCGGAGCCACGCTCGTGCACGCGCATGGCGACATGACGCTCGCCGCGGCCGACGACGAATTCGATGTTCACCCCGTCGGGGTAGACGGATGCCGGGCTGAACGGCGGTACGGAGTACAGGTCTCCGGCGTGGCCCAGGTCCTCGACGAAGGCGACCGCGTGCGGATTGCCCATGTTCACGTTCGTCGCGGGCCAACTGCGGGCCCCGATGGTGACGGTGACCCCGTCGGCGGGCAGCAGCGCGCGGCCCATGGCGACGGTGATGTCACCGGCTGCGGATCCGTCCGGCGCCGCCTTGGCGAGGTGGACCTTCTTGACGCCGCCGCGGGTGGCGACGGCCAGGTCGCCGGCGTCGACATGGCCCGCGCGCTGGAGGTAGCGGGCGAAGACGCGTACGCCGTTGCCGCACATCTCGGCGACGGAGCCGTCGGAGTTGCGGTAGTCCATGAACCATTCGGCCTCGTCGGCCATGTGCTTCGCCTCGGGGTGGGCGGCGGACCGCACGACGTGCAGCAGCCCGTCGCCGCCGATTCCGCCCCGGCGGTCGCACAGCCTGGCGACGGCCGCGGCGGGCAGCTCATGGGCGTTGTCGGGGTCGGGGACGATCACGAAGTCGTTCTCGGTCCCGTGGCCCTTGAGGAAGGCGATCGGCGAGGTCTGCGAGGTGCTCACGCCCACCATCGTACGAGGGGGGTCGGACACCCACCGCTGCGGTCGGCCGGCGGACCCGTCCACCGGACCGGGCAGGACAGGTCAGTCGACATCCGGGACGGACGTTGCGGGGCCGCGAGCCCGGCATCCGGACGAGGACCGGCCGGACACGGGCCCTTAACGGAGGCGGGCCACCCGCCACACGGCGAGGGCGACCAGGGCCGCGCTCACTCCCACGTACAGGGCGATCACACGCCAGTCGGGGCGCTCGCCGGAGCCGCGGGCCGGCAGGCCCGGCCAGGTGTGTCCGACGCGGCGGGCGGCCATCATGGCCCAGCCGGCGGCGCAGCAGCTGATCAGCAGTCCCAGCATGGCGACGACCGCGCCGCCGTCACCGGTGCCGAAGGCCAGCGGGAAGGCGAACATCAGCGAGCCGACGGCGGCGAGCATCACGATCGGGGCGAGCTGCCAGATCCGCAGCCGTCGCTGCGGGCGCAGTTCGACCTCGACCTCGTCGGCGACAACGACGTGCTCGTCGGGCCCGTCCGGACTCAGACCGGGCGCGCCGTCCACGGTGTCCCGTCGTTCCCGCTCTGTGTCGCGAGGGCCGGCCTCCATCGCCACGCGCCCTCCCAACTCGGACTCAGCTGTCGATCGATGCTCGATGATGGCACGCTCCAGGGGCCCGGACTGACGGCCGGAGCGTCCCGATGCCATCACGTGATCAGGCTGTGACCGCTCGTTCGATCAACGCCAGCGCCAGGTGCGGAAGTTCCCTCCGGCCCTCGGCCGCGCCGCTCAGCCAGTGCACTCGCGGGTCGCGCCGGAACCAGGAGTCCTGGCGGCGCGCGAAGCGTTTGGTGGCGCGCACGGTCTCCTCCCGCGCCTGCTGGTCGGTGCACTCCCCCGCGAGCGCCGTGAGCACCTGCTGGTAGCCCAGGGCCCGGGATGCGGTGCGCCCCTCACGCAGTCCCTGCGCCTCCAGAGTGCGCACCTCGTCCACCAGTCCCGCCTCCCACATCCGGTCCACCCGCCGCGCGATGCGCTCGTCGAGCTCGGGCCGGGCGACATCGACGCCGATCTGCACGGTGTCGTACACAGCGTCATGACCAGGAAGATTGGCGGTGAACGGCCTCCCGGTGATCTCGATGACCTCCAGCGCCCGCACGATGCGGCGGCCATTGCTCGGCAGGATCGCCAGGGCTGCCTCGGGGTCGGCGGCGGCCAGCCGTGCGTGCAGCGCCCCGGAGCCGCGCACCGTGAGCTCCTCCTCGAGCCGCGCGCGCACATCGGGGTCGGTGCCGGGGAACTCGAGTGCGTCGATGGCACCGCGTACGTAGAGCCCGGAGCCGCCCACGAGGACGGGGGTGCGGCCCTCGGCGAGCAGCCGGTCGATCTCGGCCCTGGCCAGCTTCTGGTACTCGGCGACGCTCGCGGTCTCGGTGACGTCCCAGATGTCGAGGAGGTGATGCGGGATGCCGCCGCGTTCCTCGGTCGTCAGCTTGGCGGTGCCGATGTCCATCCCCCGGTAGAGCTGCATGGAGTCGGCGTTGACGACCTCGCCGTTCAGCCGCTGGGCAAGGAATACCCCCAGGTCGGACTTTCCGGCCGCAGTGGGACCGACGACGGCGATGACCCGCGGTGCGGGAGCTGCACTTCTCACTGCCCCAGTCTCGCAAACCCCGGCACCGTCCCCGAACGAGCGAGGTGACGTCACGGGGGGCGCTTCGTTGCCTGTTACGAGGTTTCGCGCGCCGGTTTCGGGCCGGTGCCCGTGGGCGGCGCAATGGGACGCTCCGGGGAGCGCGGAACCTCGCCCACACAAGTACGCTTTGGAGTAGATATGGGTGTTTTTTCATGGTTTCGCAGTAAGCCCACGGTGACGGCCGAGGCATCGACCGGGGAGGCCGGCACCACGGGCCTCGCGGCCGGGTCCGCGGCCGGTACCGCGTCCGGTCCGGCATCGGACACAGAGGCGCCCGCCCGCACAGAGGCCGGGCACACCGAGGAGACCGGGGCCGACGAGACGGAGAGCGTCACATCCGGGACCGCTGCAGTGGAGGGCGTGGAGATCCCGAAGCAGCAGTCGGCCGAGGAGGCGGCGGACAACGAAGCCGGGGAAGGCGCCCGTAAGTAGTCCCCCGACGAGGGAAGGTGAC
This sequence comes from Streptomyces sp. NPDC006208, assembly GCF_040613775.1. Classification (NCBI taxonomy): domain Bacteria; kingdom Bacillati; phylum Actinomycetota; class Actinomycetes; order Kitasatosporales; family Streptomycetaceae; genus Streptomyces; species Streptomyces sp. NPDC006208. The sequence goes on along the minus strand of NZ_JBEXSW010000012.1, from coordinate 47,098 downwards.
CCATGGGCTTCATGGACACTTTGAAGGCGAAGCTCGCCCCGGCGAAGGACAAGGTCTCCCACTTCGCCCTGGAACACGAGGACAAGATCGGGCAGCGCCTCGACAAGGCCGCACACAAGGTCTCCCACTTCGCCCTGGAACACGAGGACAAGATCGGGCAGCGCCTCGACAAGGCCGCGCACAAGGTCGACACCACGACCAAGGGCAAATACAGCAGCAAGATCGAGACCGGCACCGGCAAGGCCAAGGAGACCCTGGGCCGCATCGCGCACAAGGGCGACGGCATGACACCACCGCCGGCCTCGTGAGTCCACGTTCGTGAGTTCACCGCAGAACGGCCGTGGAGCGCTTCGCTCCACGGCCGTCCGCACGTTCACTTCTCCGCGCTGCCGCTGTGGCTGCAGGTGACCTCAGGTCCAGGCAGCGACGAAGTAGCCGACGCCGTACGGCGCGTCGTCGTACAGCAGCTGCCCGGCGAGCCCGGCGTCCTGCGCGGCTCCGGCCAGCACCTGCCAGGGAGCGCGGCCGGCCGCCTTGAGTTCGTACGCCAGTGAGGGGTCCAGCGCCGACATCGCATCGACGTCGGCGGCATCCAGCGCCCGCGCCACCAACCGGTCGAAGTCCTCGGCGCGCGCGTCGAGGTAACCGGGGGCCTTGAGCGTGCGGCATGCGCTGCCGTCCCCCATGACGAGCAGGGCAACACGTTCCGCCCGGCCGGCCAGGTCCCGGCCCACCTCCGCGCACTGCTCCACGTCGAGCCGCTCCCCGACGCCGAGGCCTTCCAGCGGCGCGGCCGCCCAGCGGGTGCGCTCCAGCAGCCAGGCCGCGACGGCCAGCGAGGGCGGCAGGGGACGGTCCTGCTCCGGTCCGTCGCCCAGCCGCACGTCGACGTCCACGCCGAAACCGCGGAAGGAACCGCGCGCACCGACGTGATGCGCGCCGCGCCCCTCCTCGTCGGCGGGTCCGACCACCAGCAGCAGGTCGGGCCGGGCAGCCGCGAGCACGGCCACGGCATCGGCACAGGCGGCCCGGGCGGTGTCGAGCTCCGGTGCGGCGCCCGAGGCCACCTCGGGCACCAGCAGCGGCGGACACGGACAGACGGCGGCGGCGACAAGCATGATCGGAGCCTAATGCGTGTCCGGTCCTGCGGACCGCGCTGCCCGCCTCGCCGCCTTCGGCGTCAGTCGCAGCCGCAGCCCGGGGCCGCAGCCACGGGCAGCGGCTCGGGCACGCCGATCTTCGGCAGACCCAGCATCACACCGGCCGGCTTCGCCGCCTCGGCCGCGTTCCGCTTCTCCCAGGCATCCCCCGCCCGGGTGCGACGCACGGCCTTCGCGACACCCTCGGCCAGGAGGTGGTGCGGCGCGGCGTAGGTGATCTCGACGGTGACCACGTCTCCCGGGCGCACCTGGGCGTCCGGCTTGGTGAAGTGGACGAGGCGGTTGTCGGGGGCGCGGCCGGAGAGGCGGTGGGTGGCACCGTCCTTGCGGCCCTCCCCCTCGGCGACCATGACCTCGAGCGTGCGGCCGACCTGCTTCTTGTTCTCCTCCCAGGAGATCTCCTCCTGCAGGGCGACCAGGCGCATGTACCGCTCCTGGACGACCTCCTTGGGAATCTGGCCGTCCATCGTGGCGGCCGGGGTTCCGGGACGCTTGGAGTACTGGAAGGTGAAGGCGTTCGCGAAGCGCGCCTCGCGGACCGTGTGCAGGGTCTGCTCGAAGTCCTCTTCGGTCTCGCCGGGGAAGCCCACGATGATGTCGGTGGAGATGGCGGCGTGCGGAATGGCCGCGCGCACCTTCTCGATGATCCCGAGGAAACGCTCCTGCCGGTACGAGCGGCGCATCGCCTTCAGAACCGTGTCCGAGCCGGACTGCAGCGGCATGTGCAGCTGCGGCATGACGTTCGGGGTCTCGGCCATCGCGGCGATCACGTCGTCGGTGAAGTCACGCGGGTGCGGCGAGGTGAAGCGGACCCGCTCCAGGCCCTCGATCCTGCCGCAGGCACGCAGCAGCTTGCTGAAGGCCTCGCGGTCGCCGATGTCGGAGCCATAGGCGTTGACGTTCTGGCCGAGCAGTGTGATCTCGCAGACGCCTTCGGCGACGAGTGCCTCGATCTCGGCCAGGATGTCGCCGGGCCTGCGGTCCTTCTCCTTGCCGCGCAGGGCGGGGACGATGCAGAAGGTGCAGGTGTTGTTGCAGCCGACGGAGATCGAGACCCAGGCGGCGTACGCGGACTCGCGGCGGGTCGGCAGCGTGGAGGGGAACGCCTCCAGCGACTCGGCGATCTCGACCTGCGCCTCTTCCTGGATACGGGCGCGCTCGAGCAGTACCGGCAGCTTGCCGATGTTGTGCGTACCGAAGACGACGTCGACCCACGGCGCCCTGGTGACGATGGTGTCGCGGTCCTTCTGGGCCAGACAGCCGCCGACCGCGATCTGCATTCCGGGGCGGGCGGCCTTCATCGGGGCGAGCCGGCCGAGATTGCCGTACAGCTTGTTGTCGGCGTTCTCCCGCACCGCGCAGGTGTTGAAGACAACAACGTCTGCGTCCCCGTCGGCGCCCTCGGGCGCGCGCACATATCCGGCGTCCTCCAGCAGGCCCGACAGCCGCTCGGAGTCATGGACGTTCATCTGGCACCCGTAGGTGCGCACCTCGTAAGTTTTCGCACTCATCGCGCCCACCAGGGTACGGGGTCCCTGCACCCGTACGCCTCTGCCTTCCGCTGCCCCGCGATGATGCATGCGCTGGCCATCACAGGGAGCGAAATGGCAGGATCGCGCCATGCTCCCCGCCTCCCGTGTCAGCCGTCGCCGCGCCCTGCAGGGCTCCGCGGCCGCCCTGGTGGTCCTCGGACTGCTGCTGTGGTGGCTGCTGCCCTTCGGGCAGTCGTCGCCGAGCGGGAAGCTGACCTTCAGCACCGGCTCGCACAGCGGCGTCTACCAGCGCTACGGGGTGCTCCTGAAGGAGGCGCTGGCACAGGACATGCCGGACGTGGAGATAGCGCTGCAGACCAGCGAGGGCTCCCAGCAGAACCTCGCACGGGTCGCGTCGGGCGAGGCGGACTTCACCATCGCCACGGCGGACGCGGTCGCCAAGTACAAGCGGCAGGGGCTGCCGGGCGCCGACCGGCTGCGCGGGTGCGCGCGGCTCTACGACGACTATGTGCAGCTGATCGTGCCCAAGCGCTCCTCGATCCGCTCGGTCGGCGATCTCCGCGGCAAAGTGGTGGGCATCGGCCAGGAAGGCTCCGGAATCCGGCTGGTCGCCGACCGGATAATGCGAGCTTCGAAGATCGATCCGACGAAGGACATCACCCCCGTCCCGGCGGGCATCGACAAGACCCCGGCGCAGCTCGAGAAGGGCAAGCTCGACGCGTTCTTCTGGTCGGGCGGCCTGCCGACCAACACCGTGCAGGAGCTGTCCGAGCGCTTCGCGATCCGGCTGGTGCCGCTGACGCCCGGGCTCGTGGACAAGGTGCACGCGGCAGGCGACGCGGCAGGCGACGCGACCGGGTACTACCGCCCTGCCGTGATGCCGGCGGATGCCTACCGGCTGGCTCAGGGCGGCGTGCCGGTGCCGACGATGGCGGTGCCCAACCTGCTCGTGACCACGGACCGGATGGATCCGGAGCTGACCGAGGGCTTCACCCGCACGGTGATCAGGAGCCGTGACCACATCGGCAACACGGTGCACCCGGCGCAGCTGGTGGACCTGCGCACCGCGGTCTACACCGACCCTGTGCCGCTGCACGAGGGCGCCCGGCGCTACTACCGCTCCTCCAAGCCGTAGCCTTCGGCCCGCGGAGGCGGGCGCAGGGCGGGTCAGGCGGCCGGGGACGTACGCGGGACGGTGACGGTCACCCGCAGGCCGTGCGGCTCATGATGGTCGTACGCGATCGAGCCGCCGCCCGCCATCAGCAGCGCCCGGCTGATCGACAGTCCGAGGCCCGACCCCTTGATGTTCTGGTGGTGTCCACTGCGCCAGAAGCGGTCGCCGATACGGGTCAGCTCCTCATCGGTCAGTCCGGGTCCGCGGTCGGTGATCACGATGCGCGACGAATCGCCGTTCGACTCGACCGAAACCCTGACCTCCTCACCCGGCGGGGTGAACTTCAGAGCGTTGTCGATCACTGCGTCCAGCGCACTGGACAGGGCGATGGGATCGGCCCAGGCGGTCATCGCGGCGATGTCGGAGGTCAGCACGACGCCCTTCTCGTCGGCGAGCGGCCGCCAGGCGGCGACCCGTTCGCCCGTCAGCTCTCCTATGTCGGTCAGCTGGAGATCGGCGGAGGCGTGCTCGGCCAGTGCCAGGTCCAGCAGGTCGTCGAGGACCTGGGCCAGGCGCTTGCCCTCGGTGCGCACCGACGCGATCTCCTCGTTGCCCTCGGGAAGTTCGAGCGCGAGGAGTTCGATGCGCAGCAGCAGGGCGGCGAGCGGATTGCGCAGTTGGTGGGAGGCGTCGGCGACGAACGCCCGCTGCTGCTCCAGGACCTCTTCGACGTTGTCCGCCATTTCGTTGAACGAGCGGGCCAGCCGTCTGAGTTCCGGCGGCCCGCCGGCCGCGGCGACGCGCGAGTTCAGCCGGCCCGTCGCGATGTCGTGGGTCGCCGCATCGAGGACGCGTACGGGGCGCAGCACCCAGCCCGTGAGGCGGAAGGCTGCGCCGACGGCGACCAGCATCGCCGCGCTCTCGCCGGCGGCGATCAGCAGCCAGCCGCGCAGCACCCGCGAACGCAGCTGGTCGGTGGGGGAGTCGGTGAGTACGACGGCGACGACGTCCCCGTCCCGTACCACCGGCGATGCCACGACGAGCCGGCCGGCCTGCTGCCATGGCCAGACCTGGGGCGGATCCTGGCTGCGCCGCCCGGTGAGAGCCTCTTCGAACGCCTTGCGCCCTTCGCCCTCCTCCGGCACCGTCAGGTACTCGGGCGCGCTCGCCATCGATTCACGGTTGCGGTAGAAGACGCCGGCGTCGATGCCGTACGTGTCCCGGTAGCGGTTGAGCTGCTCCTGGAGCGTGGATCGCCGCTCGTCCGTCGCCGAGCTCTCGTCGGTGACGAACTGCGCGAGGGCAGCGAAGCGCACCGTGTCGTCGATGCGGTCGACGACGACGCGCTGCTGCTGCGCCGCGGCGACGCTCACCGCCAGCGGGAACCCCAGCGCGAGCAGCACACCGGCCATGAGCACGATGAGCAGCGGGAGAAGTCGGGTACGCACCGGAGCCGGAAGACCTTACGAGCCGACGGGAGGGACGAGCCGATATCCGACACCGCGCACGGTCTCGATCAGCGCGGGCATCCGCAGCTTGGAACGCAGCGACGCCACATGCACCTCGAGCGTGCGGCCGGTGCCCTCCCAGCTGGTGCGCCACACCTCGCTGATGATCTGTTCCCGGCGGAAGACGACACCGGGCCGCTGAGCGAGCAGGGCCAGCAGGTCGAACTCCTTGCGGGTGAGCTGGACGACGGCACCGTCGACACTGACCCGGCGGGTGGGCAGCTCTATGGTGACCGGGCCGAGCCGCAGGGCGTCGTCCGCAGGGGTCGCTGCGGCTTCGTCACCACTCACGGTGCGCCGGCTCACGGCGTGGATACGGGCGAGCAGTTCACCGGTGTCGTACGGCTTGACGACATAGTCGTCCGCGCCGAGGTTGAGGCCGTGGATCCGGGAGCGGACGTCGGCGCGCGCAGTGACCATGATCACAGGCGTCGAGGTGAGCTTCCGTATCTTGCCGCACACCTGGTAGCCGTCCTGGTCCGGCAGGCCCAGGTCCAGCAGCACGACCCCGAAGGGCGGCTTGTCCGGGGCGGCGGTGGGCAGCACGGCGCGCAGTGCCTCCTCGCCGTTGCGGGCGTGCACGACCTGGAAACCGTGCCTGGCCAGCACGGCGGACAGGGCGGCCGCGACATGGTCGTCGTCCTCGACGAGCAGCAGTCTCATGGCCCCCCTCCAGTGTGGTTTGGTCGTGCCCCCGCCATTGGTCAGTTGTACGGAGTGCACAGAGCATCAAGACCGATGCCCGCCCATGGAGTCAAGTGGGTTCCTGTCGTCACCAGGTTTCCGTTACCCACCCGGTACGCCGATCGCCGTCCTGTTCACGCATGGTGTCCGGTCGAAGCCGGATCGTTATCCTCAATTTCCGCTCAGATGTAATGACGCTCGTCGCACCGCCTGTCTAGGGTCCTCAGCAACCGAGGAGGACGGAGCAAGAAGCCGATGAGCGGAGTGTCAGTGACCAAGGGCGCGGAGGACGCGGTTGTCCCGGCGAGCGACCTGGTCGTGCTGAGCAACGTCAACAAGCACTTCGGCGCGCTGCATGTGCTCCAGGACATCGACCTGACCATCGCCCGTGGCGAGGTCGTGGTCGTCATCGGGCCCTCCGGGTCCGGCAAGTCCACGCTGTGCCGCACCATCAACCGCCTGGAGACGATCGACTCCGGCACCATCACGATCGACGGGAAGCCGCTGCCCCAGGAGGGCAAGGAGCTCGCGAGGCTCCGTGCCGACGTGGGCATGGTCTTCCAGTCGTTCAACCTCTTCGCACACAAGACTGTGCTGGAGAACGTGATGCTGGGCCAGGTCAAGGTACGCAAGGCGGACAAGAAGGACGCCGAGAGCAAGGCCCGCGCCCTGCTGGACCGGGTGGGCGTCGGCACGCAGGCCGACAAGTACCCGGCGCAGCTCTCCGGCGGTCAGCAGCAACGCGTCGCGATCGCGCGGGCGTTGGCCATGAACCCCAAGGTCATGCTGTTCGACGAGCCCACGTCGGCACTCGACCCCGAGATGATCAACGAGGTTCTCGAGGTCATGCAGCAACTGGCGCGCGACGGAATGACGATGGTCGTCGTCACCCACGAAATGGGCTTCGCACGGTCCGCCGCGAACCGGGTGGTATTCATGGCCGACGGCAAGATCGTCGAGGAGGCCTCGCCCGAGGACTTCTTCAGCAGCCCGCGCAGCGACCGCGCCAAGGACTTCCTGTCGAAGATCCTGCACCACTGAGTCCGTCCCGGATCAGCCGATCACTCTCATCGCGTCAACTCTTAGGGAAGTCACATGAAGCTTCGTAAGGTCACCGCCGCTTCTGCCGCTGTGCTCTCGCTCGCCCTCGCCGCAACCGCCTGTGGCTCCGGCAAGAAGAAGGACGACGCCGCCGGCGGCGGCTCCGAGGCCGGCGGCAAGATCACGATCGGTATCAAGGTCGACCAGCCGGGCATCGGCCTGAAGACCCCGGACGGCTCGTACACCGGCTTCGACGTCGAGGTCGCCACGTACGTCGCCAAGGAGCTGGGCTACAAGGAGTCGGACATCGTCTTCAAGGAGACGAAGAGCGCCGACCGCGAGACGGCGATCGAGCGCGGTGACGTCAAGTTCATCGCCGCCTCCTACTCGATCAACGACGAGCGTCTGCAGAAGGTCGACTTCGCGGGTCCGTACCTGCTGGCCCACCAGGACGTCCTGGTCCGCGCGGACGACGACTCCATCAAGAAGCCCGAGGACCTGAACAACAAGAAGCTCTGCTCGGTCACCGGCTCGACCTCGGCGAAGAACGTCAAGGAGAAGCTGGCCCCGAAGGCCCAGCTGCAGGAGTACGGCGGCTACTCCGAGTGCCTGACCGGCCTGGAGAGCAAGGCCATCGACGCTCTGACCACGGACGACTCCATCCTCGCCGGCTACGCCGCGCAGGAGGCGTTCAAGGGCAAGTTCAAGCTCGCCGGCTTCCGGATGAGCAACGAGAACTACGGCATCGGCCTGAAGAAGGGCGACGCCGATCTCAAGAAGAAGATCGACGCCGCGCTCGAGAAGATGGTCAAGGAAGGCGCCTGGGACAAGGCCGTGGAGGCGAACTTCGGCCCGGCCAACTACAAGAACGAGCCCGCGCCGAAGATCGGCAACATCGTCAAGTGACTGCAGGGCTGACGAGGCGCGCCGCCGCTGACGGCGGCGGCGCGCCGGCCCTTCCCACACGCACACGCGGAAGCGCGGGAGATCGTGTTCGATTTTCTTGATATGAACGAGCTACTGGGGGCGTTCTGGGTGACGGTGAAGCTCACCGTCTACTCGGCCCTCGGCTCCCTGATATGGGGAACAATGCTGGCCGGCATGCGGGTGGGTCCGATCCCGCTGATGCGCGGTTTCGGCACCGCCTATGTGAACGTGGTCCGTAACATCCCGCTCACCGTCATCATCGTCTTCACGTCGCTCGGCCTCTTCACGTCACTCAGCGTCACTCTTGGGGCAGACGGCAACTTCGAGGTGATGAACTTCAGGCTCGCGGTGCTCGGGCTGATCGCCTACACGTCCGCCTTCGTGTGCGAGGCGCTGCGGTCCGGCATCAACACGGTGCCTGTCGGGCAGGCGGAGGCTGCGCGCGCGCTCGGTCTGAGCTTCACGCAGGTACTGCGGCTGATAGTCCTCCCACAGGCCTTCCGCTCGGTCGTCAACCCGCTGGCCAACGTGCTGATCGCACTGACGAAGAACACCACCGTGGCCTCGGCCATCGGCGTCGCCGAGGCCGCGTACGTGATGAAGGACTGGATCGAGGAATACGCCGCGCTCCTGCCGATCGCCGGCGTCTTCGTGCTCGGCTTCATCTGCCTCACGCTGCCGACCGGACTGCTTCTCGGCTGGGTGAGCAAGAAGGTGGCGGTGAAGCGATGACTTCCGTTCTCTACGACGCCCAGGGGCCGCGCGCCAAGCGGCGCAACCTCCTCTACACGGCACTGTTCCTGGTCGCCTTCGCGGCCGTCGGGTGGTGGGTGTACGACGGCCTCAGCTCCAAGGGCCAGCTCGACTGGGTCAAGTGGGAGCCGTTCGTCACCAGCTCCCAGCCGTATGAGACCTACATCTGGCCGGGGCTGCAGAACACCCTGACCGCCGCAGCCCTCGCTCTGGTCATCGCGCTCCCGCTCGGAGCGTTCTTCGGCATCGCCCGGCTCTCCGATCACCGGTGGGTACGAGGCATCGCCGGCACGGTCGTGGAGTTCTTCCGCGCCATCCCGGTGCTGCTCCTCATGCTGTTCGCCAACCAGGCGTACTCCGATTTCACCGACATCGACAGCGAGGTGCGTCCGCTGTACGCGGTGGTCACCGGCCTGGTGCTGTACAACGCCTCGGTCCTCGCCGAGATCGTCCGGGCCGGTATCCAGTCCCTGCCCAAGGGCCAGACGGACGCGGCCAAGGCGATCGGCATGCGCAAGGGCCAGACGATGCGGTACGTGCTGCTGCCGCAGTCGGTGACGGCCATGCTTCCGGCGATCGTCAGCCAGCTGGTCGTCATCGTGAAGGACACCGCCCTCGGCGGCGCGATGCTCTCCTTCTCCGAACTGCTCGCATCGGTCCGCCCGATGAGCGCCAACTACGGCGCGAACACCATCGCCTGCTTCACGGTCGTCGCCGTCATCTTCATCCTGCTGAACTTCGCGCTCACCTCGTTCGCGAGCTGGCTGGAGCGCAAGCTGCGGCGCGGCAAGAAGAGCACGGGCGCGGTGGTGCACGCCGGACCCGGCGGCGGTCTGGAGACCATCGGCCCGCCGACGATCCACGTCGACGACGGCCGGGCGATCTGATTGTCCGTCACGGATTCGGCCCGCGAGGGGCGGTGGCCAGGCGGCCGCCGCCCCTCGCCGAGTTCCGGCGGCGCTTGACGCGGACACCCGCAGTGGGTTGCATACGTTCTGTGATCGCTCACCGGGCTCCAGCCGCACCTCACCGCACAACCCTCCGGGCCCCAGGAGTCTCGACATGGACCCGGTGATCGTCGTCGGCGCGGGGCCTGTCGGCCTCGCCCTCTCCTTGGCCCTTGCCGCTCAGGGGGTGCCGTCCGTCGTGCTGGACGAGAGCGGCGGCAAGGACGAGCCGCGCCCCGCCCGGACCGCGGTGCTGCGCCCCGACACGGCGGCGCTGGTGGAGCGGCTCGGCTGCGCCACGGTGTGTGACGAAGGCACCCGCTGGACCGGTTGGCGCACCATGCGGCGCAAGCAGGGCGTAACGGAATTGCCGCTGGGCAGCGGGGACACGGCCGCTCCGCTGCACATTCCGCAGCATGTGCTCACCCACGGACTGCGCGACGCCGTGGCCGGCCACCGACTCGTCAGGATCGTCACCGACAGCCGTCTCGACTCCCTGGAGCAGGACCCGGGCGGCGTCACCGTGCACACGCGCGGGCCCTCGGGCACCTGGTGGCGCGGCAGCTATCTGGTCGGCTGCGACGGCGCGAGGTCCACCGTGCGCAAACTGCTCGGGATCCGCTTCCCGGGGCGCACTGCTGTGGAACGGCACGCGGTCGCGGCCCTGCGCACCGAACTTCCCTGGCCCGACGAAGCGTTGCTGCACCACCAGCCACCGTGGCACACCGGCGGAGACGAGATCACCGCCCGCCCCCTTCCGGACGGCGTGTGGCGGCTGGACTGGCTGCTGCCGCCCCGGGGTGAACTCGTCACTCCCGACGCCCTGGTGGCGCGGGTCCGGGACACCCTGGCCGGCTGGTGCGGCACCACTCCCCCGTACGAACTCCTCGACACCGGCGTCTACACGCTCCACCACAGGCTCGCCCGGCGCTGGCGGGTGGACCGGGCCTTCCTCGCGGGGGACGCCGCCCATCTGCTCGGAGCGATCGGCACCCAGGCCCTGGACGAAGGGCTGCGGGACGTCGAGAACCTGGCGTGGAAACTCGCGCAGTGCTGGCATCACGGCGCGTCGGCCACGCTGCTGGACAGCTATCAGACCGAGCGACGGGGTGCGGTCGCCGCACGGCTGCGCGCCGCCGACCAGTCGCTGCCGATACTGCGCGGTGGCGGTGGGCTGCGTATGTACCTTCCGGGTGCCGCGCGAGGACATGATGCGATGCTCACCGACAGTCACCTCGGGCAGGGGCCGCTCGGCGCTCCCCCCGTCTACCGGCACTCCCCCCTCGCACCTGAACACGCCCCTTCACAGGCCGCCGTCGATACGGAAGCGGGTGCGGCGGTCGAGGATGTACGCGTGACCGCTCCCGACGGGAACCCGGCACAGTTGCGGGACCGCTTGGGTCAGGGACGGCTGCTGGTGGTACTGGTCGCGCCCGGGACAGGGGTGTGGGACCGGCGGCACTGGGTGAGCGCGGGGGTGATGCCGCGGCTCGCGGCCGCGGTGGACGCGCTGCCGGTCCGGGCCGAGCTGTTGGTGACGGAGAGCTATCCCGGAGCCTCGGCGCACACCGTGCTGATGGTGCGTCCGGACGGGCACCTGGTCGCGGCCTTCGCCGGGGTGCGGCCCGCTGAGCTGTACGCGGCGGCGGACGCGGTGCGCGGGGGTGCCCCGTCGGCGGTGCGCACTGACCGCACTGCGGACATCAATTGACCCTCGAGGGTCTGCATGGTGTACTCCGGAGCGTGACCGACACCGATGTGCGCCTGTGGCGGAGGGTCCATATGGACCTCGTCCGCTATGCGGGCTGCGTGTGTCGACCTTCCTGCTGAATTCGCCTTCCTTCGCGCCGTGGCCTGCTGCGCCCGCGCGCGCTCCAGCGAACTTCCAGGACGGTATACGTGTCCCAGACAGCGTCTCCACCCGCACCCTCCTCCACCGCGACCAGCGCACCGACCGCCGCTGAACTGGTGGACTTCGTCCGCCGCGCGGCGGCGGACGAGCAACTGATCGCCACCCTGCCCCTCGACCCCGAGGGCCGTACCTGGCTGCGGCTCGACGGGCCGGGCGGCAGCGAGGCCTGGCTGATCGGCTGGCCGCCCGGCACCGGCACCGGCTGGCACGACCACGCCGAGTCGTTCGGGGCGTTCGCCACGGCCGAGGGCGAGCTGACGGAGCACTCCCTCGCCGTGCGGCTTCCGGCGAGCGGTTGGAAGACCCTTGAGCTGAACGAGGGCGTGGACCGGGAACGACAGGTGGCCGTCGGTCAGTCCCGCGCGTTCGGCAAGCACCATGTGCACGAAGTGCTGAACGAGTCGGACACCGAGCATGCCGTCTCAGTGCATGCGTACTTCCCGCCGTTGCCGCTGCTGAGGCGCTTCAGCCGGTCCGGCGCGGTCCTGCGTCTGGAGCATGTCGAGCGTCCGGAGGACTGGCAGTGAGCACGGGCAGGCCGATCGGCATCGACGAGCTGCTGGAGCAGGTGCGCGAAGGGTACGAGCGCATCGGACCGCAGCAGGCCCATGACGCCGCCGCGGCCGGGGCACTCCTGGTGGACATCCGCTACCAGGCGCTGCGCGAGCGGGACGGGCTGATCCCGGGCGCTCTGGTGGTGGAGCGCAATGAGCTGGAGTGGCGGCTGGACCCGCAGGGGAGCCACCGAGCCGCCGAGGCGGTCAGCCATGACCTGCACGTCGTGGTGGTGTGCAACGAGGGATACGCCTCCTCCCTCGCAGCTGCTTCTCTGCACCAGCTCGGACTCCACCGCGCGACCGACCTCGTCGGGGGCTTCCAGGCATGGAAGGCTGCGGGGCTGCCGGTCGCCCGGTAGATATGCCGGCGGGGTTGGTCACTGCGCCCGCGGTGGCCACCCGGTCGCTCCGTGCGCGCGGGGCGGGGGCGCGGTGCGGTGTGCGGTGCGCGCGGTACAGAACGCCGCCTGGTCCCTGCGGCCGCCCTCGCTCCCGGGCCCTAGAAGCCGACGTCGTCCAAGTCGTCGGTCTGCTCGCCCTCTTCTTCCAGGGCACGCTTGACCACCCGCAGGGCCATGCCCTCGGAGTACCCCTTGCGGGCGAGCATGCCGGCCAGGCGGCGCAGGCGTCGGTCGCGGTCCAGACCGCGCGTGGCCCGGAGCTTGCGGGCCACCAGCTCCCGGGCCGTCTCCTCCTCCTGGTCGGAGTCCAGCTGCCCGACCGCCTCGTCGATCAGCGTCGCGTCCACGCCTTTGGTGCGCAGCTCCCTGGCGAGTGCCCGCCTGGCAAGGCCACGGCCGTGATGGCGTGACTCCACCCAGGCGTCCGCGAAGGCCGCGTCGTTGATCAGTCCCACGTCCTCGAAGCGGGACAGGACCTCCTCGGCCACCTCCGCCGGGATCTCACGCTTGTGCAGCGCGTCCGCGAGTTGCTTGCGGGTGCGCGGGGTCCCGGTGAGCAGGCGCAGGCAGATCGCCCGCGCCCGCTCGGCCGGATCCTGGGGCGACAGCTCCTTCTCGGCCCTCGACGAGTCGGCGCTGTCGCCCGGCCATTCGGTTCGCCGGGCCACGCGCTAGCCCTTGGCCGCCGCCGTCTTGGACGCCTTGGCCTTCGAGGCCGGTGCGGGCACCGACTTCGCCGCGTCGTCCGACGGGGCCGCCCCGCCTGCCGCGTCCGTGCCGGGCTCCGCCGCGGGGGCCTCCGGCCTGACGCCGACGCCCAGCTTCTCCTTGATCTTCTTCTCGATCTCGTTGGCGAGATCGGGGTTGTCCTTGAGGAAGTTGCGGGCGTTCTCCTTGCCCTGGCCCAGCTGGTCGCCCTCGTACGTGTACCAGGCGCCGGCCTTGCGGACGAAGCCGTGCTCCACGCCCATGTCGATCAGGCCACCCTCGCGGCTGATCCCCTGGCCGTAGAGGATGTCGAACTCGGCCTGCTTGAAGGGCGGCGCGACCTTGTTCTTCACAACCTTGACGCGGGTGCGGTTGCCCACCGCGTCCGTGCCGTCCTTGAGGGTCTCGATACGACGGATGTCGAGACGCACCGAAGCGTAGAACTTGAGCGCGCGACCACCGGTCGTGGTCTCCGGCGAGCCGAACATCACGCCGATCTTCTCGCGGAGCTGGTTGATGAAGATCGCGGTGGTCTTGGACTGGTTGAGCGCGCTGGTGATCTTCCGGAGCGCCTGGCTCATCAGCCGGGCCTGAAGACCCACGTGCGAGTCACCCATCTCGCCCTCGATCTCCGCGCGCGGCACCAGGGCCGCGACGGAGTCGATGACGATCAGGTCGAGCGCGCCGGAGCGGACGAGCATGTCGACGATCTCGAGCGCCTGCTCACCGTTGTCCGGCTGGGACAGGATCAGGTTGTCGATGTCGACGCCGAGCTTCTTCGCGTACTCGGGGTCGAGCGCGTGCTCGGCGTCCACGAAGGCGACCTGACCGCCGGCCTTCTGCGCGTTGGCCACGGCGTGCAGCGTCAGGGTCGTCTTACCGGAGGACTCCGGTCCGTACACCTCCACCACGCGGCCGCGCGGCAGGCCGCCGACGCCGAGGGCGACGTCGAGCGCGGTCGACCCGGTGGGGATGACCTCGATGGGCTCGTTCGGCCGCTCGCCCAGGCGCATCACGGCACCCTTGCCGAATTGCCGTTCAATCTGTGCGAGCGCGGCGTCGAGCGCCTTCTCGCGGTCGGTTCCTGCCATGGGTTCCACCCGATTTGCTTGAGTCGATCGCTTCACGTCAAAGACGCTAACCCCTGCCACTGACAATGGTCCCCGCCGTCCGTCCAACCTGTGGATAACTCGGGAGACCGTGCGGGAATCCAGGGCCGGAATCCCATGAGAATGGATGTTCGATTTTGGTGTCAAGCGCACCACGCAGACCGTCACTTGCGGCCACGACCGAGGCATTCACCCGCCGACGAGGACCACGGGGGCTCCCCGGCTCGACGGTTGCCCGTCCGAGCCACGTGGCATGACGGCCGCCCTGCCGGTGACGGCCTCAGGCCTGCTGCGCTTCGTTCGGACCGCTGTCAGCGGTCTCCGGCACGGCCGCCGTCCCCGTCGTCCCCGCCGGGGCGGCCGGGTCACGCAGCAGACGTCGCATCCGCGCGAGCGCTCGCCCCGCGCGCGGCCGGTGATGGCCCTGCACCCGCGGGTCGTCGGTCACGTCGTACCGCTTCACGTATGCGCCCAGGAACGCCTGCAGCGTCGCGACCGCCGGGATGGCGATCAGCGCACCGACCGCACCGAGCAGCGCCGTACCCGCGACGACCGACCCGAAGGCCACGGCGGGGTGGATGTCGACGGTCTTGGCGGTGAGCTTGGGCTGCAGCACGTAGTTCTCGAACTGCTGGTAGACCACGACGAACCCGAGCACCCACAGCGCGTACCAGGGGTCGATCGTGAAGGCGATCAGCATCGGCAGCGCGCCTGCCAGATACGTGCCGATGGTGGGGATGAACTGCGAGACGAGCCCCACCCAGACCGCGAGCGCGGGGGCGTAGGGCACCTCGAGGATCTCCAGCAGGATGTAGTGCGCGATGCCGGAGATCAGCGCCATCAGACCGCGCGAATACAGATACCCACCGGTCTTGTCGACCGCGATCTCCCAGGCCCGCAGCACCTCGGTCTGCTTGGCCGGCGGCAGTACGGAGCACAGCGCGCGGCGCAGCCTGGGCCCGTCGGCCGCGAAGTAGAACGAGAAGAGGAAGATCGTCAGCAGCTTGAACAGCCCGCCGAGCACGGTGGCAGAGACGTCCAGCACCCCGCTCGCACTGTTCTGCACATACTTCCGCAGCCAGTCGGACCGCAGCAGACTGTCCTGGACCTCGACCCGGGAGAGCTCGGTGTGGAAGGTGTCGTTGATCCAGCGGATCACCGAGTCGAGGTACTTGGGGAAGTCCTCGACCATGTCGACGATCTGGCCGGCCAGCATCGAGCCGAGCAGGACGACGAAGCCGGCGCCCGCGATCAGCACGGCGAAGAAGACCAGGAAGGTGGCCAGTCCCCGGCGCATGCCGCGCGCCGCCATCCGCCCCACGGCAGGCTCGATGGCGAGCGCGAGGAAGAACGCGATCAGGACGTTGATCAGCAGTCCGATGAGCTGGTGGAAGGCCCAGCTGCCGAGCTGGAAGCAGGCGTAGAGCGCCAGGGCGAGGACCATGGCGCGCGGCAGCCAGCGGGGCATCCGGACGGGGCCGGCCACCCCGTTCCCGTGCCGGGGCGGCGGCACGCTGGGCGGTGCGGTCGCCGTGGCGGTGTCCCGCGCCGTCGTCTCGGGGGCGGTTGCGTCCTGGGCGGTCTCGTCGGTCTGGGCCACCCGGCAAGTGTCGCCTACCTGAGTGGCGGCAAAAGGTCCGCCCCGTGACTCATCGCTTGTCGGCAGGGATACCCACGGCGGCGCAGACCCCGCGCCACACGTCCTTGGTCTCCCAGCCCGCGGCGAGCGCCTGGTGGACCGTACGGCCGCCCAGCTCGGACATCACATGGTCACGCGCGAAGGAGTCGGCGTACGCCGGGCCGAAGTGGTCCGCCATCCGCTCCCAGAAAATCGTCAACCGCATGAACTCAGTATCCCGCCCCTGAGAGTGCAGCCCTGGCCGTCCTGCTTGCCGAACGCCGTTTCCGCCCTACGGTCGGAACATGGCCGGAACCGGAGCAACCACAGAGCCCTCTCACCCGTCGCCCCTTGCCCGCGCAGAACGATTCATCTGGCTGACGGCCCGCGTGCTCGAGCAGCGGCGGTTCGCCTACCACTTCCTCCGGGGCAGCGCGGATGCCGTGGAGAGCGCCCTGACCGCGTATCTCAACGAGGACAGCGGCTACGGCCACGCCCTCGAGCCGGATCTGCGCGGCCCGGTGAGCCAGCCGTTGCACACCGCGCACGCCCTGCGCGTGCTCGACTCGATCGGCCGGTGCGGCGGTCTGCGCATCGAGCGGATGTGCCGCTACCTCACGGATGTGTCGACGCCGGACGGCGCACTGCCGGCGATCCATCCCTCGCAGCGCGGCTACCCTGCCGCCCCGTTCATCCCCATCGTGGACGACCCGCCCGGCGAGCTTCTCGCGACCGGGCCGGTGGTCGGTCTGCTCCACCGCAATCAGGTCTGGCACGCGTGGCTGTTCCGCGCCACGGACTTCTGCTGGGCCGCGGTGGACGCGCTCGAGAAATCGCATCCGTACGAGATCGAGGCAGCGGTCACGTTCCTCGACGGAGTCCCGGACCGGGTGCGCGCCCAGGCCGCGGCGGATCGGCTCGGCCGGCTTGTGCGGGAGCAGGGCCTGGTGGTGCTCGACCCGGACCGGGCCGCCGAGCAGCCCGTCCCTCCCGGCTACGCGCCGGGCGAGCACCACTTCGCGTACCACTTCGCCCGCACACCCGAATCGCTCGCCCGCCGCTGGTTCACGGACGAGGAGATGGAGCGTTCGCTGGACCATCTCGCCCGGCAGCAGCGCGAGGACGGCGGCTGGCCCATCACCTGGCGCGAATGGGCGCCCGGGAGCGCACTGGAGGCGCGGTCCATCGTGACCGTCGAGGCGCTGCGCACGCTACGGGCGCACGGCCACGCCATCGGCTGACCGCCCCTCGGGTCAGCCGCCCAGCGCCCGTACGCCGGCGGTGACGGCAACCGCCGCCCCGACGACCACCAGGAAGGGTGCGCGCACCACCAGGGCGACCGCCGCGGCCGCGACCCCGGCGGCCCGGGCGTCGAGGACCAGGGCGTTGTCCACGCTGAAGGTCTGCTGCGCGGTCAGCGCGGCCAGCAGGGCGACGGGCAGCAGGGCAGCCAGCCGCTGGACGAGCGGACGCTCCAGGGTGTCGGCCGGCACCAGCAGGCCGACGAGCTTCACCAGGTAGCAGCCGACAACAGTCGCTGCGATCGCGATCCAGATGCTCATCGGCCCTCACCCTTCGTCCGTCCGGCCTTCGCCTCGTCCGCGCAGACCTTGCCGTCCATTGCGCGGCCCTTGAGCCACAGCACCGCGGGGGCCGCCAGCGCGGCGACCAGAACCGGCACCCCGGCGGGCAGTACCGGCAGGAAGCCGAGCCCGAGCAGCACCGCGAGGGCGGCCACCGCGCGCTCCGTGGCCGTACGCAGCATGGGCGCGAGCAGTGCGAGGAAGACCGCGGGGCCGGCCGCGTCCAGCCCCCAGGCGTCGGTGTCGCCGAGTGCCTCCGCGCCGAGCGCCCCGAGCAGCGTGGTCAGGTTCCACAGCACGTACAGCGTGAGGCCGGTGACGGTGAAGCCGAGCCGGGCGCTGCGCCGGGTGGGCTGCGCGAGGGCGACCGCAGTGGTCTCGTCGATGACCCAGTGCGCGGCGAAGGGCCGTACGAAGCGGGGCAGGGCGAGCAGTTGCGACAGACGGAGCCCGTAGAACGAGTTGCGTACGCCGAGGAAGAACGCGCCCGCGGCGGCGGTGAGCGGGTTGCCTCCCGCGGCGAGCGCCCCGACCAGTGCGAACTGCGAGGCGCCGGTGAACACCAGCAGGCTGAGCGCACAGGTCTGCAGGAGCGTGAGCCCGGAACCCGCGGAGGTCACGCCGAAAGCGAAGCCCGACAGGCCGACGGCGATGCCGACGCCGAGTGCGTCGCGTACGACGGCCGAGTCCGCCTTGGACACCGGCTCCGCCACAGGCGTCGGCGCCCCTGCGGGTATCTCTGGTTGCACTGTCTGTTCTGCCACGTCCGCGACGCTACGCAGGAGCGCCGTCGCCGGTCTTGTACGTTCTTGCGCGCTCCTTGCGGTACGCCCCCGGCGGGACGCCGACGATCCGGGTGAAGTGGCGGTTCAGATGCGGCTGATCGGTGAAGCCCACGGCGACCGCGGCCTCGGCCGGTGTGACGCCCGAATCCAGCAGGCGGCGCGCGCTGCGCA
Organism: Streptomyces sp. NPDC006208; assembly: GCF_040613775.1. NCBI lineage: Bacteria > Bacillati > Actinomycetota > Actinomycetes > Kitasatosporales > Streptomycetaceae > Streptomyces > Streptomyces sp. NPDC006208. The sequence continues at coordinate 28,627 of NZ_JBEXSW010000012.1, read as the reverse complement.
CCCGCGCATCGGTGAGCCAGGTGTGCGGCGGCAGTCCATAGCTGGCCTTGAAAGCGCGCAGCAGGGCAAAGGGGCTGGTGTCCAGTTCCTGGGCCAGCTCCTCCAGGGACGGCGGCTCGGTCATGCGTTCCTCGAGGAGCTGCTTGGCGAGCGCCGCTGTTGGTGCACCCGACTCCGTGGGTGTACGGGCGGGCAGCGAGCGGCCGTGCCGGCGCAGCAGCCGGGCGACGGCGATCCGCAGGAGGCTGTCGGCCGCGAGCGCGTTGCCCTCCTCGGCCGCGCGGTGCACCTCGTGCACGAGCCGGGCGGTGTCGGGGTCCTCGACGATGGTCTCGGCGAACGCCGCGGTGCCGCGCAGGGTGGTCATCTCCGCCGCGATCGAGGCGACCAGCTCCGACGACGGGTAGAGGGTGGAGTACACCCAGCCTTCGGGCACCCCGGCACGGGCCGAGTGCGGCACCTCGGGGTTGATCATGACGACGGTGCCGGGTCTGGCCTGGATCGTGCCCTCCGGCATGACGACGTCCTCGATCCCGCGGCGGACCGCGCCGAGGACGAACCCTTCATGGGTGTGACGGGCGAAGGAGTGGCGCACGTACCGGGCCCTGAGCAGATCGAGACCGGGTACTCCCGGGTACTGCCAGTGCCGCGCCCACTCGCCCTTCCGGTCCGCCGCCCCGTCCGTGTCCATACAGACCATTCTGCGCCCGCCCGCCGGGCCGCCTGCCGTCCGTCCAGGTGGTGGACACGCAGAGTGGGCAGGCATCGTCCGGCGCCGGAATCGCCGGCGGGCTTCCGTTGTCAGTGGCCGGGTGCACGATGGGGGACATGGCCAGGACTGCGCTCGACCTCTTCTCCCCCGCGACCCGAGGCTGGTTCACGGGGGCGTTCAGCGCGCCCACCGCCGCGCAGGAGGGAGCCTGGCTGGCCATCGGGGAAGGCTCTGATGTCCTGGTCGTGGCGCCGACCGGATCCGGCAAGACGCTGGCAGCCTTCCTCGCCGCCCTCGACCGGCTCGCGTCCACGCCGCCGCCCGCGGACGCGAAGGCACGCTGCCGGGTCCTGTACGTGTCGCCGCTCAAGGCGCTCGCCGTCGACGTGGAGCGCAATCTCCGCAGCCCGCTGACCGGTATCCGGCAGGAGTCCGTACGCCTCGGGCTGCCGGAGCCCGACGTCCGGGTCGGCATCCGCTCGGGCGACACCCCGGCCGCCGAGCGCCGGTCGATGGCCACCCGGCCGCCGGACATCCTGATCACCACGCCCGAGTCGCTGTTCCTGATGCTCACCTCCTCCGCCCGGGATGCGCTGGCGGGTGTCGAGACGGTGATCCTCGACGAGGTGCACGCCGTGGCCGGGACCAAGCGCGGCGCCCATCTCGCGGTGTCTCTGGAGCGGCTCGACCAGCTGTTGCCGCGACCGGCCCGCCGGATCGGGCTGTCGGCGACGGTGCGGCCGGTGGACGAGGTTGCGCGTTTCCTCTCGCCTCAGCGCCGGGTCGAGATCGTCCAACCGCCCTCTGGCAAGGAGTTCGACCTCTCCGTGGTCGTACCGGTCGAGGACCTGGGTGAGCTGGGCGGCTCCCCCGCCACCGACGCGTCCGAGGGCGCTGGGGAGAAGCCGTCGATCTGGCCGCACGTCGAGGAGAGGATCGCCGACCTCGTCCAGGCGCACCGCTCGACGATCGTCTTCGCCAACTCCCGCCGGCTCGCGGAGCGGCTGTGCAACCGTCTCAACGAGATCGCGTACGAGCGGGCCACGGGCGAGGCGATGCCCGAGGGCGCCCCGCCGGCCGAGATCATGGCGCAGTCCGGCGCCGCGAAGGGAGCGCCGGCGCTGCTCGCCCGCGCGCACCACGGCTCGGTCTCCAAGGAGCAGCGTGCCCTGGTCGAAGAGGACCTGAAAGCGGGCAGGCTCCCCGCAGTCGTCGCCACTTCCAGCCTCGAGCTGGGTATCGACATGGGCGCGGTGGACCTGGTCGTCCAGGTCGAGTCGCCGCCTTCCGTGGCCTCAGGGCTGCAGCGGGTGGGCCGCGCCGGGCACCAGGTGGGCGCCGTCTCCACGGGCGTCGTCTTCCCCAAGTACCGCGGCGACCTCGTGCAGGCAGCCGTGGTCACCGAGCGGATGCGCACCGGCTCCATCGAGTCGCTGCGCGTCCCGTCCAACCCCCTGGACGTGCTGGCCCAGCAGCTGGTCGCGATGGTCGCCATGGACACCTGGCAGGTCGACGACCTGCTCGCGCTGTCCCGCCGGGCGGCCCCGTTCGCGTCCCTCCCGGAGTCGGCCTTCACAGCCGTCCTCGACATGCTCGCCGGACGCTATCCCTCCGACGCCTTCGCTGAGCTGCGCCCCCGCGTGGTGTGGGACCGCGTCGCCGGTACGGTCACGGGCCGGCCCGGTGCCCAGCGCCTGGCCGTCACGTCCGGGGGCACGATCCCCGACCGCGGCCTGTTCGGAGTCTTTCTCGCCGGCGCCGATCCCAAGAAGGGCGGCGGCCGGGTCGGTGAGCTCGACGAGGAGATGGTCTACGAATCCCGGGTGGGAGATGTCTTCACCCTGGGAACCACGTCCTGGCGGATCGAGGACATCACCCGCGACCGGGTGCTGGTCTCCCCCGCCCCCGGCGTCCCGGGCCGGCTGCCGTTCTGGAAGGGCGACCAGCTGGGCCGCCCGCTGGAGCTGGGACGGGCGGTCGGCGCGTTTCTGCGCGAGGTCGGGGGCCTGTCCGACGAGGACGGCAGGCTGCGGCTGCTCGCCGCGGGTCTCGATGCCTGGGCGGCCGACAACGTGCTGGCGTATCTCGACGAGCAGCGCCGCGCCTGCGGTCATGTCCCCGATGACCGCACCATCCTGGTGGAGCGGTTCCGCGACGAGCTCGGTGACTGGCGGGTCGTGATCCACTCCCCGTTCGGCGCGCAGGTGCACGCCCCGTGGGCGCTCGCGCTGGGTGCCAGGCTCGCCGAGCGCTACGGCATGGACGCGCAGGTCATGCACGCCGACGACGGCATCGTGCTGCGGCTGCCGGACGCCGATCTGATGGGCCTCGACCTGCTCGACCAGGATCCGGTCCGTCTGGACACGACGTTCGACAGCGAGCAGGCGCCGATCGGCGCGGCGGACGCACTCTTCGACAAGGGCGAGATCGACCAGATCGTCACGGACCAGGTCGGCGGCTCCGCGCTGTTCGCCTCGCGCTTCCGCGAGTGCGCAGCCCGTGCGCTGCTGCTACCGCGGCGCACCCCCGGAAAGCGCACACCCCTGTGGCAGCAGCGTCAGCGCGCCGCCCAACTGCTCCAGGTGGCGAGCGAGTTCGGGTCCTTCCCCATCGTCCTCGAGGCGGTCCGCGAATGTCTCCAGGACGTCTTCGACGTCCCCGGGCTCACGGAGCTGATGGGTGACATCGAGTCCCGCCGGGTCCGCCTGGTCGAGGTCACCACCCAGGAGCCTTCCCCCTTCGCCCGTTCACTGCTCTTCGGCTATGTCGCCCAGTTCCTGTACGAGGGGGACTCCCCCCTCGCCGAACGGCGCGCCGCGGCACTCTCCCTGGACTCCCGGCTGCTCGCCGAGCTGCTGGGCCAGGCCGAGCTTCGGGAACTGCTCGACGCGGATGTGCTCAGCGAGCTGGAGCGCGAGCTGCAGTGGCTCACGGACGACCGGCGGATCAAGGACACGGAGGGCGTCGCCGATCTGCTGCGGGTGCTGGGTCCGCTCACTGATGCGGAGCTGATCGAGCGCGGCAGTCAGGCCGGGTGGGCCCAGGAGCTGGCCGGGTCGCGGCGGGCCATTCGCGTGCGGATCGCGGGCGCGGACCACTGGGCCGCGGTCGAGGATGCCGGCCGGTTGCGGGACGCACTGGGCACGGCGCTTCCCGTGGGGGTCCCGGAGGCGTTCACCGAGCCGGTCAAGGACCCGCTGGGCGACCTGCTCGCCCGGTATGCGCGCACGCACGGACCGTTCACCTCGGCGCAGGCAGCGAGCCGCTTCGGACTCGGCGCGGCAGTCACGGACGGGGCCCTGCACCGGCTCGCGGCAAGCGGCCGCGTGGTTCAGGGCGAGTTCCACCCTTCCGGCATCGGCCAGGAGTGGTGCGACGCGGGTGTACTGCGGCGGCTGCGCCGCCGGTCGCTGGCCGCCCTGCGCCACGAGCTGGAGCCGGTTCCGCCGGCCGCGCTCGCCACCTTCCTGCCGCAGTGGCAGCACCTGGGCAGCAACAGCCTGCGTGGCATAGACGGACTGGCCCGTGCCGTCGAGCAGTTGCAGGGTGCCGCGGTGCCCGCGTCCGCTCTCGAGAAGCTGATCCTCCCCTCCCGGGTCACCGGCTACACCCCCACCCTGCTCGACGAACTGACCACAACGGGGGAGGTGCTGTGGGCAGGCGCCGGAGCGCTGCCGGGCAAGGACGGCTGGGTCTCGCTCTATCTTGCCGACACCGCACCTCTGTTGCTCCCCGCGCCCCACCCGCTGGAGCTGGCCGCCCTCCACGAATCGGTCCTGACCGCGCTCTCAGGCGGGTACGGGCTCTTCTTCCGCCAGATCGCCGACCAGGTCCGTGCCACCACCCACCCGGACGCCACCGATCCCGAACTGGCCGACGCCGTCTGGGATCTCGCCTGGTCCGGTCGGCTCACCAACGACACCCTGGCCCCGCTGCGTTCGCTGCTCGGCTCCGGCCGCACGGCGGGTTCCACGGCACACCGGGCGAAGCGCACGGTGCCCAGGGGGCGTTACGGCAGCCTCACCGCAGCCGCCCGCCCCGTATCGCGGACGGGGCCGCCGACGGTGAGCGGCCGCTGGTCCCTGCTGCCGGCGGCAGAGCCCGAGCCGACCCACCGGGCGCACGCTCTCGCCCGTACTCTCCTGGACCGCCATGGCGTAGTGACCCGCGGCGCTGTTGCAGCCGAAGGGGTCGAGGGCGGATTCTCCGCCACGTACCGCATCCTGTCCGCCTTCGAGGACAGCGGACAGGCTCGCCGTGGCTATGTCATCGAGGGGCTGGGGGCAGCCCAGTTCGCCATGGACGGCGCCGTCGACCGGCTGCGCGCGGCGGCCACCGCCCGGGATCGCGCGGACGGGCAGAGGGCGCCACGCGCCATCGTGCTGGCCGCCGCCGACCCGGCCAACGCCTATGGGGCAGCGCTGCCGTGGCCGGAGCCGCCGACGGGCGCAGGCCACAAGCCGGGGCGCAAAGCGGGCTCGCTGGTGGTCCTGGTCGACGGCGAGCTGACGCTCTACATGGAGCGGGGCGGCAAGACGCTGCTGTCCTGGGCGACGGACGAGGAGTCGCCGGCACTGCACGCGGCGGCGGAGGCCCTGGCGACGGCGGCGCGCGGGGGTGCGCTCGGCTCCGTCACGGTGGAGCGGGTGAACGGCACGCCGGCCCTGACGTCTCCGCTGGGCCGCGCGCTGGAGACGGCGGGCTTCCACGCCACTCCAAGGGGGCTGCGACTGCGTCCCTGACGAACTCCGCGAGCTCTTCCCCGGCCCGCCCCTCCCCCAGCGGCGGCCCCGCCCCCAGAGCTCTGCCCCCCGCCGTTCTCGGTGGACGGGCCCGCCGCTCGCGGGACGGGCGGGGTCGGCTCCTGGCACGTCCGGGACGGGCATCGAGGACACAGCCACCGGCCCTCCGTGGCCGGAGCAGCGCCCCGGTCCCGGGAAGGCAGGGGCCGGGAAAACACCCCCGCGCAGCGACTCCCCCGCATCATGGACACATGCCCGAAGGAGACACCGTCTGGCTGACCGCGAAGCGCCTGCACACCGCCCTCGCCGGCCGGCCGCTGACCCGGTCGGATCTGCGGGTTCCGCGCCTGGCGACCACCGATCTCACCGGCCGCAGTGTCCTGGACGTCACCCCGCGCGGCAAACATCTGCTGACCCGCATCGAGGGCGGTCTCACCCTGCACTCGCATCTGCGTATGGAGGGCACCTGGCAGGTGTACGAGGCGGGTGAGCGCTGGCGCGGCGGGCCGGCGCACCAGATCCGGGCCATCCTCGGCAACGCTTCGCACACCGCGGTCGGCTACCGCCTGCCGGTGCTGGAACTGCTGAGGACGACGGACGAGGACCAGGTCGTCGGGCATCTGGGACCCGATCTGCTGGGCCCGGACTGGGATCCGGCGACCGCCGTGGCCAATCTGCTCGCCGACCCGGCCCGCCCTCTCGGCGAAGCCCTCCTCGACCAGCGCAATCTCGCGGGGATCGGCAATGTCTACAAGTCCGAGCTGGCCTTCCTGGCACGGGTGACGCCCTGGCTCCCGATCGGCCAACTCCCGCCCGGTGTTCCTGAGCGGCTCGTCGCCACCGCCCGTCGCCTCCTCGACGCGAACAAGGACCGCCCCGACCGTCGCACCACGACCGCCGGTCCCACCCCCGCCGCCCGCCCTCCGGCCCCACGGCTGTACGTCTACGGGCGCATGGGCCGCCCCTGCCCCCGCTGCGGCACCCTGATCCGCAAGGCCGACCAGGGCGACGGCAGCCGCGAGCGCCCCACCTTCTGGTGCCCGCGGTGTCAATCGGGACCGATCAGTTGACGATCCGTCAGATCCGGTCGTACGGTCCCGGCATGGGCCTCACGGCGTACGACCTCACCGGGCGCACCGCGTTCGTCACCGGAGCGGCCGGCGGTATCGGCCGCGCCACGGCAGTCCTGCTCGCCGAGGCGGGCGCCACGGTCCACTGCGCCGACCTGGACGAGAAGGGCCTCGACCGGACCCGCGCCCGGATCACGGGCATCGGCGGCACAGCCCTGACCCACGCGCTGGACGTCACCGACCGCGCCCAGTTGCGCGCAGCGGTGCTCAGCGTGGAGCGGCTCGACATCATGGCCGCGATCGCCGGAATCATGCACACCAGCCCCGTCCTGGAAACCCGGGACGAAGACCTCGACCGCGTTCTCGCCGTCAATTTCAAGGGCGTTCTGTACGCCTGCCAGGAGTCGGCCCGAGCCATGATCGCCGCGGGCACGGGCGGTTCGATCATCACCATGGCATCCGGAGCCATGGACGCCGCCAACGCGGGTCTGCTCTGCTACAGCGTGGCCAAGGCGGCCGTGGTACAGCTCACCAAGACCCTGGCGACCGAACTCGGCCCGCACTCCATCCGTGTCAATGCCGTAGCCCCCGGCTGGGTGCGCACCCCGATGACCGACCGTCACGATGCCGGTCTCCAGCAGCAGGCCGAGGCCGCTCTGGTCAGGATGTCCCCGCTGCGCAGGGTCGGCGAACCCGAGGACATCGCGCACACCGTGCTTCATCTGGCATGCGACGCCTCGTCCTTCATGACGGGTCAGATACTCCGTCCGAACGGCGGCGTCGTGATGCCCTGGTGACCCCTCGGGCTGCCGTCACATGCACCGGCAGCAGGCTCAGCCCCCAACCGCCGGCCGCCACCGCCCCCTCGATGGCCCCGGACTGTTCCGGCATCAGCACCAGCCGCAGAACTGCCCACCACCACGCTCCGCCCACCACGAGCCCGAGCGCGACGACTGGCACGAGGACCGCCCCGCGTATCGCCATGGCTGCCTCCTCCGGTCCACGCTAGTGCGGCGCGCTCGACCCCCGGGAGGGCGCGTGGTTGGCCGATCCGGCGCGCATGGCCGGCCGGGACGCCCCGACCTCGCTATGCGCTCTCCGCCTGGAACATCCAGGCGTGCTTCTCGAGGTCGGCCGTGAGCCCGATCAGGATGTCCTGGCTCACCGGATCCGGGTCCGCGGTCGCCGTGACCCGCTCCCGCATCCTCCCGATGACCGCGCCGAGCGCGTCCACAAGTGTCTGCACGGCGTCCCCGTCCTTGATCCATCCGTCAGGGACCGCCCCGATCGCACTCTGCGCGGCCACGGTCGCCGCCCGCCCGTCCGGTGCCACACCGATCGCGGACGCCCGTTCGGCGACGATGTCCGAGTGCTGACGCGCCGTGTCCACCACCTCGTCGAGCTGCAGGTGGACGGACCTGAATCGTGGGCCGACCACGTTCCAGTGGACCTGCTTGGCCACCAGCCCGAGATCCACCAGATCCACGAGCGCACCCTGCAGGGCACCGCCGACAGTCTTGAGGTCCGCGTCGGACAATGGGCTCTTCACGACAGACATGCATGCCTCCACTCGGTTCCGCCGATACCGTCCACCATTGCACAGCTGCACAAAACGCTCATTCGGGGAAAAGCAACGGGCCCCGGCGGCATCGAGTACCAACCGGGGCCCAGTTGCAAACCAAGCCGTGCAGAGCCTTCGCGGATCAGGCGGCGACGACGTCGACCGCCTCCGCAGGCGCCTTGATCGTCACTCGCTCGGTCGGCACACCCGCCACCGACGTCACAGAGACGGAATTGAGCATCGGGCGTACTGGCGCAGGCACCGGCTCGCTGGCGGCTGCCGACTCGGCCAGTTCGGCCAGCGACAACTCGTCGCTCACTTCGCGCATGAGCTCGGACATCCGTACGTCAAGCGCGTCGCAGATCGCGGAGAGCAGCTCGGAGGATGCCTCCTTCTGCCCCCGCTCCACCTCGGAGAGATAGCCGAGCGATACTCGGGCGGACGAGGAGACTTCGCGCAGAGTACGGCCCTGGCGCTGGCGCTGCCGACGCAGCACGTCACCCAGCAGGCGACGGAGCAGAATCATCGGTGGCTCCCTCCTCGGACCGCGTAGCCGCATCCTTCACGCCCCACCGTACCGCCTTGCGCCGCGGCCGTGCGGGGAGCGATGTCGTGTTCACTCAGGGCTGCAAACATCAAGTCCCCCCGTTGTGTTCCGTATCCTTTGTCCGCACATTCTCGTGGAGTTCTCCGGAGAGCAGCTCGAGCACTCTCCGTACACTCTCTCTACGGATTTCCGCACGGTCCCCGTTCAACCGCAATGCGGCCACTTTCACCTCGCGCCCCGGCCCCGCGACGGCCACGTAGACCGTCCCCACCGGCTGCCCGTCCTGAGGCTCGGGCCCCGCGACGCCTGTGGTGGCGATGCCCCATGCGGCGCCCAGCACATCGCGCACACCGATCGCCATCTGCCCCGCCACCTCGGGATCCACCGCTCCGCGCTGCTCCAGAAGAGTCCCGTCGACCCGCAGAACATCCCTCTTGAGGGTGGTTGCGTAAGCCGTGACGGAACCGCGGAAGGTCTGGGAGGCGCCGGGCACGGAGGTCAGCTCCGCGGCCACCAGACCGCCCGTGAGCGACTCCGCGGCGGCCAGCGTCTCGCCACGCTCCGCAAGCAGTGCCAGCACCCGGGCCGCCGTATTCACCCGGCTGAGCCCTTCCCGGCCCGGTCCCCGGCCCGCGCGGCTCGCTCCTCGGCGAGCCCCTTGCGCCTCAGCACGATCGCCTGCCGCACATAGTCCAGACCTGTGACGACCGTCAGCACGACGGCCACCGCCATCACCCAGAAGCGCAGGGTCGCCAGTGCCCCGGTCAGCGCGAGCACGTACATCCCTACCGCCGTGCCCTGCGCCAGCGTCTTCATCTTGCCGCCGCGACTGGCCGGGATGATTCCGTGCCGGATCACCCAGAACCGCATCAGCGTGATCCCGAGCTCCCGGAAAAGGATCACACCGGTCACCCACCACGGCAGATCGCCGAGGGCCGACAGGCAGATCAGGCCCGCAGCCATGATCGCCTTGTCGGCGATCGGGTCAGCGATCTTCCCGAAATCGGTGACCAGGTTGTACGTGCGTGCCAGATGCCCGTCGAAGATGTCCGTGATCATGGCGACCGCGAAGGCGGCCCAGGCCCAGGCCCGCCATGCCGGGTCGTACCCGCCGTCCTGCAGCATCAGCACCACGAAGGCGGGCACCAGGACCAGCCGCAGCATGGTCAGGATGTTGGCGATGTTCCACAGGCTGGCCTGATTGACGGCTGCAGCACCCAGCTTGCCGCCCGGCGCCGGCCTGCCGGTCCCGCCCGCCGCGGATGCCGGCACTCCGGTCATCTGCCCGCCTCCTCGCCAAGACAGTCGGCCACCAGGTCGACGCCTTCCGTACCCACGACCTTCGCCATGACGATACGACCGGGCTCCAGGCCGTCGCGTGAGGTGAACAGGACCTGGCCGTCGGTCTCGGGCGCCTGGTGCGCGGCGCGGCCCACGGCCCCGTCCTCGCCGTCCACGGACTCGACGAGCACCTCCAGGCTCTCGCCCAGCCGCTCCTCGGCGCGCTGCGCGGTGAGCTCCTCGGCGAGGCGCGACAGATGCTCGAGCCGTTCCGCGATGACGTCCGCGTCCAGCTTGCCGTCGTACGAGACGGCCTCGGTGCCTTCCTCGTCCGAGTAGCCGAAGACACCGATCGCGTCCAGGCGCGCCGCTCCGAGGAAGCGCTCCAGCTCCGCGAAGTCCGCCTCGCTCTCGCCGGGGAAGCCGACGATGAAGTTGGACCGCACGCCGGCCTGCGGGGCCTTGCCGCGGATGGTCTCCAGCAGCTCCCAGAACCGCTCGGTGTCCCCGAAGCGCCTCATCGCGCGCAGCACACCGGGCGCCGAGTGCTGGAAGGACAGATCGAAGTACGGGGCGACCTTCGGCGTCGACGTCAGGACGTCGATCAGTCCGGGCCTCATCTCGGCGGGCTGCAGATAGCTGACCCGCACCCGCTCGATGCCGTCGACGGCGGCAAGCTCCGGCAGCAGCGTCTCCAGCAGCCGGATGTCGCCGAGGTCCTTGCCGTACGAGGTGTTGTTCTCGGAGACCAGCATGACCTCCTTGACGCCCTGCTCGGCCAGCCAGCGGGTCTCACCGAGCACATCGCTGGGGCGGCGCGAGATGAAGGAGCCGCGGAAGGAGGGGATGGCGCAGAAGGAGCAGCGCCGGTCGCAGCCGGAGGCGAGCTTCACGGAGGCGACGGGGCTGGTGCCGAGGCGGCGGCGCAGGGGCGCGCGCGGGCCGGACACCGGGGCGACGCCTTCGGGCAGGTCCTCCGGCGCCGGGGCGACGTCTCCGTGGCCGGGAAGCGCCACATCGGTCGCCTGCTGGCGCTCGACGGGGCTGAGCGGCAGCAGCTTGCGCCGGTCACGCGGAGTGTGCGAGGCGTGGACGCCGCCACTGAGGATGGTCTGCAGCCGGTCGGAGATGTCGGCGTAGTCGTCGAAGCCGAGCACGCCGTCGGCCTCGGGCAGCGCCTCGGCGAGCTCCTTGCCGTACCGCTCGGCCATACAGCCGACGGCGACGACGGCCTGGGTTCTGCCGCCCCCCTCCTGAGCCGCAGCCTTGAGATCGTTGGCTTCCAGCAGGGCGTCGACTGAGTCCTTCTTGGCGGCCTCGACGAATCCGCAGGTGTTGACCACGGCGACATCGGCGTCGGAGGCGTCCTCGACGAGCTCCCAGCCGTCCGCTGCCAAGCGGCCTGCGAGTTCCTCCGAGTCCACCTCGTTACGGGCGCAGCCGAGAGTGACAAGGGCGACGGTACGGCGTTCGGGCATGAGCTCAAGACTACTTTGTCCCGGCCCACGCCCTTGCCGCGAGGGTTCTGCGCTCCCTCGTACCGTCGCCCCGGCCGATGTACGTGCCGTCCGGACAGGCCTAGCCGACCTCGGGGTCGCCCTTGGTGTAGGACAGCCGCTCGACGCCACCCATCTCGAACTCGGCCTCGACCTTCTTGCCGTTCACATACAGCTCGATCGCCCCGGCGTTGCCGAGGATGAGATCGACGCGCTCGTCGTCCTGGAAGGTCTTGCTCTCGCCCTTCTTCAGGGTGCCGTCGAAGAGCAGCTTGCCGTTGTGCGACTTGGCGGAGATCCAGCTCTTGTCGTCCACGGCCGACAGCTTCACCGTCACCTTGTCCGAGGGCACGGCCGCGATGGCACTGTCCGACGGGGCGGGCTTGGGATCGGCAGGCTTGCTCGGCGGCGCCTTGGTGGGACCGGTCGTCTCGGGCGCCGAACCCTCGGCGACCTGGTTGTCCTGGCCGTCGCCGCCGTTGAAGAGCGTGAAGCCGGCGAAGCCGACCACGGCGACGATCGCGGCGACCATGGCCGCGGTCCAGTTGGGGCGCCGGCGCTCGGGACGGATCCGCTCGGCCTCGAAGAGCGGCGCCGCGGGCGTCGGCGCGGGCCGCCCGCCATGGGCCGCGTCGTACTGCGCGATCAGTGGACTGGGATCGAGCCCGACGGCGCGGGCGAGCGTACGGATATGGCCGCGGGCGTACACATCGCCGCCGCAGCGGGAGAAGTCGTCCTCCTCGATCCCGTGCACGATGGGGACGCGCACCCGGGTGGAGGCACTGACCTCGTCAACGGTGAGGCCTGCGTCGACACGCGCCTGCTGGAGCGCGTGGCCGATCGAAGGCCGGTCGTCTTCGACTGAAGGCCGGTCGTCTTCGGGGGAGTTGCCGATGGACACGGGGGCGCCTTTCGAGCGTGTAACCACCTGCTGGAGGTTCAGTTTAGGGGTGGTACGAAAGGGTGGGGCAACCGGGCGGTAGGAATATGTACGCCATCAGAATGGCCGGTCATCCCGAGGCTCAGGACATCATCGTGTCCCTCCCTCCAACTTGACGTACGACCAAGGGAAACGGTTGCTCACGGAACCGTTACGACTGTGACTCGCCGCGGATGATCGCGAGCACTCCATCCAGTTCATCCGGTTTCACCAGGACGTCGCGCGCCTTGGAACCCTCGCTGGGCCCCACGATGTTGCGCGACTCCATCAGATCCATGAGTCTGCCCGCCTTCGCGAAGCCCACACGCAGCTTGCGCTGGAGCATCGAGGTGGAGCCGAACTGGGTGGAGACGACCAGCTCCGCCGCCTGGCAGAGCAGGTCCAGATCGTCGCCGATGTCCTCGTCGATCTCCTTCTTCTGCTTGGCGCCGACCACGACGTCGTCGCGGAAGACCGGGGCCATCTGATCCTTGCAGTGCTGGACGACCGCCGCGACTTCTGCCTCGGTGACGAACGCCCCCTGCATCCGCGTCGGCTTGTTGGCGCCCATCGGGAGGAACAGCCCGTCGCCCTTGCCGATCAGCTTCTCCGCGCCCGGCTGGTCCAGGATGACCCGGCTGTCGGCGAGCGAGGAGGTGGCGAACGCGAGCCGGGACGGGACGTTCGCCTTGATCAGACCGGTGACGACATCCACGGACGGCCGCTGGGTGGCCAGTACCAGATGAATACCGGCGGCGCGCGCCAGCTGTGTGATGCGGACGATGGCATCCTCGACGTCGCGCGGTGCGACCATCATCAGATCCGCGAGCTCGTCCACGATGACCAGCAGATACGGGTAGGGCTGCAGATCGCGCTCGCTGCCCGGCGGGGGTGTGGCCTTGCCACTGCGCACGGCCTGGTTGAAGTCGTCGATGTGCCGGTAGCCGAAGGCCGCCAGGTCGTCGTAGCGCAGGTCCATCTCACGCACCACCCATTGGAGGGCCTCGGCGGCCCGCTTGGGGTTGGTGATGATCGGCGTGATCAGATGCGGGATGCCCTCGTACGCGGTGAGCTCGACCCGCTTCGGGTCGACGAGCACCATCCGTACGTCCTCAGGGGTCGCCCGGATCATCACCGACGTGATCAGGCAGTTGATGCACGACGACTTGCCGGATCCGGTCGCACCGGCGACCAGCACGTGCGGCATCTTCGCGAGGTTGGCCATCACATAGCCGCCCTCGACGTCCTTGCCCAGGGCCACGAGCATCGGATGGTCGTCCCCGGCGGCGTCCGCGAGGCGCAGCACATCACCGAGATTGACCATCTCGCGGTCGGAGTTGGGGATCTCGATACCGACGGCCGACTTGCCGGGGATCGGCGAGATGATCCGTACGTCGGGGCTGGCGACCGCGTACGCGATGTTCTTGGTCAGTGCGGTGATCCGCTCGACCTTCACGGCCGGGCCCAGCTCCACCTCGTACCGGGTGACCGTCGGGCCGCGGGTGAACCCGGTGACCGACGCATCGACCTTGAACTCCGCGAACACGTTCGTCAGCGACGCGACGATCGCATCGTTGGCGGCGCTGCGCGTCTTGCCGGGACCGCCACGCTCCAGCAGACCCAGCGACGGCAGCGCGTACGTGATGTCCCCGGACAGCTGGAGCTGTTCGGCGCGCGGCGGCAGGGGCTGGGACCGGTCGGGGTCGGGTGCCTGCTTGGTCAGATCCGGCACGGACGCCTCGGGCTCGGGCGCCGGCTTCTCGGGCCGGCGTGCGGAAGGCACCGGGGACGCGGCGCGCTGCCGGTCCGCGGTGACGTCGCGGGTGAGGTCGGCGACGAGCGGAGAGGGCGGCATGCCGTTGAGTACGGCTCCGTCCAGCGCCGCGGCCGCGGCGGCCGCCACGTCCACGGCGTCCATCTCCCGCCCCATCGCGGGCTGTACGGAGGGCCTGCGGGGCCGGCGGCGGCGGGAGAGAGCCTCCGCCTCGGCCGACTCCGGGTCGTACTCGTCCGCTTCCTCGCCACGGCGCGCGGAGGAGCGCCGCGGACGGGCGGGCATCGCATCGCGCCACTGATCGTCGTACCGCTGGTCGTCCTCGCCGGCTTCGTCGTCCGCGCCGGGCAGGTCGACGATGCCGAGCTTGGAGCCGAGCAGCCTGAGCCGCTGAGGAATGGCGTTGACGGGGGTGGCGGTGACGACGAGCAGCCCGAAGACCGTGAGCAGCACGAGCAGCGGTACGGCGAGCACCTCGCCCATGGTGAAGATCAGCGGCTTGGACGCTGCCCAGCCGATCAGACCGCCCGCGTCCTGCATCGCCTCGGTACCCTCGCCCCGGCCCGGCGAGCCGCAGGCGATGTGGACCTGGCCGAGCACGCCGATGACGAGCGCGGACAGGCCGATCACGATGCGGCCGTTGGCGTCGGGCTTTTCGGGGTAGAGGATCAGCCGCACGGCGATCGCTGCCAGCAGTATCGGCACCAGCAGATCGAGCCTGCCGAACGCGCCGGTCACCAGCATCTCGACGAGATCGCCGACGGGACCGTTCAGGTTGGACCAGGTGCCGGCCGCGACGATGAGGGCCACGGCGAGCAGGAGCAGCGCGAGCCCGTCCTTGCGGTGGGCCGGATCGAGTCCCTTGGCACCACGCCCTATCCCGCGGAACAAGGCGCCGACGGCGTGCGCGAGCCCGAGCCAGAGGGCGCGCGCGAGGCGGTACACACCCCCGGTCGGGGACGGCGCCGGCCTGGGAGCGGCCGCCTTCTTCGCAACGGCCTTCTTGGCCGGCGCCTTCTTGGCGGGTGCGGTCTTCTTGGCGGCGGCCTTCTTGACGGGCGCCGCCTTCTTCGCGGCGCCGGTGGTGCGGCCGGCGCGCTGCTTTGCGGTGCCCGCCGTGCCCTGGGAACCCTTGCCGGACGTACGTGAGGCCATGGTGCTGAGGTTACCGGTGTCGACGGCAGTGGACACGTGTGCCTACTGCTTCACCCTTTCGTGTCGCCCTGCTCGAGGCGGTGAACTGACGCTCCCTCAAAGGGCGGTCGGGCACCGGACCTCGGTCAGCTTTGCGAGGGGAGCGTCGGCGCGCCGCCGCCGGTGCCGGGCTCCAGCGCGTCCAGTGCACGGCGCAGTCCGGTGAGCTTGCGCTCGAGATGGGCGGCCGTGGCCACGGCCGCCGCGTCCGCCGAGTCGTCGTCCAGCTGCTTGGAGAGCGCTTCGGCCTGCTCCTCAACTGCCGCGAGCCGGGCGGAGAGTTCGGCGAGGAGTCCGGCGGGCTCCCTTGCCTCGCCCCCGCCTGCCTGGCCGCCCTCCAGCTGGAGGCGCAGCAGCGCCGCCTGCTCACGCAGCTGGCAGTTCTTCATGTACAGCTCGACGAAGACGGAGACCTTGGCGCGCAGCACCCAGGGGTCGAACGGCTTGGAGATGTAGTCGACGGCCCCTGCCGCGTAGCCCCGGAAGGTGTGGTGCGGGCCGTGGTTGATGGCGGTGAGGAAGATGATCGGGATGTCGCGGGTCCGCTCCCGCCGCTTGATGTGCGCGGCGGTCTCGAAGCCGTCCATTCCTGGCATCTGGACGTCCAGCAGGATGACCGCGAAGTCGTCCGTCAGCAGCGCCTTGAGCGCTTCCTCCCCTGACGATGCCCGCACCAGTGTCTGATCGAGCGCAGAGAGAATGGCCTCCAGCGCGAGCAGATTCTCCGGCCGGTCATCGACCAGGAGGATCTTGGCTTTCTGCACCATGCCCCGTCCTCCTCGCCCCGGCTTGGGGTCTCCCCAGCTCAGAGAGCTGGGGGACGCACCGGGCGCCGCCCCAGGGGACGACTCCCTTGCGTCGCCCGTCCTTGTGCCGGTCATGGTAGCCGCACCCCGCCCGTCGCCACACCCTGTCACCGTGATGTCACTGTGCACGTACCAAAAACGCCGCAGGAGTCGAGAAGGTTCCCCGAATGCAAGCCCCTCACACACCTTCGGGCACAGTCAGTCAGCAATTGCCAAGGAATTGAACGCCGACCGGTCACTCCTCGCTCATCCACTGCTCCATCACCGCGAGCAGGTGGTCAGGATCAACCGGTTTGGTGACGTAGTCGGAAGCGCCCGACTCGATGGCCTTCTCGCGATCGCCCTTCATCGCCTTCGCCGTGAGCGCGATGATCGGCAGGCCCGCGAACTGAGGCATCCTGCGGATCGCCGTCGTGGTCGCGTACCCGTCCATCTCGGGCATCATGATGTCCATCAGTACGACTGTCACATCGTCATGCTGCTCCAGGACTTCGATCCCCTCGCGGCCGTTCTCCGCGTACAGCACCGACAGCCCGTGCTGTTCCAGCACGCTGGTGAGTGCGAAGACGTTGCGGATGTCGTCGTCGACGATCAGCACCTTCTCGCCGTCGAAGGCGAACACCCGCCGCTGCTCCGGCATCTCCTCGTCGGCGAGGGCCTCGGCCCATGTGTCCTGGGACGGCCCGGTCTGCCCGCCCGGCCGGCCGGGCAGCGGACTGTGCTGCCCCACGGCCCCCAGCGCCTTGCGCCTGCGCCGGAACAGGGCTGCGGGTCCCGAGTGGCCCGAGGGCGCAGAGGAGACCGACTGCAGCGGCAGCGCGCCGTGCTCGGCCACGTCCCCGCCGTCATGTCCGTCCGTGGCCCCGGGAGCGAGCTGCGGATAGCCCTGCGGCGGCAGTTCACTCGGCTGCAGCGGCAGGTACAGCGTGAACGTCGAACCGCGGCCCGGCTCGCTCGCCGCATGGATCTCGCCGCCCAGCAGCCGGGCGATCTCCCGGCTGATCGACAGCCCGAGCCCCGTACCGCCGTACTTCCGGCTGGTCGTTCCGTCGGCCTGCTTGAACGCTTCGAAGATCACCCGCATCTTGCCCGCCGCGATCCCGATGCCGGTGTCGGTCACCGAGAAGGCGATCAGATCCCCATCGGCGTCCCGCAGCGACCCGGCCTCCAGCAGCTGCTCGCGGATCGACTGCGGCACATCGGCGCCCGCCGGCCGGATCACCAGCTCGACAGCGCCGCTGTCGGTGAACTTGACCGCGTTGGACAGCAGGTTGCGCAGCACCTGCAACAGCCGCTGCTCGTCGGTGTGCAGGGTCGCCGGCAGCTCCGGCGAGACCCGCACCGAGAAGTCGAGCCCCTTCTCCGCCGTGAGGGGCCGGAAGGTCGCCTCCACGTAGTCGACGAGCTGCACCAGCGCGATACGGGTCGGGCTGACGTCCATCTTGCCCGCCTCGACCTTCGACAGATCGAGGATGTCGTTGATCAGCTGCAGCAGGTCGGATCCGGCGCCGTGGATCGTCTCGGCGAACTCCACCTGCTTGGGCGAGAGATTGCCCGCCGCGTTGTCCGCGAGCAGTTTGGCGAGGATGAGCAGCGAGTTCAGCGGCGTACGCAGCTCGTGCGACATGTTCGCGAGGAACTCCGACTTGTAGCGCATGGAGACCGCGAGCTGTTCGGCCCGCTCCTCCAGCACCTGCCGGGCCTCCTCGATCTCGGTGTTCTTCACCTCGATGTCGCGGTTCTGCTGCGCGAGCAGCTCCGCCTTCTCCTCCAGCTCGGCATTGGAGGCCTGCAGCGCCTTCTGCCGGTTCTCCAGCTCCGCCGAGCGCTCACGCAGCTGCTCGGTCAGCTCCTGCGACTGCTTGAGCAGCACCTCGGTCTTGGTGTTGACGCTGATGGTGTTGACGCTTGTGGCGATCATCTCGGCGATCTGGTTCAGGAAGTCCCGCTGGATGTGCGTGAACGGCTGGAACGACGCCAGCTCGATCACACCGAGGACCTTCCCTTCGAACAGGACCGGCAGCACGATCACGTACGCCGGCGAGGCCTCGCCGAGCCCCGAGGAGATCTTGAGATAGCCCGGCGGCACGCTGACCTGGATGGTCCGCTTCTCCTCTGCGGCCGTACCGATCAGCGTCTCCCCCGGCCGGAACGACGTGGGCATCAGACCGGCGGAGTACCCGTAACTGCCGCGCATGCACAGCTCGTACGAGGCCTCGGCCGAGCCCGACACGTCCGCGCCGTTCCCCGTCGGCATGGCCAGGAAGAACGCGCCGTGCTGCGCCGAGACGACAGGGGTCAGCTCGCTCATGATCAGCGAGGCGACGTCGTCGAGATCGCGCCGCCCCTGCATCAGACCGGAGATACGCGCCAGGTTGCCCTTGAGCCAGTCCTGCTCCTCGTTGGCCAGGGTCGTGTCGCGCAGGTTCGCGATCATCGTGTTGATGTTGTCCTGCAGCACCTGGATCTCGCCCGCGGCGTCCACATCGATCTTGAGGTTGAGGTCGCCCCGGGTAACCGCCGTGGCGACGGCCGCGATCGCGCGCACCTGACGGGTCAGGTTCCCGGCCATCTCGTTCACGGACTCGGTGAGGTCGCGCCAGGTGCCGTCGACGTCGCGTACCCGCGCCTGGCCTCCCAGCTGGCCGTCGGTGCCCACCTCGCGGGCCACCCGGGTGACCTCCTCGGCGAACGACGACAGCTGGTCGACCATCGTGTTGATGGTGGTCTTCAGCTCCAGGATCTCGCCGCGCGCATCGATGTCGATCTTCCTGGTGAGATCGCCCTTGGCGATGGCGGTGGTGACCGTCGCGATCTGACGCACCTGGCCCGTCAGATTCGACGCCATCGAGTTCACGGACTCGGTGAGGTCCTTCCAGGTGCCGGAGACACCCGGCACATGCGCCTGGCCGCCCAGCTCGCCCTCGGTGCCCACCTCGCGGGCCACCCGGGTCACCTCGTCGGCGAACGACGACAGCGTCGTCACCATCGTGTTGACGGTCTCCGCCAGTTCGGCGACCTCGCCCCGTGCTTCGACCGTCACCTTCTTGGTCAGATCGCCGTTGGCGACCGCCGCCGAGACGCGGGCGATGTTGCGCACCTGGTTGGTGAGGTTGTTGGCCATCAGGTTGACGTTGTCGCTGAGGTCCTTCCAGATGCCGGTGACACCGCGCACCCGCGCCTGGCCGCCCAGTACGCCTTCCGTACCCACCTCGCGGGCGACCCTGGTCACCTCGTCCGCGAAGTCCAGCAGCTGGTCCACCATCGTGTTGACGGTCGTCACCAGTTCGAGGATCTCGCCCTTGGCATCGACGGTGATCTTCTTCGACAGGTCGCCCTTGGCCACCGCCGTCGTCACCTCGGCGATGTTGCGCACCTGGGACGTCAGGTTGTTCGCCATGAAGTTGACGGACTGGGTGAGGTCCTTCCAGGTGCCGGACACACCCTGGACCTCGGCCTGGCCGCCGAGGATGCCCTCGGTGCCCACCTCGCGGGCCACCCGGGTCACCTGCTCGGCGAAGTTCGAGAGCTGGTCCACCATCGTGTTGAGGGTGTTCTTCAGCTCCAGGATCTCGCCGCGCGCGTCCACGTCGATCTTCTGCGACAGATCACCACGGGCCACCGCGGTCGCGACCTGCGCGATGTTGCGGACCTGGCCGGTGAGGTTCTCGGCCATGCCGTTCACGGAGTCGGTCAGATCGCGCCACACACCGGCCACGCCCGGCACCTGGGCCTGGCCGCCGAGACGGCCCTCCGTGCCCACGTCCCGCGCCACCCGGGTCACCTGCTCGGCGAAGGCCGAGAGCTGGTCGACCATCGTGTTGATGGTGTTCTTCAGCTCCAGGATCTCGCCGCGCGCGTCCACGTCGATCTTCTGCGACAGATCACCACGGGCCACCGCCGTGGTCACCTGGGCGATCTGACGGACCTGCGAGGTCAGGTTCCCCGCCATGAAGTTGACGGAGTCCGTCAGTTCCTTCCATGTGCCGCTGACGCCGTCCACGCGCGCCTGGCCGCCGAGACGGCCCTCCGTGCCCACGTCCCGCGCCATCCGCGTGACCTGATCGGCGAACGAGGAGAGCTGCGACACCATCGTGTTGACGGTGTTCTTCAGCTCGAGCATCTCGCCCGCGACATCGACCGTGACCTTCTGCGACAGGTCTCCGTTGGCGACCGCCGTCGTCACCTGCGCGATGTCCCGCACCTGGCCGGTGAGGTTGCGGAACGCGGTGTTGACCGAGTCGGTGAGGTCCTTCCACGTACCCGCCGCACCCGGCACCTCCGCCTGACCGCCGAGACGGCCTTCGACGCCGACCTCGCGCGCCACCCGCGTCACTTCGGAACCGAAGGACTGAAGCTGGTCCACCATCGTGTTGACGGTGTTCTTCAGCTCGAGCATCTCGCCGGCGACATCGACCGTGACCTTCTGCGACAGGTCACCGTTGGCGACCGCCGTCGTCACCTGCGCGATGTCCCGCACCTGGGTGGTCAGGTTCCGGAAGACCGTGTTCACCGAATCGGTGAGGTCCTTCCACGTACCCGCCGCACCCGGCACCTGCGCCTGGCCGCCGAGCAGGCCCTCCGCGCCGACCTCGCTGGCCACGCGGGTGACCTCGTCGGCGAACGTGCGCAGTGTCTCGGTCATCTGGTTGATGGTCTCGGCGAGCTGGGCCACCTCGCCGCGCGCGCTCACGGTGACCTTCTGCGACAGATCGCCGTTTGCCACGGCCGTGGTCACCTCGGCGATGCCACGCACCTGGGAGGTCAGGTTGCCGGCCATCGTGTTCACCGAATCGGTGAGGTCCTTCCACACACCGGCCACACCCGGCACGGTCGCCTGACCGCCGAGCTCGCCCTCCGTGCCCACCTCGCGTGCCACACGGGTGACCTCGGAGGAGAACGAGGACAGCTGGTCCACCATCGTGTTGACGGTGTTCTTCAGCTGAAGCATCTCGCCGGCCACATGGACGGTGACCTTCCGCGACAGGTCGCCCTTGGCCACCGCCGTCGTCACCAGTGCGATGTCGCGCACCTGCGCGGTCAGCCGGTACGCCATGGTGTTGACCGAATCCGTGAGGTCCTTCCACGAACCGGACATACCGCGCACCTGGGCCTGGCCGCCGAGCTTGCCTTCGGTGCCGACCTCCAGTGCGACCCGCGTCACTTCGTCGGTGAACGCCGACAGCTGGTCGACCAGGTTGTTGACCGTGCGGGCGACCTTGAGGAACTCACCGCGCAGCGGGCGCACCGACGTGTCCGCGCCGTCGTCCTCGTGGGAACGCAGCTCCATGCGCTGTTCCAGGTCACCCTCGGCGACCGCCGAGAGCACCCTCCCGACCTCGGACACCGGCCGCGCCAGATCGTCCACCAGCGCGTTCGAGGCATCGATGGCGGCCGCCCAGGAGCCCTCGCAGGCCCCCGTCTCCAGCCGCTCGGTCAGCTTCCCCTCGCGTCCGACCATCCTGCGTACACGCGCGAGCTCGCCCGTGAGATGCAGGTTCCGGTCGGCGACCTCGTTGAAAACGGCCGCAATTTCGGCCATCACCCCGTCGCCCGAGACGGTCAGACGACGGCGGAAGTTGCCGTCCCGCATCGACATCAGGGCCGCCCGCAGCCGGTTCAGCGCCGCCGTATCCACCTCGGTTGTCCCATTGCTCCGGGAACGTCCGCCTTTCGGGCGCGTGTTATTGCCACGCGCTGCCACGCCAGACTCCACCGTGTCCCTCCCGCAGGGGTTGACCGTACTGCCCGGGCTGTCTCCGGAAGCCTGCCCAGTGTTTCACCATGGCCGAACCAGGCCATAACAGTTCGGCAGCTTCGCATAGCGTCCCCGCCCAAGGTGGGCGGAAACAGTGACGTCCGGCATCCGCTCGGACAGCGAAGGTAAGTAACCTGGCATCCGGCTGTCCAACCGCCCCGGTCCGCCCGGCGGGGGCAGTGTGGCGCACGTACCAACACCGGGCACCGGGAGGGTCAGGCCGATCATGGCAGAGCCGGGCGTCGAGACGCGTACTAGGAGTTCTGTGATCACCGCGCGGGCGGCGGCATGTTTCGAGCCGGTCGGACGGTCGGTCGCGTCCGCGCGGGCGTTCGTCCGGGACACCCTTCAGGGGTGGGGGTACGCCGATGTCGTCGACGACGCGGTGGTACTCACCAGCGAGCTCGTCACCAACGCGGTCATCCACGCAGGCACCGCGGCCGACGTCCTGTGTCTGCGCACCGAGGACGGCGTACGGGTCGAGGTCGCCGACCGTTACCCCGAGCGCGAGATCCCCATCCAGGGCGGCGGCCGCACCTTCGTCAGCCCCGACCAGGAGAACGGCCGGGGACTGCTGCTGTGCGCGGCACTCGCCTCCCGCTGGGGCGTCGAGTACGCCCCCACCTACAAGCAGGTGTGGTTCCAACTCGACCTGCCGCAGCGCCCGGTGGGTACCCGCTCCGCCGGCCCGGTGCTGCCCACCGCCCTGCTTCCGGTCACCGACGAGCGGGTGCGCGTGGCCGTCACGCAGATCGACCGCACCGGCACCATCTCCGTATGGAACGAGGACGCCGAGCACCTCTTCGGCTACGCGGCCGATCAGGTCATCGGCAAACCGCTCACCGACTTCGCCGCCTGGCCGCACACGCCCGGCATCGGCACCGGTATCGCCGAAGCCCTCCGGCTCTCCCGCTGGGAGGGCAGCTACGGCATCCGCGGCATCGACGGCCGGGTACTGCCCGTCTACGCATCACACCTTCGGGTACGCGACACGAACGGCGAACCGTCCACAGTCTGTCTGCTGGTACGCGACGACGAGCGTGCCGTGCTGCAGACTCCGCAGCGGGCACCCGTCACGGAAACCGGTTCCGAAGGCGGCAGCGCGGACCCGTTCGAGGTCTTCATCGGCTCTCCCGCCCCGGACGACCTCGACGGCCTGCTGCAACGCACGGTCGAGCGCGCTCGCGACATGCTCGACGGCGACGCAGCCTTCCTGCTGCTCGCCACCGACGACGAGACCGAGCTGGAGGTCCGGGCCACGACCGGCCTGCCCTCGGCACGCCAGCGCTTCGCCCGCGTCCCGGTGGAGGCAGGAACCGGCCGTTACGGCTCCGCCAGGATGCCCGCGGTGCACGAGGACCTGACGGCCGTGCCTGGTGCCGTTCCACTGCTCAACTCCACCGGCATGCGCTCGGTCGTCACCGTCCCGCTCAAGGTCGAGGGCCGGCTCACCGGCTCACTCGGCGTCGCCGCCGAAACGGCGGGCCGGTACTCCAACGAGGAGGCTCTGCGCCTCCAGTTCGCCGCCGACCGCATCGCGCTGGCGGTCGAATCGGCCCGCCTCGGCGAGCTGGAGCGGCTGCGCCGCGGCTCGCTCTCCTTTCTTGTCGAGGCATCGGACCTGCTCGCCGGCACACTCGACCGGGACCAGACCCTGGCGCTGATGGCCCAGATGACCGTCCCCACGCTCGCCACCTGGTGCGCCGTCTACACGATCGCCGACCAGGCCTCGGAGCCGTACCTCAGCTTTGTGCTCCACGAGGACGAGGAGCGTATCGACGGTCTCAAGGCACTACTGGCCAGGATCGATCCTCCGGACCCTGTCCCGACACCGGGGGCACGGGTGTGGACGGCGCCCGGTGAAGCCGCCCAGCGTGCCGCCCTGCTCGCGTCCAAGCGCGAACTGGGCCTCGGTGCGTCCCCGCCGGTCTCCTCCGGAATCGGCGTCACGCTCGCCACAGCCGCGGCGGTCGGCGGCGAGACGGTCGTCCTCCCCCTGGTCGCCCGTAACCGCGTCATCGGCATGCTGACGCTCGGCAAGCCCTCGGACGACCACTTCCGCCAGGAGATCCTGGAACTGGCCGAGGACCTGTCCCGCCGGGCCGCCCTCGCTCTCGACAACGCCCGCCTGTACTCGGAGCGCATGGCGATCAGTCAGTCCCTGCAGCGCAGCCTGCTGCCGCCGGAGCTCCCCCAGATCCCCGGCGTCGAGGTCGAGGTCATCTACCGGGCGGCCGGCGAAGGCAACGAGGTCGGCGGCGACTTCTACGACCTCTTCCCGATCCGCGACGGCGCGTACGGCTTCGCCATCGGCGACGTCTGCGGTACGGGCCCGGAGGCCGCAGCCGTCACGGGCCTGGCCCGGCACGCTCTGCGGCTGCTCGCCCGCGAGGGGTTCGGCGGCCCGGCCGTCCTGGAGCGGCTCAACGCGGCCATCCTCGACGAGGGTGCGCGCAGCCGCTTCCTCACGCTTCTGTACGGCGAGTTGTGGCCCCAGGCGGACGGCAGCGCGATGCTCAAGGTCGTGTGCGCCGGCCATCCGCTCCCGCTGCGTCTGCGCCAGGACGGCACTGTGGTGCCTGCTGCGGAGCCGCAGCCGCTGCTCGGTGTCATGGACGACCTGGAGCTCTACGAGCAGACGGTCACCCTCGACCCTGGCGACGTCCTGCTGTGCGTCACGGACGGCGTCACCGAACGCCGCGAGGGCACCCGCATGTTGGGCGACGACGGTCTCGCCGACGTCCTGACGACGTGTACGGGCCTGACGGCCGGAGCGGTCGCCGCACGCGTTCTCCGCGCGGTCGAGCGATTCGCGGCTGAGCCGGCTTCGGACGACATGGCCATCCTGGCGATGCGCGTCCCGGAGCCCCACAGGAACTGAACAAGAAGGAGGCCCCCCGCCGATCGGCGGGGGGCCTCCTTCTTCAATGAGCCCCCAAACGGAATCGAACCGTTGACCTTCTCCTTACCATGGAGACGCTCTACCGACTGAGCTATAGGGGCCTGTTGCACTCCGGCGGTCTTCCGCGCGGCAACGCAACAGATCATACCCCGAACTCAGGTGTTCTCCGAACCATCCATTCCTCTGGACCGCCCGTGGCCTGCTGCCACCATGCGCTCATGCGGATACGCCCCTTGTGGATCGCCGCCGTGGCCGTGCTGTTGCCTCTGGCCGGCTGCGGTTCTGACGCCGGCGCCGGAAAGAAGAAGTCCAAGAAGCCCCCGGCGACGCAGAACACACCGAAGGAGACGCCCCGCCCGGGAGACCAGACCGTCGCCATGACCTGGCAGGGCAAGCCACGCGTCTACACCGTGCACGCACCGCCCGGTTACACGGCGGCACAACGCGTGCCACTGGTCATCGCCATGCACCCGTACCCGGCCGACGGCGCGTATGCCGCGCGGCTGACCGGTTTCAACGCGAAGGCGGACAAGGAAGGTTTCCTCGTTGCCTATCCCGACGGACTCGACAAGGCGTACAACGCCCTGGTGTGCTGCGGTGCCGAGGACGATGTCGGCTTCATCGGCGCGATGACCGAACGTCTTGTCGGCATCTGGAAGGCCGACCCCCGGCGCATCTACGCGACCGGCATCTCGAACGGTGGCGACATGTCCTTCAAGCTTGCGGTCGAGCTGCCGGACACCTTTGCCGCGATCGCACCGGTCAGCAGCGGCTACATCGGCCTGGACGCGGCGAAGCCGACGTACATGCCGAAGACCCCGGTCTCTGTCGCGACTTTCATCGGCGGAGGCGACCAGCACTACGACGAGTTCGAACTGGGCATCACGTCCTGGTCCGAACGGCTGAGTTGCACGGCAGGCCGACCGGAGAAGGTGCAGAGCAAGAACGTCACCCGTACATCGGCGCAGTGCCGCGACGCCTCCGACTTCATTACCTACCGCCTCCCCGACATGGGCCACAGCTGGCCGGGCAGCACGGACGCGACGATGGGCGCGTCGGAGGCCGGCATCGACGCCACGGACCTGATCTGGGAGTTCTTCGCCGCCCATCCGAAGATATCGCCCTGAACGCAAAAATGCCTCAACCCCCGGACAAGGTCCGGGGGTTGAGGCCAATGATTGTTCGGCGGCGTCCTACTCTCCCACAGGGTCCCCCCTGCAGTACCATCGGCGCTGAAAGGCTTAGCTTCCGGGTTCGGAATGTAACCGGGCGTTTCCCTAACGCTATGACCACCGAAACTCTATGAAGATGTGGAACTCCAGCCGACCGACCCCCGAACAGGGGTCTGGCGAGTTCGTTACTTCAGAACTGACACAGTGGACGCGAGCAACTGAGGACAAGCCCTCGGCCTATTAGTACCGGTCAACTCCACCCATTACTGGGCTTCCATATCCGGCCTATCAACCCAGTCGTCTACTGGGAGCCTTACCCTCTCAAGGAGGTGGGAGTCCTCATCTCGAAGCAGGCTTCCCGCTTAGATGCTTTCAGCGGTTATCCTTTCCGAACGTAGCCAACCAGCCATGCCCTTGGCAGGACAACTGGCACACCAGAGGTTCGTCCGTCCCGGTCCTCTCGTACTAGGGACAGCCCTTCTCAAGACTCCTACGCGCACAGCGGATAGGGACCGAACTGTCTCACGACGTTCTAAACCCAGCTCGCGTACCGCTTTAATGGGCGAACAGCCCAACCCTTGGGACCGACTCCAGCCCCAGGATGCGACGAGCCGACATCGAGGTGCCAAACCATCCCGTCGATATGGACTCTTGGGGAAGATCAGCCTGTTATCCCCGGGGTACCTTTTATCCGTTGAGCGACGGCGCTTCCACAAGCCACCGCCGGATCACTAGTCCCGACTTTCGTCCCTGCTCGACCCGTCGGTCTCACAGTCAAGCTCCCTTGTGCACTTACACTCAACACCTGATTGCCAACCAGGCTGAGGGAACCTTTGGGCGCCTCCGTTACCCTTTGGGAGGCAACCGCCCCAGTTAAACTACCCATCAGACACTGTCCCTGATCCGGATCACGGACCCAGGTTAGACATCCAGCACGACCAGAGTGGTATTTCAACGGCGACTCCACCTGAACTGGCGTCCAGGTTTCAAAGTCTCCCACCTATCCTACACAAGCCGAACCGAACACCAATATCAAACTGTAGTAAAGGTCCCGGGGTCTTTCCGTCCTGCTGCGCGAAACGAGCATCTTTACTCGTAGTGCAATTTCACCGGGCCTATGGTTGAGACAGTCGAGAAGTCGTTACGCCATTCGTGCAGGTCGGAACTTACCCGACAAGGAATTTCGCTACCTTAGGATGGTTATAGTTACCACCGCCGTTTACTGGCGCTTAAGTTCTCAGCTTCGCCCCACCGAAATGGAGCTAACCGGTCCCCTTAACGTTCCAGCACCGGGCAGGCGTCAGTCCGTATACATCGCCTTACGGCTTCGCACGGACCTGTGTTTTTAGTAAACAGTCGCTTCTCGCTGGTCTCTGCGGCCACCCCCAGCTCAGAGTGCAAGACTCATCACCGGTGATGGCCCCCCTTCTCCCGAAGTTACGGGGGCATTTTGCCGAGTTCCTTAACCATAGTTCACCCGAACGCCTCGGTATTCTCTACCTGACCACCTGAGTCGGTTTAGGGTACGGGCCGCCATGAAACTCGCTAGAGGCTTTTCTCGACAGCATAGGATCATCCACTTCACCACAATCGGCTCGGCATCAGGTCTCAGGCTCATGTTGTGCGGATTTGCCTACACAACGCCCTACACCCTTACCCCGGGACAACCACCGCCCGGGCTGGACTACCTTCCTGCGTCACCCCATCGCTTACCTACTACAGATCTGGGCCGGCGGCTCCACCACTCCCCCTCACTCCGAAGAGATCAGGGGCGGCTTCACGGCCTTAGCATCGTCTGATTCGATATTGGGCGTTTCAAAGCGGGTACCGGAATATCAACCGGTTGTCCATCGACTACGCCTGTCGGCCTCGCCTTAGGTCCCGACTTACCCTGGGCAGATCAGCTTGACCCAGGAACCCTTAGTCAATCGGCGCACACGTTTCTCACGTGTGTATCGCTACTCATGCCTGCATTCTCACTCGTGAACCGTCCACAACTCGCTTCCGCGGCTGCTTCACCCGGCACACGACGCTCCCCTACCCATCACAGTCCCCGTTGGGGGTACATACTGCAATGACACGACTTCGGCGGTACGCTTGAGCCCCGCTACATTGTCGGCGCGGAATCACTTGACCAGTGAGCTATTACGCACTCTTTCAAGGGTGGCTGCTTCTAAGCCAACCTCCTGGTTGTCTCTGCGACTCCACATCCTTTCCCACTTAGCGTACGCTTAGGGGCCTTAGTCGATGCTCTGGGCTGTTTCCCTCTCGACCATGGAGCTTATCCCCCACAGTCTCACTGCCGCGCTCTCACTTACCGGCATTCGGAGTTTGGCTAAGGTCAGTAACCCGGTAGGGCCCATCGCCTATCCAGTGCTCTACCTCCGGCAAGAAACACACGACGCTGCACCTAAATGCATTTCGGGGAGAACCAGCTATCACGGAGTTTGATTGGCCTTTCACCCCTAACCACAGGTCATCCCCCAGGTTTTCAACCCTGGTGGGTTCGGTCCTCCACGAAGTCTTACCTCCGCTTCAACCTGCCCATGGCTAGATCACTCCGCTTCGGGTCTTGAGCGCGCTACTGAATCGCCCTGTTCGGACTCGCTTTCGCTACGGCTTCCCCACACGGGTTAACCTCGCAACACACCGCAAACTCGCAGGCTCATTCTTCAAAAGGCACGCAGTCACGA